>CAJLHL010000028.1 GCA_905206455.1 uncultured Eubacteriales bacterium
GAGGGCTGTGTCTTTGCTGTCTCGATATTTTTTATCCATAAGGAGCTCCTGTGTGGTTTTCGTGATTCACAGTGAGTATCTCCAGAATGAGAAAAAGTATTCGTAAAAAGATCAAAATGGACAGGAGAGAAAGAGAAATGCGCCGGACAGAGCGAAGGAGGAGCCCGGGGAAAATAGAGAAGGAGGGAAAATACTCTGTTGAAATAGCGTATTTTTTCGATATAATGTTATGGAAAGCAGTAATTTATCGGGAGGAAAATTTACATGATAAAGCAGTTGAAAGAGTTATGCATCAAAACAGAACAGGGAAGCAATCTGTCGGAATGTCTGAACAAGTATACGAAGACTCAGATCAAAAATATACTCGATCTTTACGGAGTAAAAGTGGCGTCTGCCGCCAAAAAACAGGAGATGACCGATGCTGCGGAGGCAGCGATAAAGGAAAACGCGGCAGCTTATTTCGAAAGCGATGAAGGCAGAACACAACGTCCTCTCATAGATGCTATGATCGCTGCACCGCTGCGCTTGAATAGTTCGGAAGATTTTGAAAAGATAAAAAATATATACGATAAAGGGATCGTTTTCCTCAGAGAAGACGGTGAAGAGGCAGAGACTTTGGTACCGGCAAATATCATCGCGATTCTCGATTCCGTATCGGCGAAGGAGACCGACGGAATGGGAGAAGAGCCGCCCGTCTCAGAAAAGCGGATTCCGAAGGCTGCGGCGGCGGAACGCTCAGAAAAGGAAGCGGAAATCATCCGTTTTGCCGGGGCCTTGGCAAACATCTACGGCGTCTATACAATGCTGCAGCTGAAAGATGTCTGGGATTATACTCATCAGAGAGGCATCGCTCCGGCGGAACTCCAGGAGGCAGTCGGAAAAGCCGGAGATGAAGATGGTTTCTATCAGGAACGTGGATTTCTGATCAGCACGCTTCTCGACAGCGAAGAAGCGTACCGGCGTATTATCGAAAAGTACGGTCTGGGTGATACTTATTACTATCCGACGATGGACGTCATTGACCGGTACGACGGCAGCATGTGTATGGACGATTCTCCAGAGTACGTCTACCTCAGGAGTTTTATCGAGCGAAAATGCGGCGGGGAGAAAATCGAACATGTGATGAAATCCCTGCATCTCATGGCGCTGAGAGATGTCTCTCCAAACGGTCTGGTGGACTATCTGGCAGAGGAAGGGGTCGATTTTACCGATTTGGAGGAACTGAACCAGTTTTTTGCGCTTTACACGGCATGGTTCTACAATCTCCGCATCTGGGTCTGCAAGGGATATAAGCCTTCCGAATTGAAGGACGAAAAACTCTCCCAGAGAAATTTCAAACTGCCTGCCGGCGCCGGCGCAAATAAAGCGAGAAAAATCGGCAGGAATGATCCGTGTCCCTGCTGCAGCGGTAAAAAATATAAAAATTGCTGCATGAGAAAAATCGGTTAAAAAATCACCCTGACGTCATACAGAAGCTTTCTCCTGTATGACGTCAGGGTGTCTTGTTTTTACTGTAGTTCTTTTGCGAAAAGGACTTTTTGTTTATCTGAAATAGACCAGATCGTCTTTCAGAGGTTCGCAGGGCTGAAATTCTGTGATGTATAATATCGGCGCATCGCCGTGGAATTCCTCATCGTATTCGGTGCGGACGACAGCTTTGATGTCAGCCCAGCCTTCTTCTTCGATGATGTCAGCCGCCTGATCCATGACGCAGTAAAATGCGATAAAGCTGATATCATCAGCACAGCAGACCATGGCGAAACGTCCTGCGATAAAACGGTTGTCAGCATCGGTGGGACGTCTGTGAAGCTGAACCTTTACTTTTACTGTCTTTCCGTCATATTTGGCCGGATCGTTCATCGCGTCTACGTACCACGTTCCGAAATCGTCGTCTGTAATATCGATGACCGGAGCGTCGATGTCGAAAGGTAGGGGCATGCCTTCCGAATAGTCTTCTGCATTGCCGTTTCTGTCCTCCAGAAAGATGATCGCCCGGGGATTCATCGCTTTTACATTTGTGGTGCGGATCATCTTGTTCAGCTTTGGCGTGCAGCGGTTGAAGACGACCAGTTCCGAAACGCCCACCTGTTCGATAATTTTCGGCCCCATGTTTTTCAGATATATCTCATAGGTTTCTGCATTGATTGTCGTTACGATCTGATAGATTTCCCAGCTTCTGGGAAATTCCTGTTCCATCAGGGAGATTTCCCACATTCCGTTGTATTCTACGATGATACGGTCAGGGATGATTTCCATCGCCGCTTTTTTCAGCGCGGCGCCTTTGAAATCATCTTTTGATTCGATCTGCAGGAGAGCGGAATTCGTTTTTTTCAGGAAATCTTCATCATATTCTTCTTCGCCTTCTTCGCAGCAGACGATCAGAGTTTTTTCATTTTCGGTAAAGCCCGGATCGAGAAGTGTATCTTTTATAAACTGTGTCTTGCCGCTTTCCAAAAAACCGGCAAAGACATAGACAGGAATCGTCATGTTTGTATTCATCATGTGTGTCTGTCTCCATTTTTAGATGCGGAATAATTCTGTCAGCCTGTCGCGGGCGAGATTTGCACCGATGACACAGATCTGGCCGGAGTAAGACGGCGTTCCTTCGCGGATTTCCGATTCGCCCGGCACATAGTCGAAGTGCAGCCATCCGCCGTCTTCTGAAGGGACTATGCCCTTTGCTCTGAGTACGGTACCCGTTACGCCGAGATCGAGTTCCTCGAGAGCCTCGGAGAGTTCGTCCTTCGTATATCTGTGTGCTGTCTCTGCTCCCCAGCTGGTGAAGACTTCGTCTGCATCGTGGTCATGATGATGATCGTGATGATCATGACCGCAGGAGCAGGAATCGTCTCCGTGGCGGTGGTCATGTTCGTGATGATGATCGTGATGGTCGTGACCGCAGGAGCAGGAATCGTCTTCGTGGCGGTGGTCGTGTTCGTGATGATGATCGTGATGGTCGTGGCCGCAGGAGCAGGAATCGTCTCCGTGACGGTGATCGTGTTCGTGGTGATGCTCATGAGCAGGCTTTTTCGCTAATTCCTCCAATAGCTCGTCCGCCAGAGTCTTATCTCCCTCCATAGTCTCCAGAATCTGCGCGCCTGTCAGCTGATTCCACGGCGTCGTAATGATGCGGGCCTTTTCGTTATGCGCACGGATGATGTCGATGCAGGCTTTGAGGCGATCTTCTTTCATATCGCCGGTTCTGCTGAGGATAATCGTTTTCGCATTTTCGATCTGATCCAGATAGAATTCTCCGAAGTTTTTGGAGTACAGTCTGCATTTTTTAGCGTCAGCTACGGTGACGAAACTGTTGAGCGTGATCGGCAGGTCAGCTTCGGCGCCGCGGACGGCCCGGATGACGTCGGATAATTTGCCTACACCGGACGGTTCGATGAGGATTCTGTCAGGCGAGAACTGTTCCGCTACGCTGCGAAGGGCCTGAGCAAAATCACCTACCAGCGTACAGCAGATACAGCCGGAGCTCATCTCGGTAATTTCCACGCCGGCATCTTTCAAAAATCCGCTGTCGATATTGATTTCACCGAATTCATTTTCGATGAGAACGACCTTCTCGTCTGGAAACGCTTCTTTTATGAGTTTTTTGATCAGTGTTGTCTTTCCTGCTCCCAGAAAACCGGAAAAGATATCTATTTTTGTCATAAATTTACCTCCTGTAAAAACTTTGCGCTGTTCATATTTATTGGCGTGTTTTGTGGAAAACACAGCGGAATCTTTCACTCATCCGCGGTGCGGCGGATAAGCGGACGGTTTCGTACGGATCAGACGCCGGCGAAATGAAAGAGAATTCCCACGGCGGCGGCGATCAGAATCCAGATGACGGGATGAAGTTTTTTCCATATCAGGGTTCCGATCAGGATTGCGACTGCGAGAAGCAATCCTTTGATATCGAAGATGTCCAGAGCGGAGACCCCGCTTTGTCCCAGCGATTTGTAATGTATGAGAGAGATCTGCACTACCGAGAGACCTGCGGCGGCGATCAGAGCGATAGACGCCGCCCTGAGACCGTAAAGACCCCACTGTACATATCGGCTTTCTCTGAATTTCTCCAGGATTTTGGCGATGATGAGAATGATGATGATTCCGGGAGCGATCAGTCCCAGCGTGGCGATGACGGCGCCGGGCAGAGACGCTGTCTCAAATCCCACATAAGTCGCCATATTGATACCGATGGCTCCCGGAGTGGATTCCGATACGGCCAGCATGTTGGCCAGTTCTGCATGGGTGAACCAGCCGGTCTTGTCCGACAGATCGTAGAGAAAAGGCAGTGTAGCCAGACCTCCGCCGATGGAAAACAGGCCGGTGATGAAAAAGTTATAAAATAACTGAAGATAGATCATCTGTTGCGGCCCTCCGTAAATTGTTTGATGACGACGCCTGCCAGTCCTGACGCGATGACGAGCACCGCCGGAGATGCAGAAGTGAACACTGTCAGGAGGAATACCGCGAGAAAGACCATCAGCGTAATTTTATCTACGATGGATTTTTTCCATAATCTCAGCACTGCATTCAGAATCAGAACACAGACACAGACGCGGACGCCGGCAAATGCGTTCTGAACTGCAGGATAGTGAGAAAAATTCTGCAGCAGGGCGGCGACGATCACGATGACGACCAGCGCCGGTGCGGTAAAACCCAGAGTAGCGACGACTCCGCCGATGATACCTTTCCTCTTTTCGCCGATAAAGGTAGCCGTATTGATAGCGATCAGGCCCGGCGTGCACTGGCCTATTGCCATATAATCCATCAGTTCTTCGTCGGTAGCCCATCCCCGTTTTTCCACCAGTTCCTTCTGGATGATGGGAAGCATCGCATACCCCCCTCCAAAAGTGGTGGAGCCGATCTTTGCGAACAGCAGGAATAAATCCAGCAAATCTTTCATGAAATCTCCTTTCCATTTATACCCAGATTGCAGGATATAAAAACACCATTGTGATCTGCGGAAGACAGTTTGTTTTGATTTATAATGTAATATCTGAATAAAAGCAAAGCTGTTTAGCCCGCTTGCTTTGCGCGTACAGAGAGTTTCACCGCAGCGCCGCTGAGCGCTGCGCAGGTTCAGATCTTTTTCCGTTCGATTGCCGTCGGCGCACTCGGAAAATTACTGTAAAGTCTGCAGTGAAAATAATTATACCACGGAATTATGATGTTTCTGTAAAATCTTGCGATTCCTGCAAATCTTCTGTCGCGGGCAGCGTGTTCAAACGGTCAGACTGCGGGTGCAGACCGCGTTTTGCACTTATGGTGCTGCAGTTTTTTCTCAGCGATCCGCCGAGCGAAGAAAGCGGGAGTATAGAAAAACTTATACTTGCCTCTCGGCGGCAGACGAGCCGGGGCAGGAAAAAGGACGAAGACTGAACCGAAGTCGGTATGGCATCATGATTCCAACTATTAACTTTGCAGCGCTGCCGCAGAAAAGCAACCGCTGCGCCATATCCGGCCATACGCCGACAGCGCGAAAAATCGAAGAATATGGTATAATGAATTATAAAAGGATGTGATTTCAGAGAGAGAGGTGGAATTGTGAAAAGGTTGGTGTTGTGTATCGTTTTTATTCTCTGTATGCTGGCGGGTACCGTGGTCTGTTACGGAGACGGGAATTTTACCATGACGGCGGTGAAGGCAGATCGGGAGTACGAGTGGGATGAGGGATATCGGATGCAGGGCTTCGATAAAGCCACGGGAAAACCTGTCGTCTTCAGCGCGTACGAGAACGGATATTTTTATTCTTACGCGCCGGAAAATCTGCAGGTGGAGTTCCGTCCGATGGAGGAGGGGGTGTCTTATAATGACATTTCGGGCCATCAGATTCCGTCGGGCCTTCAAAAGCTTACGTGGAACGGTGTCTTTCAGGGAGACAGCGATGGCAATTTCTGCGGAAGTAGAACCCTGACCAGAGCGCAGATGGCGGTTTTAATGGCTCGCGTTCTCGATGCGGAAGAAGAGACCATCGGAGATATGCCGTACAGCGACGTGCCCCGGGACAGCTGGTACGCTTCATCGGTCTTTGCGCTGATGAAGCGGGGAATTGTAGCGCAGGACAGCCGCTTTTCCCCGGACCGCCCGGTGACCCGGCAGGAACTGGTAACTATGGAGTATCGGATCGTCCGGGAACTCGGCGGCCAGATGAAAGAGAGAACGCCTTTTGACAAAAGAGTAAAAGATGTGAATTCTGTCGCGGAGTATGCCGAGGAGGCGTACGAATACCTGAACGGCAGTGGCTATGATGTTCCGTCGGATATTCTGAAAGACAACGTGATCGATAATTCAAAAATAGAAATAGGTCTGTTGCCGGCGAATCCGGTAACGCGCCTGGATGCGGCAGCTTATCTGGAGAGTTTTATACAGGACTTCATGAGGACAAATGTTCCGGCGATACCTTCGGAATCGGCGGTTCGATACGGTTTTGACCAGGAAATGCCGCGGATCAGCGGATCCACCTCATCTTACCCTATCACGTCCAACATCTACTGGAGTTTATTTGAGAACTATAGGAATCATCCGTCCTATCCGGAAAGTCACGCCAAGACAGTAGAATCTTATAAAATGCTGATCGACGGTGAAACCGATGTGATTCTGGTGCCGGATCCCGGCAGCGAAGTGAAAGCGCTGGCGCAGGAGAGGAACGTAAAGCTGGAATACATACCGATTGCGAAAGAAGCCCTCGTGTTTTTCACGTCAAAATATAATCAGGCAGAAAATCTCTCTTCTTCCGATATCGGAAAAATCTATGCGGAAAATTCGGTGAAAAACTGGAATGAACTGGGCGGGCCGGATGTGCCGTTTGCTGCTTTCTGCCGCAATAACGACAGCGGAAGTCATGCGCAGATGGAACGTTTTTTTCTGAAAGGCAGGGAAATTCATCCGGATATCCGCAGAGAGCGCACGTCGATTTCGATGTCGAATGTATTGACTGATGTGGAGGATTACAACAGGGAGCACAGCGGCAGTTATGCGCTGGGATACAGCATGTATTATTATTACCGGACTTACGGGACGCTTCTCGGTGCGGTAGACGACCTGAAACTTCTAAAGGTGGACGGCGTCATGCCGAGCGAGGAGAGTCTCAGCGACGGCAGTTATCCGCTTACAACTAATTATTTTGCGGTGATTCGTGAGGATGAACCGGAAGATTCCTCCGCCCGCCGGCTGACAGAATATCTCGTCAGCGGAGAGGGACAGGCAGTCATAGTCTCCGCCGGATTTGGCGCACTGTAAACTGTAATATATTGATAAGGAAATTTATGGAAAATATGAAAATAATGATGTTCTTCTGTCTCGCTGCACTGACGGTTCTGTTGATTCTTCAGATTCTGCAGATTTTTCGGAAACAGGCGGGGCTGACCCGGCAGGATAAAAAAGAACTGATCGAATTTATCGACGGTGTCCGGAGAGACACTGCCGAAGAGCAGCAGATGCTGAAAAATGAAATCGCCGCGCAGCAGGCGCGGATGAGGGGCGAAATCTCTCAGTCGGTGCTGGAATCGATGCAGGCGTTTGGAGGTGTGATTACCGAAAATATGAAATACGCGGCAGACGCACAGTCGCTGAAGATCGAGGAGATCGGAAAGATGCAGAATTTCCGTCTGGCAGAGAATAATAAAAAACTGGAAGATATGCGGGAGACGGTAGAACGAAAACTTACCGAACTGCAGGGCGACAATAACCGGAAACTGGATGAAATGCGGGGGATTGTGGATGAAAAACTTCAAAAGACTATCAATCAGCGTATGAATGAGTCTTTCCGGCTGGTGAATGAACGTCTCGAACAGGTCTACCGGGGGCTGGGTGAGATGCAGACGCTGGCTTCCGGCGTGGGAGATCTGAAAAAGGTTCTCTCTAACGTAAAGACCCGGGGAATTCTCGGAGAAGTACAGTTAGCCGCGATTCTCAGAGAGATTATGGCGCCGGAACAATATGAGACCGAAGTGCGGGTTCGTCCGGACAGCAGAAATGTCGTGGAGTTTGCCGTGAAAATTCCTTCGGACAGCGGATTTATTTACCTGCCGATCGATTCCAAATTTCCCGGCGAAACTTATGCAAAGCTGCGGGACGCTTATGAGACCGGAGATCCGGAACTTATAAGCCAGTGTGCGAAGTCACTGACGGCGACGATTCGGGCAGAAGCGAAATCCATAAAGGAAAAGTATATCGCTCCTCCGTACACCACGGAATTCGCTGTCATGTTTCTTCCTTTTGAGGGGCTGTATGCAGAAGTTGTAAACCGGGGAATGGTGGAAGTGCTGCAGCGGGAATATAACGTGAATATCGCGGGACCGAGCACCATGGCCGCCATGCTCAACAGCCTTCAGATGGGTTTCCGTTCTTTTGCGATTCAGAAACGCAGCGGGGAAGTGTGGAAGGTATTGAACTCTGTCAGGACTGAATTTGAAAAATTTGAAACAGTTCTGAAAGCAGCTCAGCAGCGTCTGAATCAGGCTAACGCAGAGCTGGACAAACTGGTGGGGGTCCGCACCAGAGCGATTCGGAAAACGCTGAATAATATTACCGATCTGGAAGCGGCGGAATACCGCAGCGATATGCCGGAGTTCAAGGAACCGGAATCTATCGGGGACCTGGGCGGCGCGGAGTCTGGAGTGCCGGCAGAAGATGCGCGGATTTCCGTGAAAGAAGAGGAAGGGAGCATTGAAAAATGAATCTCAGAGATAAAGTGCTGGGGTATCTGGAAGAACATAAAGATGCATATGTGTCTGGCGAGCAGTTAGCGGAGCTCTTCGGCGTGTCGCGGGCCGCTGTCTGGAAAGCGATCAAACGCCTGCAGGAAGAAGGACATGAAATTACGGCAGTGACGGGCAGAGGTTATCGGCTCAGCGCCGGCAGCGATATTTTGTCATCGGCAGGGATCGCCCGTTATCTCAGACATGGAAACGCGGACCAGATTATCGTTCACAGCGCGGTGGATTCCACAAATAATGTGGCGAAGGAAATGGCGCTGAAAGGTGCGGCTCACGGTACTGTCATAGCGGCGGAGCGTCAGACCTCGGGAAGGGGACGCCTGGGCAGGAGCTTTGAATCTCCGGAGGGGACAGGTATCTATCTTACAATCATTATGCGTCCCCGGGCGGATATCGAAAAAGCGCTGCTCATCACTACCGCGGCGGCGGTGGGCGTGTGTCGCGCCATCCGGGCACTCACCGGGCAGCAAGCGGAAATCAAGTGGGTCAACGATATTTATATCGATGGGAAAAAAGTCTGCGGAATACTGACGGAGGCTATCACCGATTTTGAGACAGGCTCTTTGGAAAGTGTGGTAACAGGAATCGGTGTGAATTTCAGAACGCCTGAGGGCGGTTTTTCGGAAGAAGTACGGAAAAGAGGCATCTGCTGTCTTTTCGATTCTCAGGAGCCGACGATTACGCGAAACGAGCTGGCTGCAAGGATCGTCGATGAAGTCTTGGAAATTTGTGAAAATCTGGACGATAAATCTTTTCTGAGAGAGTACAGAGAATGGTCCGCGGTCATCGGAAAGGAGGTCCGTCTCGTCCGGGGAACGGAGGAAAAGCAGGCGAGGGTGCTGGATATCGGAGACAGCGGCGGATTGATCGTTCTGACCGCCGACGGAGAGCAGCAGGAACTCACTTCAGGTGAAATTTCCGTGCGGTGGTAGAGAGACAGCAATGTACCCGAATCTTTCGTGTTCCCCGATCAGGCAGAGGATCTGAGCTTTGTTCTGATAAAAAAATGTTTTTTGACGGGAAGAACCGTTTTCTGCAGTGTCGCAGGAAAAAATATGCCGGACAGGGAAATTATCGTAAAAAAATGAATGTTTATTCATTTTTACGGTATTTTTATTGCTTTTTAATCAGAAGAGAACCGGGACAGGACAGGCTGTCCCGGTTTGACTTTCCTGTTAAATTATTGTATAATTTTAAGGAATAAATTTATATACAATTATACAATTTTAAAATTGTATAAGCGTTAGGGGCCTCGGAGAATTCTCTTGCAGGTTCATAAATTAATTTTTTAACACTGTAAAGTGATTAAGAAAAGGAGTAAGAAAATGAAAAACGTGAAAAAAGTATTATCCGTCATGCTCGTGCTCGTCGTAGCATTAGGCATGCTGGCTGGCTGCGGAGATAAAAAAGATTCTGCGGCAGGTTCCTCTTCCGCTGATTCGGCAAAAGCGTCCGGAGATAAGTACATCATCGCGACAGATACGACGTTTGCGCCGTTCGAATTCACAAATGATCAAAATGAATTCGTAGGTATTGATCTTGATATCCTCGCGGCTATCGCTAAGGATCAGGGATTTGAATACGAACTTCAGTCTCTCGGTTTTGACGCTGCAGTTGCAGCTCTGGAATCGAGACAGGCTGACGGCGTTATTGCTGGTATGAGTATTACGCCGGACCGTCAGAAAAAATATGATTTCTCTGAAGCTTACTATGATTCTACGGTGTGCGCAGCGGTAAAGGCTGATAGTGCTGCGACTACTTTAGAAGATATTAAGGGTAGCGATGTTGCAGTAAAAAACGGTACGCAGAGTGCGGCATGGGCAGAATCCATCAAGGATGAATACCAGCTGAAACTGACATATTACGATGATTCTGCGATTATGTACCAGGCGGTAAAATCCGGCAATGCAGTGGCATGCTTCGAAGATTATCCGGTAATGGCTTATGGTGTAAGTCAGAATAATGGAATGAAGCTTCTCGTTGAAGAAAAAGATGAGTTTGCAACACCTTACGCCTTTGCTGTATTAAAAGGGGAAAATGCCGACCTGCTTGAAAAATTCAATGCTGGTCTGAAGAATATCAAGGAGAACGGTACGTACGACGAGATCGTAGCAAAGTATACAGAAACAAAATAAAGAAAAAATAAGTTTATAGTTAGGGGAAATCTAGTATGGATTTAATCAGAGTATTTAGCGAAGCATCTCCAACTCTGTTGAAAGGATTGAGCACTACAATTCAAATAACGTGCTATTCTTTAGTGCTCGCATTGGTAATAGGCGTTTTCGCCTGTCTGTTTGGTATATCGAGAATCAAACCGCTGCAGTGGATTACGAAATTTTATATCTGGCTTATTCGGGGAACACCGATGCTGGTTCAGGCATTTTATATCTTTTTCGCTACGCCGATCCTTCTTAAAATGGTGTTTAATGCAGACATCAGAATAGATGTATTTACCGCCAGTCTGATTACGCTGACGTTAAATGCAGGGGCCTATATGTCGGAGATTTTCCGTGGTGCGATCGAATCCGTAAATAAAGGACAGATGGAAGCTGCGCGGAGCTTAGGATTGTCTTACAGCAAAGCTATGGTTAAGATTATACTGCCGCAGGCGGTGCGCATCTGTTTACCGTCTCTGGTTAACCAGTGTATCATTACATTGAAGGATTCGACCATTCTATATGCTATCGGTTTGCAGGAAGTAATGTACTATGGAAAGATTTATGTCGGAAGAACTTATGAAACATTAGCCACTTATACGCTGATCGCACTTTTCTTCCTTGTAATCATTTCGATTCTCACGATCGTATCGAGATATGTTGAAAGGAGGATCAAGTACTGATGAAACAGAGTTCAGAACCGAAAATCATCGTAAATGGCTTGGTAAAAAGTTTCGGAAATCTGGAAGTACTGAAAGGGATCAATGCGGAGATCGATAAAGGCGAAGTGATCTGCGTGATCGGACCGTCGGGTTCAGGTAAATCTACGTTTCTCAGATGTCTGAATCTGCTGGAAGAGCCTACTGCGGGGGAGATCGTCGTAGACGGCTTGTGCATTACCGACAAAAAAGCGGACATCAATAAGATCAGACGCCATATCGGTATGGTATTTCAGCAGTTCAATCTTTTTCCGCACAGATCGGTTCTCGAGAATATCATGCTGGCTCCGGTTTCGCTGAAGATCAAATCAAAGGCAGAGGCCGAGCAGAAGGCGAGAGAGCTTCTCGAGAGAGTGGGCCTGAGTGATAAGGCTGATTATCGGCCGGCAGACCTTTCCGGAGGACAGCAGCAGCGTGTCGCTATCGCCAGAGCACTGGCCATGGAGCCGGATATCATGCTCTTCGATGAACCGACGTCAGCTCTCGATCCGGAAATGGTCGGCGAGGTTCTCGCTGTCATGAAAGAACTGGCGGCAGAAGGAATGACAATGGTCATCGTCACTCATGAGATGGGCTTTGCCAGAGATGTTTCCGACAGGGTATTTTTTATTGACGAAGGCATAATCATGGAAGAAGGCACTCCATCTGAAGTCTTTGGGGCTCCGAAAAATCAGAGAACCCAGGAATTCCTCAATAAAGTTTTATAAAACAGAAAATGACGGTACAGTCGAAGTCGGCTGTACCGTTTTTATATATGCGCGATAAAATCGGTTCAGTTGTCTTTCACTGTTTAAAGTGCTATAATAGAAAAAATTATCCGAAGATAAAAGCGATTAAAGAAAGACGGAGGCAGATATGAAGAGAGAAATTCTGAAGCTTTTAGAAGCGAATGCAGATACAACGGCAGCGGCCATCGCAGAAAAGACCGGAATGGCTGAGAGTGAAGTCGCATCTGAAATCCAAAAGATGACAGAGGACGGTATTATCTGCGGAAGCAGCGCGATTATCAATTGGGAGAAAGCCGATAAGACGACGGTGACCGCGCTGATCGAGGTGAAAGTCACTCCGCAGCGAGGGGACGGTTTTGATAAAATCGCACAGAGGATTTACCGCAATGATGAAGTACGCGCCGTGTTTCTGATGTCGGGCGGATATGATCTGTGTGTTATGGTAGAGGGAAAGGATATCCGCGAGGTTTCTATGTTTGTTTCCGATAAGCTGGCGAGGATCAATGATGTTATCTCGACAGCCACACATTTTGTCCTGAAAAATTATAAGGATCATGGGATTATTATGGATGAACAGACGAGCGGTGATGAGAGGAAGTCGATTTGGATATGAACAGAAAATCCGGAGCTAAGAGTTATATCGCAGAAAATATAAAAATCATGCCGACTTCGGGGATCCGCAAGTTCTTCGATGTGGCAAATATGATGGAAGACGTCGTTTCTCTGGGCGTGGGCGAGCCTGATTTTCATACGCCGTGGCATGCCAGTGAAGCTGGAATCTTATCGATCGAACGCGGTCAGACGGCATACACGTCGAATCAGGGGATGCCGGAGCTGAGAGACGCTATTTCTGTCTATCTGGACGAAAAATATCATACGAAATATCGTCAGGAAGAAATTCTTGTGACGGTAGGAGCCAGCGAGGGAATCGATCTGGCGCTGAGGGCTATTTTAAATCCCGGAGAGGAAGTTCTGGTGCCGGAGCCGTCGTATGTGTCGTATAAGCCCTGCGTGGTTATGGCGGGAGGTGTTCCCGTTCCGGTAAATACACAGGCGGTAAATGAGTTTCGGGTCACGCCTCTGGAACTGGAGGAACTGATCACGCCGAAGACAAAAGCGATCATCCTGCCGTATCCCAACAATCCTACGGGATCTGTTATGCGCAGACAACATCTGGAGGCTATCGCCTCTGTCATCATAGAAAACGATCTGATCGTCATCAGCGATGAGATTTATGGAGAACTTACATACGGAGAACAGCCGCATGTTTCCATCGCGTCTCTTCCGGGAATGTGGGAGCGTACTATCGTTTTGAACGGATTTTCAAAAGCTTTCGCCATGACCGGCTGGCGATTAGGATACGCTGCGGCGCCGGCTGAGTTTATGGAGGAGATGGTGAAAATCCATCAGTATGTGATCATGTGCGCGCCCACCGTGAGTCAATATGCAGGTCTGGAAGCGCTGACGAATGAGCGGCGGGAAGATGAGTTGTCTATCATGCGGGAGGCTTACGATGAACGCCGCAGGGTCATGGTAGACGGATTTCGGGCTATGGGACTGGATTGCTTTGAACCTCAGGGGGCATTCTACGTCTTTCCGTCCATACAGAGTACAGGTCTTTCCAGCGAAGAATTCTGTGAAAAACTTCTTTATGAGCGCCGGACTGCAGTCGTTCCGGGTACAGCTTTCGGCGAATCCGGGGAAGGTTTTATCCGGTGTTCCTATGCATATTCCATAAAGAGTATCCGGATCGCTCTCGAGCGAATCGAAGGTTTTTTGAAAACGCTGAAATAATTCGGCTGCTTTTTTGCGGTATATGCTTTACAATTATATTTTCAGGTGCTAATATAACTTAGCGCCTATGCTTTGCGCTTTTACAGGCGGTGAGTTCTGTTTCCCGCCTCTCAGCGGGAGATGCTTGCTGAAAATCGCAGGTGTGAATGCGCGGCGCATGCCGCAGCCGTCTGCGCGCCGAATCAAAGCGGGACTGTCAGAGCCCTGCGCCGATTGAAACGGAGCGGAAACGGTACGGGTCGTTGACAAGATTGCCATCAGGGCAAATTGTACACAGCATATGAAAAATGGAAAAAGGAGACATCATGGAAGTTACAATGCTGAAAGGTAAGATCCATCGCGTCAGAGTGAAACAGGCGGCGCTGGATTACGTAGGGAGTATCACCATAGATGAGGACCTGATGGATGCAGCGGGCATCCTCGAATATGAGAAGGTGCAGATCGTAGATATCGACAACGGAAATCGTTTTGAAACTTATACGATCGCCGGAGAACGGGGCAGCGGGATGATCTGCCTGAACGGAGCAGCGGCGCGCTGTGTCAGTGTAGACGATCTCATCATTATCATGGCTTATGTAAATATGACGCCGGAGGAGGCGAAAGTCCATCAGCCGAAAGTTGTTCTGGTGGATAAAGAAAATAAAATAACGAAAGTTACATCCTATGAGAAGCACGGTCTTCTCACGGAAATGCTGTAAAACAGCGGAAATAACTGACTTTAGACTGCCGGAATTATCTTTTCCGGCGGTTTTTTTATTTCTGTCAGAAGTGGCTGCGTGAAAGTCTCAGACCGGCGGGCATCGATCGCTTTTTTCTTCCTGGACATTAAAAAACGGATATTATTTTGCGATTTTCAGGGAGGTCAGAATGGCGAAAAATCCTGATGCGAAGACCGGATACAAACGGCCGCCGGCAGATCATGAGATTCTCCTGACGATGGCTATCGTCGATCCCGGCTATATGGTGAATATGCCGCAGGGAGCAACCGGCGCTTCCGGCTGTGATATGCTGACATATGCGGATATATCAATCTTCCTCACGGCGTCCAATGAGGTGCTCTTTACGGAAATCTGCAGATACAATGTTCAGGGAAAGCCGACGAGGATGGGACGCCTCTCCAGTACCGATAAACGCAGACTATTGAGAGATCTGCGGAAATCGCGGAGTGCTGCGGCATAAAGGGAAAAGACAGCCAGAAGACGTTCAAAAATTTCATACGGGCGTCCGAAGAACGGAAAGCGGTGAAGTATCGTTAATTATTTAATTTATACGGAAAAATAGACGGACACTTTTTTATATGATAAAATTAACATGTATTTATCAAAATTTTATGTCCTTTTTATAATCCGGCGAAAGCCGCGGTATAAATTGAGATTGCTTCAGGACAGAGAAAATAAGGAGAAAGAAATGTCTATTAGAATTGGCATCAATGGTTACGGCCGAATCAGCAGAATTATCATAAGAATCGCTGCTGCGGAACCCGATAAGTTTGAGATCGCTGCGATCAACTACAGAGACGTCGATCTCGACTATATGATATACATGCTGAAGTACGATACCGTTTTCGGCCGTTTTGACGGTACTCTCGATAAATATGCAGATGGTGAGGAGTCCGGTCTTGTGATCAACGGCAGAAAAGTTCCTGTCGTCTCCGGTATGGAACCGATTCCTTGGGGCAGATACGGTGCGGATTACGTCATCGAAGGTACGGGCCGTTATACGACGACAGAAAAAGCGCAGGCACATCTCGACGGCGGCGCAAAGAAGGTTGTCATTACGGCGCCTGCCAAGGATAAGACGACGCCGACGTTCGTTATGGGTGTCAATAATGAAAACTATACAGCGGATATGGATGTGGTATCCAATGCTTCGTGCACGACGAATTGCCTGGCTCCGGTAGCAAAAGTACTGCAGGACAAATTCGGCATCAAACAGGGGCTCATGTCTACGATTCACGCGGCTACTGCAAAGCAGAAGGTCGTGGATATGCGCTCTATGAGCGACTGGAGAAGAGGCCGTTCCGCATTTGGTAATATCATTCCGACGACTACCGGCGCAGCGAAAGCGGTGGCTCTCGTCATTCCTGAACTTCAGGGCAAGCTGACGGGGATCGCATACAGAGTGCCGACTGCCGACGTTTCTCTGGTGGATCTGAATGTAGAACTGGAAAAACCAGCTACATACGACGAGGTCTGCGCGGCGATGAAGGAAGCTGCGGAAGGTCCGCTGAAGGGCATTCTGGGTTATACAGAAGACGAAGTGGTTTCCACAGATTTTGTAGGCGAACCTTGTACTTCCGTATTTGACGCAAAGGGCGGCACTATGATCGGCGACCGCCTGGTTAAGATTATCGCCTGGTATGACAACGAATTCGGTTACTCCAAAAAGATTTTGGAACTCGTTGAGTACATGTATTCTGTAGACAATAAATAGATAAATAAATAACAATCTGTTCGCCGGAAAACAGGTTGCGCATAGACTGCGTGGCTTTTTCAGGGAGAGACGGAAGATCGAAATACGGCAGTATGATTTTCATACCGCCGTATTTTCACACCGTAACAAAATTCGGGGATTTCGATGTGCGGTCGTATGAAAATTGTATTAATTAGAATACCTGCGGTTGTATTCCCGGGATACAAAGACTATAATGAAATGAATCTTTGGAATTTCATATAATTGATATATTTACGATATCATTTAAGGAGTTAGTAGCTATGAATAATTTTAAACTCATTCCGTCGAAGAACAGCGACGAAAGAACGAATGTGACGATGTCCAAATTCGGAAGACGAATCAGCTCGGTTCCCCCCGGAGCCTGTCCATTGACCGTGGAGCTGGCTCTTCTTCAGGCTTCCGCATATCAGACATGCGGAAAGTGTGTGCCATGCCGCGACGGTCTTCCACACCTTGCCGCTCTTCTCGAAAAGATCGTAAAATGTCAGGGCGACGAATCTACATATAAAAATCTGATATCTCTGGCCAAAACGATCCGCGATACGGCGGACTGCGCTATCGGATATGATGCTGCCAATACGCTTCTCGAAGGTACGGCGACGTTTCAGGAGGAATATGAGAGCCATATATCCAGGAAAGCATGCACCGGCGAAATCGGGCAGAAAGTCCCGTGCACTTCTTTCTGTCCGGCTCACGTGGATATTCCCGGATATATCGCGCTGACAGCAGAGGAAAAATATTCGGATGCTGTCAACCTGATCCGTAAGGATAATCCATTTCCTACCGCATGCGCTATGATCTGCGAACATCCCTGCGAGGAGCGCTGCCGTAGAACGATTATCGACAGCCCGCTCAATATCAGGGGCATCAAAAAATTTGCAGTCGATCAGATCGCTGCGGATAAAGTGAAAGTTCCGCCGAGAGCGAAAGACACCGGGAAAAAAGTGGCGGTTGTGGGCGGCGGCCCCAGCGGTTTGACGGCCGCTTATTTTCTCTCTCTGATGGGACACAGTATCACAGTATTCGAGGGGAGAGAACAGCTGGGCGGTATGCTGCGCTACGGTATTCCGAATTACAGATTTCCGAAAAAACGTCTTGACGAAGATATCCGTGCGATCTTGTCAGCAGGCGCGATCGACGTCAAGCTGAACTGCAAAATCGGAAAAGATATTACCATGGAAAAAATCAGCGGGGAGTTTGATGCGGTCTATGTGGCGATCGGGGCCCAGACCGGTAAAAAACTTCGGATCGACGGCAGTGACGCAGAGGGTGTTTTCTCTGCAGTAGACGTGCTGAGCCGCATCGGAGAAGGGCAGATTCCAGACTATTCCGGAAAGAAAGTCGTCGTTATCGGCGGCGGAAATGTCGCTATGGACTGTGCGAGAACTGCAGTCAGAGCTAAGGCGGATGAAGTATCCGTCGTTTACCGCAGAAGAAAGGATGATATGACGGCTCTCGACACGGAAATCGAAGGCGCTGCTATGGAAGGCGTCGAAATGATGACGCTGATGGCTCCGGATCGAATTGAAAAAGATAAGGACGGCAACTGCTGCGGCCTCTGGGTGCGCCCTCAGATGATCGGCCCTTATAAGGCAGGGCGCCCGGCTCCGCTGGATAACGGAGATGCGCCGGTTCTCTTGGACTGCGATATCATTCTCATCGCTGTTGGACAGGATATCGAAAGCGCTGCGTTTGAAGCGTTTGGAATGCCTGCGGAGAGAAATTGCTTTGTCGCTGACGAGACTGGTCTGGTTCAGGGAATGAAGAACATCTATGCGGGAGGCGACTGCGTGACGGGTCCCGCGACAGTAATCAAAGCGATTGCAGCGGGAAAGGTTGCTGCCTATAATATCGACAGAGATCTGGGCTATGCACATCAACCTGTCTGTCAGGCGGAAAGACCTCTTGTCCGTCCGAATAATCGTCAGCCGACAGGACGGGTCAATATCACCGAGCGTGAAGCGCGCATCAGACGGCATGATTTCGAGCATGTGGAAAACGAGATGAGTCTTGCAGAGGCGAAGCAGGAGGCTTCCCGCTGTCTGCGGTGCGACTATTTCGGATGCGGCGCGGTAATTTCAGATACGGAAACCGTATATGGATTATTTGATAAATAATTATTTTTTCCTGAAAAACGGGAAATGCTGTTTTAGTGAGGGAAAAGTGGTTAATTTAGATCGTAGCAAAGCTTTTATCAGTTAGTCTGATAAGGCGTGCCGGTGATTTCAATATGGCGCCAGGAGAATATCCGTTTCTTCAAATTTCAGTGAGTTCCTGCGGCTTTGCTGAGATCCGGAAATCGCGGTCCGATCTCCAGGGAGAAGGACGGGCCGCTGGCGCTTTGTTGTATACAATTAAATATGATTACCAGAGGAAAAGAAATGTTTGAAGGAGGGATCGGACGGGCCGGCCGCGGTAAATCAGCCGGCAGTGCAGGTATGGATCCGGTTCTCCGGAAGAGGAGGTAACAAATGTCTCAGAAGTTTTTCAAATGCGCTCACTGCGGAAATATTATCGCTTTTGTAGAAGATAAGGGTGTTCCGGTGATGTGCTGCGGACAGAAGATGGATGAAATCATCCCGGGAACGACAGACGCTGCCCAGGAAAAGCACGTGCCCGTCATCTCCGTAGATGGAAACACGGTGACCGTAGAGGTGGGATCGGTAGAGCATCCGATGTTGGAAGAACATTATATTCAGTGGATTTCTATCGAGACCAGAGAAGGAAATCAGCGTAAGATCCTGAAGCCGGGTGAAGCACCGAAAGCTGTTTTTGCACTGACGGAGGGTGACGAACTCGTCGCTGCGTACGAATACTGCAATCTTCACGGTCTGTGGAAAGCAGAAGCGTAAAAAAGGCCGGAAGATCGACAGACCGGTTCTTTGGAACTGATTCCGGAGCCTGCCGTCAGTACTCCGGGACAAAGAGCCGCCGGGGCCGGGTTTCAAAGAGGCCGGATCTTTGTTATCGGGAAATTATGGCGGACAAAATATCGAATGACGTTAAACGGGCTGAGACATTAACATGTGTTAATGTCTCAGCCCGTTTTGACTTAGAAATTCTGAATGTTTAATCTCAGCCCAGCACTTTTTTTGCGATGTCCGCAGATTCCTTTGCATCTTTCGCATAAAAATCGGCGCCGATTTTTTCCGCGTAATCCGGAGTCAGCACAGCGCCTCCTACCATGATTTTGCAGTCATGACCGCTTTTCCGCAGAGCTGTGATGGTATCCTCCATACTTTTCAGCGTAGTCGTCATCAGGGCGGAAAGTCCCACTAATTTAACGTCATCCGCGGCTGCGGCGCGGACGATTTCTTCCGGCGCTACATCCCTTCCCAGATCGATGACTTGATAACCGTAATTTTCCAATATTACTTTTACGATATTTTTTCCTATGTCGTGGATATCGCCCTTTACCGTGGCTACGATGATCTTTCCCTTTGAAACGCCGCTGCCCGTACCTTCTGCCGCCATCTTCTTTTTTATGACCTCAAAGGCCTCGCTGGCGGCTGCGGCGGAATTGAGCAGCTGAGGCAGAAATATTTTTCCCTGTTCAAATCGTGCGCCTACGCGGTCGAGGGCGGGAATCAGCCGCTGATTCACGATAGTCATTTCGTCCTCTGTCTCTAAAAGTGCGGCGGTAGCTTTTGCAGCCTGTTCTTTCAGTCCTTTATCGATGGCATGATCGATGAGACTGCCCCCGATATCCGGAATTTGAGAAGCGGAATCTGAGGACGAACTGCCGTTTTCCGTTTTTGCCGGAGATGTTCCAGGAATCTGTACGGAGGAAGATCCGGATGGGACAGAGACGGACTGCGGTGTATAGTCAGCGAACTTTTCGATGTATTTCATGCTGTCTCTGTCTTTGTTATCCAGCACGTTGAACGCCATGACAGCATTCATCATAGATTCGGCGTTGGGATTGATAATCGGCAGGTCGAGACCGTTTCCCATGGCCAGCATCAGAAACGAGTGATTCATCAGGTCGCGGTACGGCAGGCCGAAGGAGATGTTGGAAACGCCCAGAACCGTGTGCACTCCCAGTCGTTCTTTTACCATACGAACCGCTTTCAAAGTTTCGGACGCTTCTTTCTGCTGAGCGGATACCGTCAGAGTCAGACAGTCGATAAAAACATCTTCCCGGGGTATGCCATAGGAAAGAGCGGTATCTACGATTCTCTGTGCGATGGCAAAACGCTCTTCCGCTTTTGCAGGGATCCCCCGGTCATCGAGGGTAAGTCCTACGACGGCGGCGCCGTATTTTTTGATCAGAGGGAAGATTTGATGCATCACTTCTGGTTCTCCATTGACCGAGTTTACGATCGGTTTTCCATTGTATATCCGCAGACCGGCTTCGATCGCGCTTGGATCAGAAGAATCCAGTTGCAGGGGAAGATCCAATACGGATTGTAAATTCTTTACCGTCTTTATCATCATTTCCGGTTCGTCGATTTCCGGCAGTCCCACATTTACGTCGAGAATATCCGCGCCGGCTTCCGCCTGCTCGATTCCCTGATTGATGATATAGTCCATATCGTTTTCGATGAGCGCTTGTTTAAATCGTTTTTTTCCCGTAGGATTGATCCGCTCTCCGATGACGCGGACGCCGTCGATGGTGACGACAGAGGTCGATGTACAGATTCGGCTTTTCTTCTGCGAAGACCGGGATGCCACGGCGCAGTTTTTCAGCGCTCTGCATAGCTCTTCGATATATTCCGGCGTGGTGCCGCAGCATCCTCCGGTAAATTTCAGACCGATTTCCCGGTATCGTTTCATAGACTCGGCGAATTCCGCCGGAGTTACATCATAGGTTTCTGTCTCAGGATCGGGCAGACCGGCATTTGCCTTGACGATGAGCGGAAGATCGGTAGAGAACGCTAATTTTCGGGCGATAGGAAATATTTCATCGGGTCCCAGAGAACAGTTGATTCCCAAGGCATCGACCCCCAGACCTTCCAGTGTGCATGCCATAGCTTCCACACTGCAGCCGGTAAATGTCCTGCCGCTGGATTCGAAAGTCATGGTGACGAAAACAGGCAGACTGCAGTTTTCTTTTGCCGCGAGAACTCCTGCTTTTACTTCGTAAAGATCGGTCATCGTCTCAAATACGATAAGATCCGCCCCTGCGGCGGCTCCCGAAAGGATCATTTCTCTGTAGATTTCATAGGCTTCTTCGAAGGTCAGGGTTCCGTAGGGTTCCAGCAGCTCTCCGATAGGACCGATATCCAAAGCTACATAGGCTTTTTTTCCAGCGTCGGAGACTGCTTTCTTTGCAGCTTTTACGGCAGCGGTCACGATTTCATCTGTATGATACCCTGTTCCAGCGAGTTTATGGGAATTGGCTCCGAATGTATTAGCGTAGATGATGTCGCTGCCGCTGTCGATGTACTGTCTGTGGATATCTTCGATGATTTGGGGATTTGTGATACACAATATTTCCGGTCTCTCTCCTAACTTAAGACCGCTTTTCTGCAGCATCGTTCCCGTAGCGCCGTCGAGAAAAATCATTTTATCACTGAGGATATCTGCGGTAAGGCCGGAAGCATGTTCTTCTTCTGGCCGGTCGCCGTCGTGGATCCTGTTTTTTTCTCTGGATTTTTCTTTCATATTATTCACAGGTTGTTCCCGCCTTTCTAAATTTACAGGTATCTTTCATTTTACAGTTTGCACAGCCGCTGATTTTTTTGGGCTGCGGCCGGTGTGATATGCCGATTACAGCTGTAATCGACTTGGACGGGATCAGCATATTGCCTGAATTTACCGTAAGACCGAGGCGCTTGTCCGTCTGAAGTACGCGGCAGATTTCACTTTGAAGGCCGATCGGAAGATCGCCGTAGCCCGGACTGAACCGGTCGGTGAGATAGAGCCCTTTTTTTTCGTATTCTTCTTCCAGATCACTGTGGATTCTGCCGCAGAGATCTTCCGCGGCGTTGCTGGCGCAGAAATCGAGGAGGACGGCGTCCGCCATATCGGAAATCTGGGCTCTCCGGAGAATCCGGTCAACCGTTCCTCCGATGGTTACAGTTAAGAGAATACAGCGGCTGCATTCTTTCAGCAGAGAGGCGATATCCTTTCCCGGCAGACGAAGAGAGGAACCTTTCAGAGAAATCGGGCCTTCCTCTTCGCGGATGAGCTCGAATACATTGTATATATATCGGGCGGAAGCAGATTTTTCGATCTGATCGGCGGCTCTCTCCATCTGGTGCAGCAGCCGGGGATCGAGCGGACCTGTTTTCCCATCCCGCATCGTTTGCACCGTCTTTTTTCCCGCGGTGATCCAGGAAAAAACTTCGTTTTTATTGACATGTATCGAATAATTTTTCATAGACATTTCGCCGTTTCCTTATTAAAATCACAGCAGATTATATGATCTGTCTGCTGATTCAAATCACTAATTATGATATGATAAAAAATAATGCAAATCAAGAAAACCCGGAGGAATTTGTGACTGCGCCGGGAAAAATACATTTTTAGAAAAGAGGGCGAGGCGTACAGATGAAATTCAGACCATGTATCGATATTCACAACGGCCGGGTTAAACAGATCGTGGGCAGCAGCCTGCGCGATGAAGAAAATCGCGCCCGGGATAATTTCGTATCGGATAAAGACGCTGATTACTACGCGTCGATGTACCGCAGAGATCAGCTGACCGGCGGACATATTATCATGCTCAACCCGAAAGGTTCGGAATATTACCGAGAAAACTGCCGCCAGGCGGATCTTGCGCTCTCCGCTTTTCCCGGAGGGATGCAGATCGGGGGAGGTATCGATGATACCAATGCCGCCCGGTTTATTCAGGCAGGAGCTTCCCATGTCATCGTCACATCTTTCGTTTTCCGGGACGGAAAAATCGATTTCAAAAATCTGAAAAAGCTGGAATATGAAGTAGGAAAAGAACATATCGTTCTCGATCTGAGCTGCAGAAGAAAGGGAGATGTTTACTATATTGTAACCGATCGCTGGCAGAGATTCACCGATGTAGAAATCAGCCGGCAGACACTGAGCCTTCTGTCACAGCACTGCAGCGAATTTCTGATCCACGCGGTGGATGTGGAGGGGAAGTCCAGCGGTATCGATGAGACTTTAACTCAGATGATCGGTTCTTTCCGGGATATTCCCGTGACATATGCAGGAGGTGTCAGAAATCTCGAAGATGTTGAAAAATTGTACAGAGCCGGAGGGGGATATCTGGATATTACCATAGGAAGCGCGCTGGATCTCTTCGGCGGGTCATTAAAGTATGAAGATGTCATCAGATACTGTAAAAAGCTCAAAAATACTTAAATTTCAACAGTTCTGTATGTTTAAGGCCTTGGAAAAAACAACAGCTGTAAAATCCGGCGAAAAAAATGTTTAAAAATAACGAAACTTTTTTTGAGAAATACGTTGACAGATTTAGATATACTTGGTATTATAG
>CAJLHL010000029.1 GCA_905206455.1 uncultured Eubacteriales bacterium
CGGTGATGAGCCGGCTTTTTGTCTCAATATATCTTAGGGAATGTTTATGTTACAGCGCATCACATCGTTGCAGAACGAGAAGCTGAAAAGCTTCTCCAGGCTCTATCGAAGAAAATACAGAGAGAAGACAAATCGATACGTTGCAGAAGGAATCAATCTGATCGAAGAAGCACTGAAAAACGGAGCGGAACTCGACAGTGTTTTTATCCGGGAGGACTTTGCCGAAGAGGCCGAAGGAAGGGCGTTGACAGAGCGCCTGACCGGACAGGGATGCGATCTTTTTCTTCTTTCCAGAGTTCTTTTTGACCGTACCGTAAATACGGAGACGCCGCAGGGAATCGCGGCGGCGGTGAAACAGCCCGACTGTCATGTCGGGCGTTTCTTTGAAGGAGATCCGTCAAACATCCTTGTTCTCGACCGTCTGCAGGATCCCGGAAATCTGGGAACGATCATCCGGACGGCGGATGCTGCCGGGTTTCGCAGGATTCTCGTCATGAAGGGAACGGCAGATCTTTTTTCCCCGAAGACTGTCCGGGCGGCTGCGGGTTCTCTTTATCGGATGAAGTTCGCCTATGGGGATGAGCCGCAGGAGGTTCTCTCGCTTCTCGGCAGCCACGGCTTTCAGACGGTGTGTACCTCGCCGAGAGCGGAAATAAATTATTTCGACGCTGATATTTCACGTTCTACGGCGCTGATTATAGGCAATGAGGCCAACGGCGCCTGCGATGTGTTTCTGCAGGGCGCCGATCTGCTGATCAATATTCCGATGGAGGGTTCCATCGAATCTCTGAACGCAGGGACGGCGGCTTCTGTGATCATGTACGAATCGGTGAGGCAGAGGCTCAGGTGACGGCAGAGCGGGAGCATCCGCAAATCTGCGGCGGCGAAAGCAAAACGATATCGGATAAATAATAATAGATGGAGGAATATACATGCAAAAACAGCTTATGACGATTTTGGAGGAAGCGAAAAAGCAGCTGAGCGAAGCGGCTTCCCCGGAAATGGCTGAAGAGATCAGAGTCAAAGTGCTCGGAAAAAAGGGAAAGCTGACGGAAATTCTCCGTTCCATGGGAAGCCTCGGTGCGGAAGAGCGAAAAGAGGTCGGAAAGAGAGCGAATGAAGTCAGAGGGGAAATAGAGAACCTTCTCGATGAGAAGATGACGGAGCTCAAGGAAAAGAAAAAGCAGGCGAGATTAGTTGCGGAAGTCATCGATGTGACCGAACCGGGCCGGATAAAGGAACTGGGTGTAAAGCATCCGATTACGCAGACGATCGATGAGATGTCTAAAATTTTTATGAATATGGGGTTTGAGATCGTGGAAGGTCCTGAAGTGGAAACTGTCTTCATGAACTTCGACGCTCTCAATGCAGGTCCGAACCATCCGTCCAGAGATCTGACGGATACTTTCTATATCACGGACAATACGATTCTGAGAACGCAGACCTCGCCGGTACAGGCGAGAACGCTTCTCACAAAGGAACCTCCGATGAAGGTGATTTCTCCGGGACGCGTGTACCGGTGCGATACGCCGGACGCTACGCACTCTCCGGTATTCCATCAGGTGGAGGGTCTCGTCGTCGGCGAAGGGATCACTATGGCAGATCTGAAAGGTACTCTGGGCGAATTCGCCAGGCAGATGTTCGGTCCGGATACACTGACGAAATTCCGGCCGCATCACTTCCCGTTTACTGAACCGAGCGCCGAAGTCGATGTATCCTGTTTTAAATGCGGAGGCGAAGGCTGCAGCGTATGTAAGGGCAGCGGCTGGATTGAGATTCTCGGCTGCGGTATGGTGCATCCGAACGTCCTTAAAGTAGGAGGCATAGATACGGAGAGGTATACGGGTTTCGCATTTGGAATCGGTGTGGAGCGTATCGCTATGCTCAAATACGCGGTGGATGATATCCGGCTGTTCTACGAAAACGACGAACGTTTCCTAAAGCAGTTCAAGTAATGGGATCCGGAACAAAAAATAGAAAACATGGAACGGCCGGAATCTTTTTTCGAAAGCGGATCTGAAACTTTCGGAAGGAGGTCGGAAGACGTTTTAATATATGTGACAGAGAGGTAGAATTTCATGTTAGTTTCCATAAATTGGCTTAAAGATTATGCGGACATCGATGTGCCTGTCGATGAATTCTGCGACAGAATGATTCTCTCCGGCTCCAATATCGAGACGGTGGAACCTTACGGCACAAAATTCACGAAGATCGTGGCAGGAAAAATCCTCAAAATAGAGAAGCATCCCGATGCGGACAAGCTGGTGGTCTGTACACTGGACGCCGGTCAGGAGAATACGCTTCAGATCGTCACGGGTGCGAAGAATGTCTTTGAAGGGGCAATGGTTCCCGTTATTCTTCACGGGGGAAAGCTGCCCGACGGCACTGTAATCAAGAAAGGCAAGCTCAGAGGCGTGGAGTCGGAGGGAATGCTCTGCTCTGCGGCGGAGATGGGGTACGAGGATAAAGTGATCAATACTCTGATCAGAGACGGCATCTGGATTCTCGATGATAGTATTACTCCGGGAACGGATATTTCGGAAGCGCTGGAACTCAAAGATCACGTGGTGGATTTTGAAATCACGCCGAACCGTCCGGACTGTCTGTCCATGATCGGTATGGCGAGAGAAGCGGCGGCGGTCTTCGGCACAGAGCTGAACTATCCGGATACTTCTGTGAAGGAAACGGAGGGCGATGTAAGCGATTATGTGGAAGTGGAGATAAAGAGGCCGGATCTCTGTCCTCGCTATACAGCTCACGTAATCACAGATATCAAGGTGGAGCAGTCCCCTTGGTGGATGCAGAGACGCCTCATGCACGCGGGGATGCGTCCGATCAATAATATCGTGGATATTACTAATTTCGTCATGATGGAATACGGTCAGCCGATTCACGCTTTCGACGCCACCGCGGTTGCCGGCGGAAAGATTATCGTAGAAGCGGCGAAAGAGGGCGATAAGTTTACGACGCTGGACGGCGTGGAGAGAATCATGCCAGAAGGCGCTCTGATGATCTGCGATGCGGAAAAACAGATCGGCATCGCGGGAGTGATGGGCGGTCTCAATTCTGAAATCACAGAAGATACGAAGACGGTAATTCTGGAAGTGGCGAATTTTAACGGGGATTCGATCCGGAGCACTTCCAAGAAGCTGGCCCTGAGAACGGAAGCCTCCTCCAGATATGAAAAAGGAATCGACGCAAATCTCTGCGAAGAGGCTGCGGAGCGGGTCTGCCATCTCATCGAACTGCTGGGCTGCGGCAAGATCGCAGGCGGTACGGTAGACGTATATCCTGAAGCGCAGAAAGCAAATCCGGTGGATGTAAGAGTTTCCAGAGTCAATCACATTCTCGGAACGGATATTCCGGGAGAAGATATGGTAAAAATCTTTGAAAGTCTGGAAATGAAGTGTGAAGTCAGCGGAGATACGATCACCGTCACTCCTCCGACGGTGCGTCAGGATCTGGAAATCGAAGAGGATTACGTGGAAGAAGTCGCACGTATGTTCGGTTATGATAAGATGCCGACCTCCCTGCCGAAGAGCAGCGAAGTCGCACGCCTGACAAAACAGGAAGAAGCGAGAGCAAAAGCCAGAAATATTCTCACTGCGATGGGAGTCAGTGAAATTCTGACCTATTCCTTCGTCAGCCCGAGGAGTGTGGAGAAGGTCAATATCTCTGAGACAGATCTGTCAAAGAGAAACTTCGTCAAGCTCATCAATCCTCTGGGAGACGACAGCAGCGTGATGAGAACGATGCTCACGCCGAATATGATGGATGTTCTCGCGAAGAATTATACAAAAGGAAATAAAGACGTAAAGCTGTTTGAAATCGGAAGAATTTTCAATAATGTGGCGATTAACTGCGACGGTCAGCCTGCGGAAGCGGAAGGTCTGTGCATCGGCATGTACGGTGAAGACGCAGACTTTTTCACTCTTAAGGGAATGATCGATCAAACGATGTCCCTGATGGGTCTCGGACAGCCGGTATACGAAGCGGAGAGAAACCTGCCGATGTATCATCCGGGCAGATGTGCCAACATCATTTATGACGGGGAACTTTTGGGAACGATCGGCGAAATCCATCCGGACGTTTCCGAGCGCTACGGCATCGGCACGAGAGTTTACTCCTGCGAGCTGTTGTTCTCCATCATAATGCTTCATACGAAGTCAGACGTCGTCTATAAGCCGCTGCCGAAGTATCCTGCGGTTACGAGAGATATCTCTCTGATCGTAAGCGAAGACGTCACGGTGGGCGCTATCGAGGATGTAATCTTTGAAAACGGGGAAAAGATTCTCGAAGACGTGGCACTCTTCGACGTGTACCGCGGCAGACAGGTGGGCGAAGGCAAAAAGAGCGCCGCATTCGCACTGACTTACAGAGATGCGGAAAAGACACTTACCGACGAAGAAGTAAACGCCGTTCATTCGAAAGTTCTGGAAGCGCTGAGGGACCGGCTGGGCGCCGTTCAGAGAGAAATGTAGCAGAGGCTATCGCGGCTGTATTTGAAAGAAAAGGAGGCAGACCTCATGGGAGACAGCAGCAGAGTTACAGTCAAAATATATGATCAGGAATATACGATCGCGGGAAACAGCTCCGGAGAGCAGATTGTCGTGGTGGCAAATCATGTGGATACTCTGATGCATGAGCTTGCCGCGGGGCTGCCGGCGCTTCCCGTGTCATCTCTGGCAGTGCTCACCGCAGTGAATATCGCAGACGATTATTTTGCGGAAAAAGACCGGGCTGCAGAGCTGGAATCGGTGATCACTGATCTGAAAAAGGACGCCAATCATTATATTCAGATGTGGGAAGACGCAAAGCAGAGTTTTAAGCAGTACAAAGAAGACGCGCAGAACAGTATCGAGCAGCTTCAGGAGCTGCAGCGGATCTACAATATGAAAAATGTGGAGCTGAGCAAAGCTAATTCCGCTCTGGAAGAGATGAAAGGCCGTTACGAAAGCGTACGCTCCGATCTGCTTCAGGCGAAGTCGGAGTACAGCAGAGCGAAAGCGGAAATGGAGCAGGCGAAATCCCAGGCGAACCAGGCGAGAGCCGGACTGAAACGGGCGGAAGAAGCTCTGAGCAACGCGCGGGAAGAGCTGGAGGAAAAAGAGATGGAACTCGATATCACAAAAGAAGATCTCGAGAAAGTAAAAGCATCTCAATCCGCGGAATCTGCAGATGCCGATGAACTGATGAAAAAATACAAAGAACTTGAAAACAGCTTTTTCGATATTCAAATGGAAAATCTTCAGCTGAAAAATGAACTGGATAAGCTGAGGAAACAGGAAATTTAAATTTTCGAAAGTGAATTATGAATGACAAAGCAGAAAAAGTATTAGAATTTAACAAAATAAAAGACCTGCTCGCGCAGGAAGCAGTCTCTCCGATGGCTAAAAAGGCTGTCGGAGAAATTGTGCCTCTGACAGACGACTTTCTCATCCGTGATCTTCTGAAAGAGACAGACGAGGCGGCGGCTATCGTCTCAGCGGCAGGGGCGCCTCCTTTCGGGGGACTGTACGACGTGAAGCGAAGCGTGAGATATGCGGAAAAGGGCGGAGTGCTGTCCATGAGGGAGTTATTGGATATTAAGTCCAGTCTGCAGACCGCTTCTCAGGTAAAGAATTTTCTTCTGGTGACTGTCGCCGAAGGACCGCTGGCAGGAAAGCAGTTTCCGGTGGTGACGGGACTGGCGGAAATGCTCAGCGAAGAGAGGCGTCTCTGCGATCACATCGATCGCTGTATCCTCTCTGAAGATGAGATGGCGGACGGAGCCAGTCCGCTGCTCCGGGATATCCGCAGAAAGATTTCCCAGCAGACAGAAGCGGCCAGGATGCGGATCCATGCGATGATTTCGTCTTCCGCTAACAAAGGACTGCTGCAGGACGATATCGTGACCATGAGAGACGGGCGTTTCGTCATACCCGTGAAGCAGGAGAACAGATCGCGTTTCCCGGGGATTATTCACGACAGGTCTTCCAGCGGCGCGACATTATTTATCGAGCCGCAGGCCGTCGTAAATATGAACAATGAAATCCGGGAACTGGAGATGAAAGAGCAGGATGAAATCCGCAGAATTCTGGCGGAGTTGTCGGCGGAAGCGGGAAAATCCGTGCGTCAGGTGATCAATAATCAGAAATATCTGACAAAGTTGGACGTCATCTTTGCCAAAGGACGTCTTTCCGTTCGGTACAACGGATGTTCCGCCCGGATCAATACCGGAGGAATACTGGATATCCGCAGAGGACGTCATCCTCTCATCGATCCGGAAAAAGCGGTGCCGATCGATATCAGCGCGGGAAAAAATTACCGGACTCTCGTCATCACCGGTCCCAATACTGGCGGAAAGACGGTGACGCTGAAAACCGTGGGACTGATGATTCTGATGACTCAGGCGGGACTTCATATCCCGGCGCAGGAGGGCTCTGAGATCCCGGTCATGCAGAAGGTTTTCGCAGATATCGGAGATGAACAGAGCATCGAACAGAGTCTCAGTACATTTTCCTCTCATATGAAGAATATTGTCGAAATTATCGGCGGCGCCGACGGAAATACCTTTGTGCTCATCGACGAGCTGGGCGCCGGTACCGATCCTACCGAAGGCGCAGCGCTGGCGATCTCCATTCTGGAGAGGCTCTCTCAGCTGGGCGCTATGACGATGGCGACGACGCACTACAGCGAGCTGAAAAAATATGCGATCGCCACCAAAGGCGTGGAAAACGCTTCCATGGAATTCGACATCGAAACTCTCAGTCCTACGTATCGTCTCACCATCGGTACGCCGGGGCGTTCCAACGCTTTCGAAATTTCGAAAAAGCTGGGCCTGGACGATGAGATCATCGATTATGCGAGAAATCTCCTGGGCACCGATGATATCGAGTTCGAAAATGTCATCAGCGCGATTCAGCAGAATATGTCGGATGCCGAGGCGGAAAGAGATCAGGCGCTGGAACTGAAGCTGCGGCTGAAGAAACAGGAGGAGGAATTCGCCCTCAGACAAGAGCAGGCCGAGGAAAAGCGCAGAAAGATCATCGAAAAAGCCCGCCGGGAGGCCGGCGATATGATAGCGGAAGCCAAAGAATTCGCAGAAGAAGTGAAAAGAGAACTGCGGGAGCTTCAGAAGGAAGGTCCGGGAGAGGAAACCCGCAGCAAGCAGCTGAACATCCGCAGACGTCTGATGAAGAAAAGCGACGAATACAGAGAGGTCTTTCAGCCCGCGGTCAATGCAAAGCCTGCGGAGCGCGGCGAATTGAAGATAGGAGACCGGGTCAACGTGGTGTCTCTGGGTCAGAAAGGCACGGTAGCGTCCCTGCCGGATGACAGAGACGAGCTTTTGGTGCAGATCGGGCCGCTGAAGGTAAAAATCAAGCTGACAGATCTGACGAAAATAGATAAAAACGGAGTGCAGAAACGCTTCGATCAGCCGAAATATTCGAGAATGTATCAGCAGAAGACGATGAATATCTCTACGGAAATCAATGTCATCGGACTGACGCTGGATGACGCGGTCATGAAAGTGGATAAGTATCTGGATGACGCTTATATGTCAGGTCTTCCGCAGGTATCTGTCATTCACGGAAAAGGCGCCGGGATTCTCAGAAACGGCCTGAAACAGCTGTTCCGGCAGCACGCCCACGTGGACAGTTATCGTCCGGGAGATTATTATTCCGGCGGAGACGGCGTCACCGTGGTAACGTTAAAGTAGATTCGGTTTTGCGCGGGTATGAATTTTCAGTACGAGAAGCGGAAAAACAGAGATAGAAATACGGAGATAGATAATATGACTGATCAGAAAAAGGAAATCGCGGAGCTTCTTTCCGGGATGATAGATGGTCTTGAAACGGGCGACATCGAATCGATGATCGAGATTCCGCCTGAGAGCAAATTGGGAGACTACGCTTTCCCCTGCTTTAAGCTGGCGAAAACCATGAGAAAAGCGCCGAATCTGATTGCCCAGGAACTGGTGGAAAAACTGGCGGGAGACAGTATGTTTTCCGAGGTGAAAAACGTCAGCGCATATGTGAATTTTTTCCTGAACAGAGCGGAAGTAGCGGCCGCTGTCGTTTCTGAAGTTTTGGACAGAAAAGAGAAATACGGAAGCAGTGATCTGGGCCGGGGAAAGAAAGTCATCGTGGAATACTCTTCTCCGAACATCGCAAAGCCGTTTCACATCGGTCACATCCGGACGACAGTAATCGGAAATGCGATTTATAAGATTTTTGATTATCTGGGCTATGAGACGGTACGCATCAATCATCTGGGCGACTACGGAACCCAGTTCGGCAAGATGATCGTGGCCTATAAACGTTGGGGCAGGGAAGAGGATGTGAGACGTGAGCCGATCAAAACTCTTCTGGAATACTATGTAAAATTCCATGATGAGGCGGAAAAGGACCCGTCTCTCGAAGATGAGGCCCGGGCCACGTTTACGAGACTGGAAAACGGGGAAAAAGAAGAGTATGAGCTCTGGAAATGGTTCCGCGAGGAAAGTTTAAAGGAGTTCACTTATGTCTATGATCTTTTGGGAATCGAATTCGATTCTTACGCCGGTGAGAGCTTTTATTCCGATAAAATGGACCGCATCGTTCAGATGATGGACGAAAAGGGGATTCTGAAAGAATCTCAGGGAGCGCAGATCGTCGATCTGGAGGAGTACGGCATGCCGCCGGCTCTGATACGGAAGAAGGACGGTTCCACTCTGTATATCACGCGGGATATCGCAGCTGCGGTTTACCGCAAGGAGCATTATAATTTTGACAAGAATATTTATGTCGTGGCTTCCCAGCAGAATCTTCACTTCCAGCAGTGGTTCAAGATCATCGAACTCATGGGATATGACTGGGCGGAACAATGTGTGCATGTGCCGTTCGGCATGGTGAGTCTGGAGGACGGAACGCTGTCCACGAGAAAGGGGAAGGTGGTTTTCCTGCTGGATGTGCTCAACAGCGCCGTCGAAAAGACGAAACAGGTCATGATCGAGAAAAACGGGCCGGATGAGGATCTCGAAGAGATTTCGAAGGAAGTAGGGATCGGCGCCGTCGTTTTCCAGGAGCTCTCCAACAACCGGATCAAAGACTATGTCTTTTCCTGGGATAAGGTTCTCAATTTCGAAGGCGAGACAGGGCCTTATGTTCAGTATACTCATGCGAGAGCCGCCAGTGTTCTCCGAAACGCCGGCGCGTCAGCGGAAGCAGCGCTTTCCGGAGCTGCGCCGCTCGACATGAGTTATGTGAGCAGCGATACGGCGTACGAACTGATCAAACTGATCTACCGTTTCCCTGAGGCGGTGAGAGAAGCCGCAGAGAAATACGAACCTTCCGTGATTACGAGACATATTATAGATATTGCACAGTATTTTAATAAGTTTTATCACGACGAACACATTCTGGTAGACGATGAGGCGGAGAGACAGGCGAAGCTGTCTGTGGTCTACGCTGCGAAGCAGACGATCGCCAACGGTCTGAAACTCTTGGGCATCGGCGCGCCGGAAAAGATGTAGCCGTTTTATCAATTTACGCCGCCGGCTACGGGTCAGCAGCGCGGCGAAGACGGAGGAGATCACAATGAGATACGAAGGAGATATTTACAGACCGCCAAGCGAGGCGTACAGCTATATTCTTCAGATTACCATCGGCTGCGCCCACAACAAGTGCACTTTCTGCGGGTCTTTTAAAGATAAAAAATTCAGAATCCGCAAGATCGAAGAGGTTTATGAAGATCTGGAGATGGCGCGAAAGTACTATCGCCATATCGAGAAAATTTTTCTTGCGGACGGCGATGCACTGGTGCTGAAAAATTCCTATCTGATGGATGTTCTGAATAGGATCAGGGAATTGTTTCCGGAATGTCAGCGGGTGGGTATCTACGGAAGGGCTCACGATATCCTTCGCAAGACGGATGAAGAACTGCTGGAACTCAAAGCCAACGGAATGGGAATCATCTATGTGGGCGTGGAATCCGGCAATCCTGAAATCCTGAAAAAGATCAATAAAGGCGAAACGAGAGAGGAACTGATCGAAGCGGTTCGAAAAGCGGAAGCTCTCGGCATCGAAACGTCGCTTACGTTCCTGTCCGGTATCGGAGGAAGAGCGATGTGGCGTGAGAATGCTATCGATACCGGTACGATGATTTCAGAGATGGAGCCGACCTATGCCAGCTTCCTGACGCTTATGATCGTTCCGGGTACGCCGCTGCATGAAGAATATCTGAAAGGTGAATTTGAGCTTCTGACGCCGGAAGAGGTACTCAAGGAAGCGGAGCTCATGCTGGAAAACATCAATGTCAAGAAAAAGTGCGTTTTCCGCAGCAATCACGCTTCCAATTATGTATCGCTGAAGGGAGATCTGCCGGCGGATAAGGAGCGGATGATCCAGCAGCTGCGCGTGGCGCAGAATCACAGTGAAATGTGGAAAGATGAGCGCTTCCGCATGCTGTAGAATTCGCGCTGCGGCAAAAAGACAAGGACTCGCTTTCGCCAGAACGAAATATTGTTATGAAAACGACGCCGTGTGGATTCTGAGATACGATTTCCCGCGGCGTTCGGTTCTATTGCGGTTTCAGAAAAATCTCCGGACTGCTGCCTGAAAACTCTGCCGGCTGGTATTGTCGCAAGACGTGCCGCGTGGGGCTGAGCTTATGAGGATTTATGATATTTCAGGAGGAGGCGCAGATACGGCGGGACAGAAGGATAACGAACCGCAGAAGCGAAGCGCGCGGACGGCGGGCATGCCGCCCGCTGCGGTGAAAAAGCGGCGGAAGAAAGAAGAGACCGGGAGGATAAGGATGAACAACAGACTGGATAAATATTTTTCGGAGTATCTCGATCAATTTGTATTTCTCGAGCTGATGCCCGAGTATGTCAAGCGGGAACGGCTGGATTTCATGAGGAACGTTCCGATGCCGATAAAAAAGGAACATCTCAAGGAACTGGCCGGAGAGGAAGGAATACAATTTCTGTATTTTATCGAGGGAATGGTCTGTCTGATCGGCATAGACTCCGATTTTCGCTATCGATCCCAGTATGTCAATTTTTTGAAATATGTGAATAAGGACATCGGCAAACGCCTGGTGGCGCTCGCCATCGCTCAGGCTGAATCGGAGAATCTGGAGCATGCGGCGATTCTTCTGCGTGCGGCGCTTTGTCTCAATGAAAATGATCCGGATGCGCTCTATAATTATATGCTGGTATGCAGAAATCTCTACAGCGAAGGAGAGGACGGAACATACATCGCCGACTTTAAAGCGGAAGTTCTGGAGTCTCTGCTGAAGCTGAAATCGGCAAAACCGGATTTTCCGATGACTTATTATTTCCTCGGCTATGCTTATGTCAATGCGGGAAAATATGAAGCCGCCCAGCGGGAATGGAAAAAATTTCTTTCTCTCGGAGAGCCGGGCGAGGAATATACCGAGATCACAAAACGCCTGTCTGAGCTGGAGATCCCGGTAAAGATGGAACAGGGGTATATGAATGTGATAAACGGGCGCTGGAAGGAAGGTCTGGAGATATTGGAGGCGTATAAGGACGAGGAAATCGCGCAGAGCTGGTGGCCTCTTTCTTACTACCTCGGCGTAGGATACAGCCGTACCGGAAGATACGATGAAGCGCTGCGTTCTCTGAAGAAAGCTCTGTACGAATATCCTTCCGGAGCAGAGATTATGGCCGAGCTCGTGATCGTATATAACGCCTTGGGCGACGAGGTCAATGCGGAAAAATATAAAAAAAAGATAGAAGTCGGCAGGAGAAATGCCAAGCGAGAAGAATGATGTTTTTCGCCGGCAGCAGTCCGGTATACCGGACTGCAGAAGTCTCTTTGTCAAAGGGCTCCATGTCCTGTTTTTCGACGGTTTTGAGCAGATTGTAAAAAAGTCCCGAAAAAATGTAAAAAAGGGATTGACGGAAGAGAGAAAAGATCGTATAATTCTAAAAGTCAGCGAGCGGAGACGCTGTTGACAGCGGATTTTTGTAATCGGTCTCGGAAGAAAACTTGAAAAAGTTAAAAAAAAGCTTGACAGGATGCAGGAAAACGTTTAAAATAACTATTGTTGTCGGCGGTAATAATCACTACAACACAGGTATTCCAAGGTAGCTCAATGGTGGAGCACTCGGCTGTTAACCGATAGGCTGTGGGTTCGAGCCCCACCCTTGGAGCCAATTCGCCGGGGTGGCGGAATTGGCAGACGCACGGGACTTAAAATCCCGCGATCCTTACCGATCGTACCGGTTCGACCCCGGTCCCCGGCACCATTCTGAATCGGGTCTGATTTTTCTGGATGATGAATATGCATCTGATTTTTTATGTCAGAAGCCGGATCTTTTTTAATAAAATTTAGATATCGCGGGGTGGAGCAGCTGGCAGCTCGTCGGGCTCATAACCCGAAGGTCGTAGGTTCAAATCCTGCCCCCGCAACCACGAAATCAACCCGAAGTCAAAATGGCTTCGGGTTTTCTGATGCCCTGAAAACCGCTGTGTTTCAATGCTTACAGCGATTTTTTTACTGATACAGACGCATACAAATACCATAGAAAGGTAAAAAAGGGAGATATTCATTGAAGATTATCGCGTTAATTGGGGATGAATTGGAGAAGGGTTTGGGTGAAATCAGAAGATTTTCCGTTATTAAATAATGATTTTTTCTCTAATAAAAAATACAGTCTGTCTTCGTTTGAAAGATATCTTTATCTGGAGAGGAGAACTACTGAGGAAAATTCTTCATATCGCAGTGCCAAGCGGCATTGAAAACGGGCTGTTTGCACTGGGAAAAGTGCTTGTGACAAGCATCGTGGCTCTATTTGGCACAGCGCAGATTGCGGCCAACGGAGTGGCAAACAGCATTGACCAGATTGCCATCGTGGTTGTAAATGCAGTAAATTTAGCCATGATTACCGTGGTGGGACGGTGCATAGGTACGCAGATGCAGGAGCAGGCAGAATATTATACCAGAAAGCTGATGAAGATTTCCTACGTCTCCACCGGCATACTGGGAGCCGCTGTATGTGCGCTGCTGCCGCTGATTCTGCAGTTTTACAATCTTTCCGCAGAGACCCTGCATTATGCGGCTGTTTTAATTATTATGCACAACGTATTTGCCTTCGCACTGCATCCCACATCCTTTAATCTGGCAAACAGTCTTCGGGCGGCAGGGGACGCGGGCTACACCATGTTTGTAGGTGTCGGCTCTATGCTGATATTCCGTCTGGGCGCAGCATTTTTGTTTGGAATTGTCCTGAATATGGGGATTATAGGGATCTGGATCGCCATGGGAATGGACTGGCTGGCGCGGTCGGCAGCATTTCTCTGGAGATACAAAGGCGGAAAATGGCGGGAAATAAAAATGATATAGTAAGAAAATAGTATAGAAAGAGAGAATATGCATGGAATATCGTAAATTACCTCGCGGGGAGGAAAAAATCAGTGTGCTTGGAGTCGGCACCAGTTCTATCGGTATGGCGGAAGAAAAAGAGATAGAAGCGGCGATAAGCCTGGCTCTGGAGAATGGAATCAACTACTTCGACATGGCCTCGGCTGACGCAAAACCATTCCCGGCTTTTGGGCGCGCCCTCTCCGGCAAGCGAGAAGATGTATATTTTCAGATTCACTTTGGAGCCGATTATGAAGGGGGAAAATACGGATGGACCACGGATTTGGATACGATGAAACGTTCCGTTGACTGGCAGCTTGCTGCGCTGAAAACGGATTACATTGATTTCGGATTTCTTCACTGTATTGACGAGGAAGCAGACCTGCGGCATGTCATGAATGACGGCATTCTGAAATATATCCAGCAGCTGAAGAAAGAAGGTGTGGTACGCCATATCGGCCTGTCTTCTCACACACCGGAAGTGGTCCATCAGGCGCTGGACGCGAAAATTTTAGATATGCTGATGTTCAGCATTAATCCTGTTTATGATAATGGAGGAGAAGGTGAGTACGCAATAGGAGGGATTGCAGAACGGAGAGAGCTGTATCAGCACTGTGAAGCGGAAGGTGTTGCCATTTCCGTAATGAAAGCTTTTAGCGGAGGACAGCTTTTGAACGCTAAAACTTCTCCCTTCGGGCAGGCGCTGACGGAACTGCAATGCATTCAGTATGCTCTGGATAAGCCGGGGGTAGTGACGGTTTTGACCGGCGTGCGGGACACAAAAGATCTGAAGCGCATTTTGAAATATACTGATGCGGCGCCGGAAGAAAGGGACTATTCCGTTTTAGGAACTTTTACGCCGCAGGAGGCCAAAGGAATTTGCGTATACTGCAACCACTGTCAGCCATGCCCGGCAGGACTGGATGTGGGCCTGATCAATAAATACTATGATCTGACGCGGGCAGGAGATGAGCTGGCGAAAAATCACTATGCGAATCTGGAAAAGAAAGCCGGAGACTGCGTCGGCTGCGGACGCTGCGATTTACGCTGTCCGTTTCATGTGGGGCAGACGGAACGGATGCAGATAATCCAAACATATTTTGGACGATAGAAGGGAAAGAAATTAAAAAATACCCGGAAGTATCCGAATATGGACTTCTGGGTAAAACTTTAGTCTTCATTTGGAATACTTTTTAACCGTAACCGTGTATTTTTATGTTCTTCCGGTATTTCTTCCAGTGACATCTCTTTCGGAACGGAAACGGTTCCCGCCTTTTTTGCTGTTTCGTAGTACCAGCATTTGTATTCCACAACTTTCAGTGTCTCCTGAAGCTCAGTGATTTTTTGAGTTATCACTTCTTTCTGATTTAGAAATAGTTGCAGCCGATCCTCAATGGTTTCATCGCCGCGAATTGCCATGAAAATATAATTTTTGATTTCACTCAATGTCAATCCTGATTTTTTCAGACATTCAATCAGTTTTAACCATTCATAATCTTTTTCCTGAAACATCCGTATCCCACTTTTGGAACGCTCTACAAAGGGAAGCAAACCCTGTTTGTCGTAATAGCGCAGAGTAGAAGCAGGAATATCCAGTAATTTTGCCATTTCTCCTATGGTATATAACATAGCAAGCACCCTCCTGATTTTTACTATATCCACAGTAAAAATTGAAAAAATATCTTGACTTAAACTATAGTTTAAGGTGTATTACTGAAAGTAACTTTAAGTAAGTATATATTATTTAAGTCGGAAATGCAAGGAGGAGCGAGATGAATCAGGAAGTAATGATACTGACAGGTGCAGGTCAGATCGGAATGGCGATTGCACGAAGAGTGGGATATGGTAAGAAAATTGTGATTGGCGATAAGAGCAGAGAGAATGCAGAAAATATATCCGAAATTATGAATCAGGCGGGATTTGATACGATTCCGGTCGAAATGGATTTATCCTCCAGAAAATCTATTTTGAAGCTAATTGCAGAGGCAAAGAAGTATGGGGAAATCACAATGCTGATTAATGCGGCAGGGGTATCTCCCAGTCAGGCACCGGTTGAAACGATTTTGAAGGTAGATTTATATGGCACAGCCGTTTTATTGGAAGAGGTTGGAAATGTAATTGCTCCGGGAGGAGCAGGAATTACAATTTCCAGTCAGTCCGGGCATCGAATGCCTCAGTTGTCGGCATGGGAGGATGAACAACTTGCCTGTACTCCGGCAGAAAGCTTATTGGAATTACCTATGTTACAGCCGGAGAGCATCAGAGATACACTTCATGCGTATCAAATGGCGAAACGCTGCAACGAGAAACGGGTGATGTACGAATCCGTAAACTGGGGGAGAAAAGGTGCGAGAATCAACTCCATTTCACCGGGAATTATCGTGACGCCTCTTGCGGCAGATGAGTTCAGTGGGCCACGGGGAGAGTTTTATAAAAATATGTTTGCCAAATGTCCCGCCGGACGTCCGGGCACAGCGGACGAAGTGGCAAATGTGGCAGAGTTGCTTTTGAGTAATCGGGGGGCTTTTATTACCGGAGCTGATTTTCTGATTGACGGAGGAGCAACGGCGTCTTATTTTTATGGAGATTTAAAGCCGGATATAAAGTAGTTTGAAAAAATCATACCTGATAGGCATATAAGTGGATTTAACATAAGCATTAGATATGAAAAAGAGAATGGAATATACTATGGCTATAAACAAAGGGGGGGTCAAGAAGGAGGACTGATAGGATACAGATGAAACCGAAAATAAAACTGAAAATGTCCATAGATTTTATCATGACTGTTCTGTTGCTGTTTCAGATGGCATATATGCTGGTGGGAAATACTTTGCATGAATGGGCAGGCACAGCAATGCTGGTATTGTTTATCTCACATAATATTTTAAATGTAAAATGGTATCGCAATCTGTTTAAAGGAAAATATTCGGGATTTCGTATTCTGCAGACAGTAGTCAATCTGGCCCTCCTGCTGTGTATGCTGAGTTTGATGATCAGCGGGATGATGATGTCGAGGGTCGTATTTTCCTTCTTTTCCATTGAAGGAGGAATGGGATTTGCACGTCTTCTGCACATGGCTGCGGCCTATTGGGGATTCTTTCTTATGAGTGCTCATCTTGGTCTGCACTGGGCAATGGTTATGGGTATGGTGCGAAAGATGCAGAAGCGGAAAGACGCATCAAGGGTACAGACGTGGATGCTGCGGATTTTAGCGGCAGCGGTCAGCGGATTCGGTGTCTGTGCCTTTATGAAGCATAATCTTGTATCGTATATGTTTCTAAAAAGTCAGTTTGTGTTCTTTGACCTGCAGCAGCCTCTGATTTTCTTCCTAACTGAATATGCAGCGATGATGGTGTTGTGGGCATGTCTTGCATATTATATATCCTGTGGATTAAGAAAATACTCAGAGAGGAAGAAAACTATAGAAAGATGAATTTTTTATGACTGTAACTTGCGGGTGAATTGATTTTCCTGCGGGAAATTCCGCTCGGTTTGTAAAAAAGATATAAGATAGGCAGATAATATAAAGGAGGTTTTGATTATGAGTTTTCAGATGTATGTACCTACGAGAATTTTATTTGGAGAAGGGCAGCTTGAGGGTCTTCACAAACAGAAGCTGCCGGGCAAAAAGGCAATGATTGTGATTTCCAATGGGAAATCGACAAAGAGAAACGGAGCTTTGGAAAAGACGGAAAAAGAGTTAAAACTGGCAGGTGCGGAAACGGTTCTGTTTGACAAAATTATGCCGAACCCATTGAAGCAGACCGTAATGGAAGGAGCAGCCTTTGCGAAAGAAAATCACTGTGATTTTATTGTCGCTCTTGGCGGCGGCAGTGTTATGGATGCATCAAAAGCTATTGCAGCAATGGCGGCAAATGACGGAGATTTATGGGACTATATTTCCGGAGGCACGGGAAAGGGTCTGCCGCTTATGAATGAGCCGCTTCCGGTTATAGCCATTACTACGACAGCAGGAACCGGGAGCGAAGTGGATCAGTGGGGCGTCGTTTCCAATGAGGAGACCGATGAAAAAATCGGTTTTGGCGGATATGATTCGTTGTTTCCGCAGATCGCGATCGTAGATCCTCAGCTAATGAAATCCGTTCCGGCGGAGTTTACCGCTTATCAGGGCTTTGACGCGTTATTTCACAGTGTAGAGTGTTATATTTCCGCGGCTGCAAATCTCATGAGCGATATGTATGCCTTAACTGCGATCGAAAATATAGGGGCCTATCTGGCGCGCGCTGTAAAAGACGGTTCGGATATGGAGGCAAGAGAACACGTGGCGTTTGCGAACACCTTATCCGGCGTGGTGATGACAATCAGTTCCTGTACAAGCGAACATTCTATGGAGCATGCCATGAGCGCATATCATCATGATCTGCCCCATGGAGCAGGTCTCATCATGATTTCCAAAGCGTATTTTACCTATTTTATTGAGAATCACGCCTGCGATGAACGATTTATCCGCATGGCGCAGGCGCTGGGGAAAACAGACGCGAAAGAACCGATGGATTTTATCGCGGCGCTTGTTGAATTGCAGGAACAGTGCGGTGTAGCAGATTTGAAAATGTCCGATTACGGAATCAAACCGGATGAATTTATGACGCTGGCACAGAACGCCAGAGCAACTATGGGAGGATTGTTCTTCTGCGACAGGGTACTTCTTTCAGATGAAGAATGCGCCGCTATTTTTGAGAAGGCGTATCGCTGAAGTGCAGCATCCCTCAGAAATAGAGTATAGAAATAGAAGTGAAAACGAATTCAGGAAAGTGAGTGTGATCAAAATGAGTAAAAAATTAGTAGCCTATTTCAGCGCAAGCGGTGTGACAAAAAGTGCAGCTGAAAAACTGGCAGAGGCCGCACAGGCGGATCTTTACGAAATACGTCCGGAAGTTCCTTACACAGAGGCAGATCTGAACTGGCTGGATGGCAATTCAAGAAGTTCGAGAGAGATGAGGGATAAAGCTTTCCGCCCTGCTCTCAAAGATCGGGATGCTGATGTCAGCGGTCATGACGTTATTTTTCTCGGTTTCCCCATTTGGTGGTATGTAGCGCCGAACATTATCAACACATTCCTGGAAGCTTATGATTTTTCGGGAAAAATAATCGTCCTGTTTGCCACATCCGGAGGAAGCGATTTTGGAAAGACGGCGACACAACTTGCAAAAAGCGTTCCGCCGTCTGCCGCAATAAAAGAAGGACGTCTTTTAAACGGACATGTCGAAAAAGAGGACCTTAAAGACTGGATTGCGAGTTTGAATCTCTAAAAATGAAAACGGAGGAAAATAAGTAGGAGTAAAGATGAATGTAAACCGGTTTTGAACTGGGAGAAGAAAATCCTTTAAAGCATATGGCGGTGATTCGGAGAGGGCTTTGAATGAAGCAAGACGGCTTATTGAAGACAGAGAATCTCTCTGGTCGACAACAAGAGAAATATATAAAGCAAATCACAGCGGCGGCCAGATGATAACAGTCCGTGAGGAAACGGCAGATCTTCTCAATTTTACACCGGGTATGGCGGAAAAACAGATGGCACATTGGACCCTGCGATTTATCCGATACTTGACGCACAGGGATTTGAGACAGGCGGCAAACAGGTTCCTGCGCGGAATCAGATAAAAGAGAAACTTCGTTATGCGGGATATGAAAAAATTCGCTTGGAAGACAGAAATTTAAAGGTTCCAGAAAGATATGGATTGGCTGGATTCGTCCGCTTCTGTCGTATGTCTGCCAAATCATTTGGCAATTCCGTTTGTGGATTCGTCAGGAAAGTTTGATTCCATTATTAAGTAGGAGGCGTATGTAAGAAAACGAAACAATTGACGAACTATCCTTGCTGACGGCAATAGCTTTGATGATACAGAATATTAAGATTCCATCGGAAACGCTATTGGGGATAGGGAAAATGCAAAATCTGTAATTGCTGGAATTACAGGGACTGAGGGTTTGTGAATCCCTTCCCTGCAACCATGGAGTTCTACGGCTGTATTCAACGTACCGGATATGTTGAATACAGTCTTTTTATTTTCATCTTTTCCAGAATATTTTTTATTTTGCTGTTTCATATAATTTTAAATTCTCATGCGATATTTTAGATTTGTTTAAAATGTGTACTTTTTTGTTAGATATAGTTTATTAGATAAATATATCAAAATTATTGTATATTTGCAACAATTGTAACCTTTCGATATTAAAAGTATACATTTTTTCCATCTTTACTTACTGTTTTATTTCTTTTTCTGATGGCTGAATTCCCTGATTCTACTTGCAAAAAAGTACACATTTTTATCGAAGGGGGGAGTTTCCGATGCGATTTATTGTAAATTCCTGATTGAATTTTCGATCGGTTCGCTTTCATAGATCCGGTCGGTCTGTGCCGGTATGTCAGATGTTCTTACGGGCAGATACAGAGCAGTTCTGACCCGGAGTATGGCGATTCGATGCGGTTTTCTTAGTTACAGACAGGGAGGAGAGAATAGGAGGAAATAAGGATGAGAAAACGATGGAGACGGCTATTGGCGGTATTCCTGGCGGTTATGACACTGTTGGGGCTGATGCCGGTTACGGCAGCGGCGACAGATCAGACGGAGACTGCGGAGTCTACCGCCGGTGAAGTAAAAGAAATCGATCTGTCCAATGGACGCGTGGAAATTACTGACACAGGGTATGTTCAGTACAAAGGGCTGACCGGTGAGAAGACGGTGAGTGAAGAGTATACGGGAGCATATCGGTTGACCGGAAGCTTAGATCTTCAAAATACGGGTACCTATAAAAAAACAGCCGTTATTATCAGTAGTGCAGCAGGAAAAACGTTTGATGTGACATTGGAGAATCTCTCTGTTACGTTGACACATTCATGCGGATCGAGCGATCAGATATTTAAAGGACTGCTTCAGGTGGAATCAGGAGACCTGAATTTGAATGCAGAGGGAGAAAATGATCTCACCGTTAAAATGACAGGATCCAAACAACCGAGTAATCCATCTATTGCCAATGGAGCTCCTGTCATTCGTGTGATGAACGGAGATTTGACGCTCGGGGGGAGCGGGACGCTGACACTGAATAATCAGGATGAAAGTGAGAAACGTGAATTTTCCGGCGGGATCCAGGTACATGCCGGCAGTCTGAGAGTCGATATGAAGGGAATCCTCAACATCCATTTGAAGAATCCTGTGGCATCCCATATTACGTGCGGAGAACTTGACTATTCAAATAAAAATCTGCCGGGCATGAATGAAGACGATGCAGATCAGGGGAATTTTGAAATCGCAAATGGAACAGTCAGTCTGGGAGGAATATCGTCTTCCGGAGCATTGGAACCGGGCACCGGGATAAAGGCAGGGCGCAAATTAGAAATTACCGGCGGCAAAGTAGATGTCACTGCGGAAAAAGCGGCGCTTTCTGCGGCGGCTCCGCGAAACGGCAATTTCGGTTCTCTGATTGTAGCAGGCGCCGGTACATCGGTATCCGTTAGAAACAGTGTGGATAAGGATTATTATAGATCTGTCGCCGTTAAAGAGAATTTGGTAATCGAAAAAGGCGCAGATCTTACGATAAACGCTGAAGGAGCGGCGAAAGGTGTGGTCGTGGGCGAGACTCAGGCGTCGGAGCCTTTCGCTGAGATTGCGGACTGTAATCTTACGATAAATACAACATCCGACTGTATGGAACTGTTCTGCAGCCTGACTATCGATGATGGCGCTCAGCTGAATCTTCAGTCAGAAAAAGCGAACGGTATTCATAATTGGATTGATTCTAATCGTCAGAATGCATACCCTGTGTATATCGGGGATTCGAATATTGTAATCGATGCAAAAAAGGCAGGAATTTTCTATCAGGTCAGCAACGAAGGTTCGAAATTAGAATTTGGAAAAGAAGCTGATCTGACGATAGAGAAAGATTCCGGTGTATCTGTATCGGGGATTCAGAGTACAGCTGAAATTATCATCGGCGGCAATTCCCGCATCGATATCGAAGGGATGTTTTCGAAGGGCGGCATTTTCAGCGACAAAGGAATCTCTGCAGAAGGCGATGCCTTTGTCAAAGTAATGAATAGATCGCTTTCGGCGGATGCAATTGAATCGAAAGAGAAGCTCACTATCGACTGTAAGGAACTGATCGCTTCAGGAAATAAACTTTTAAAGAGAAACGGCGTATCCGGTGATTCTGTCGAAATAAACGATATGGATTATGTTCCGCTGGAAGAAGATATCTATTACAGCGATGAACTGGGAGAACGCAATCATATGTTTGACGCGGAGAATAAGGACACCACCGCGGAAATGGCGGGAACCAGATCCTCCCCTTACCTGCATGTAAAAGAATCCGCTTTATCGATCCGTCCGGCGGATATCACTGTTTATACCGGCGGTGACAGCTATGAAGGCGTAGTGGATGGTGCTGGAAATATCAGTACAGGAGACAGGGGACTGCCTGAGCCCGGATACCTGTTTACTATTCCAGAGACTGTCAATAATGCTTTGGGCGGTAAGGCCGAGGCGGAGGATCTTTCCTCTTATCTGACGTTTTCCTATGACGACGGAAATGGAATAACGCGGGAGTGGAAAGTGGAGAAATACAGTGACAGCGTCAGTACGACAGACCTGGGGGACGGCATCGACCGGTACGTCTATCGTCTGCTGCCGGATACGGAGAGCGGCATTCCCGTACGTCTGCAGTTTCAGAACGGGGATGAGACTGTGATCAGCGATGATTTTACGTTTTCTGCCGAAAATCTGAACGAGACTTATACGATGTCTCTCTACACGGGGGGACTGGATCCGTCCAAGATTACAGCAGAGTTTCAAAATGTGCCTGTGGAAGGCGGCGGGGAGAATTCCTTCCGCTATCCTGTTAAAATCGAATCAGGAACACTTACTGTCCGCGGCGTCACCGGAACGGAGTCTGAGACGATAACGATCGCGTCTGATGAGGCGGAGATCAGGGGCGATACTGTTGCAGCAGTTGCACCGGACGATATTAGGTATTATGTCAACGACAGTCAGGTGGAGATTACGGAAAAAGAAAACGTCAGGCTGCTGACAGACCGACTGCTGGATACAGAAGTGCTCAAAGATTACATCGACACGATGGAAGCGATTCCGGATGGCGAATATCTGTTTGATATGAGGTATCTGGACCTGGTGGATTCCAGCAATGGAAACGCTGTAGTCACCATGGGAAATGAACAGAAAATGACTCTTTACTGGCCGGTGCCGGAAGACGCCGATACGGGCGATCCTTTCTATATCGTGCATTTTAACGCCCTGGACCGAAGCTACGGCAGCGTAGATGATGTCGGTGAAATTTTGAAAAATAATCCGCCGGAGTTGTATCGGGCCGCAGATGAAGAAAATCCTCTGAATTTAGTAACGATTGGAGGAAAACAGTACATTAAATTTGCTGCAGGCAGTTTTTCGCCGTTTGTCCTGTTGTATGAAAAGAAAACGAGCGGGGGCGGAGGCGGAGATATTTACTATACTCTGACTTACGATTCTAACGGCGGAACAGAATACGCATCGGAACGTTATCCTTCAAATACTCTCGTTCAGCTGGACAAAAATCCGGTCAGAGAGGGTTATACTTTTACCGGCTGGTATGCGGACAGAGAACTGACGCAGTCTGTCGGTGAAATTCGAATGAATTCATCGAAGACCGTATATGCGGGCTGGGAGGCTACCGGTATTCCGGATTGGCTCAACGGCAGAGATCATTTTGCTTATATGATCGGCTATGAGGACGGCAGGGTGAAGCCTGTAAGCAATATCAGCCGCGCTGAGGTTGCGACGATATTCTTCCGGCTGCTGAGTCCGGAGATCCGGGAGAAAAACCTGACGGTCTCCAATGTCTTTACCGATGTGAACGAGGAGATGTGGTGCAATACCGCGATTTCCACCATGGCGAAACTGGGCGTTGTAAAGGGACGTACGGAGGAAACTTTCGCTCCGAATGCTTTTATCACCCGTGCGGAATTTGCAGCTGTCTGTGCGCGTTTTGACACATACAAAACAGAGGGGGACAGTGATTTTACGGATATCTCCGGCCACTGGGCTGAAGCGGAAATAGAGCGGGCGGCGACGTTGGGATGGATTTGCGGTTATGAGGACGGAACCTTCCGTCCGGAGAATCCGATTACCCGCGCCGAAGCTATGGCGATGATCAACCGAGTGCTCTGCCGTCTGCCTGAAAGCGAAAGC
>CAJLHL010000030.1 GCA_905206455.1 uncultured Eubacteriales bacterium
CTATAATACCAAGTATATCTAAATCTGTCAACGTATTTCTCAAAAAAAGTTTCGTCATTTTTATACATTTTTTTACGTTATATTTACTTTGTTTTTTCATTTTAAATCGTACCTTTATAGTATTCGATGATAACAGAAAATATTCTCCAATGGCTTTTTCGAAAAGGTATTTCTAAGCTGAGAATTCCGAATAAGAAAACGCGGTTTTGGTGATACTTATTCAAAATACAGAATTTCAGATCAGAGATGTTTCCTTCGGCAGATTTCTTCCGTCAAAAATGCGGACAGAAAATGCAGAGAACAGATGCGAAAATATCTCATGGAATTTTCAAGTTGGCTTCACGAGGGTATTGATTATGATGATTACATTTATTCGGACGTTTATCGTCTATGCAGTGGCTCTGTTTACGATTCGCTGCATGGGTAAGACCGGTCTTTCGTCCACCGATCCTTTTCAGATTACGATCATGCTGCTGATCGCAGAACTGGCGGCAATGCCGGTATCTTCACCGGAGATTTCTCTGCTGAACGGAGTCGCCGCTATCTTTATGATTCTGTTTCTCTACGCTCTCTCCGGTTTTTTATCCTGTAAAAGCGAATGGTTTAAGAAATTTATTAACGGCAGGCCCAGCATTCTGATCGATAACGGCGCCATCAACTTCAAGGAGATGAAACGTTCCAATGTGACTCTCACCGACTTGATGGAGATGCTCCGGATACAGGACTGCCCTTCTATCGCAGACGTGGCATACGCGTATCTCGAAACGAACGGAGATTTCAGTGTCATTCTCAAGCCGGAAAAAAAGCCTCTGACCCGGGAAGATCTCCACATTCCTGCGGAACCGGAAACGATGCCCTGCATCGTCATTTCGGATGGCAAAATATATAAAAAAAATCTGGAACGATCGGGCTACACGGAAAATATGCTGCGCAGGGAAATGAAAAGGCACGAATTTCAATCGGAAAAAGACGTCTTTTTATGTTTCTGTGACGAAAAGCGAACTCTGCACTTTTATCCGAAGAAAGATGACCGCTTCATTCTGCCGCTGACTTCACAGTCTGTATCAGGAGGTCGGGAAAGGAGGTCTCTATGAAATCCCTCAGCGTTCCTCTGATCTGTCTGATCCTCGTATTTTCCTTCTGGTTCTTTTCGGCCTCCTATACGCAACGTACGGAAAGCCGTCTGACTCCGATCCTGGAGGAGACATTCTCATATGCTGCGGAAGAAGACTGGGACAACGCCACGGCCTCCTATGAATATTTTTTCCGGCAATGGAGTGAATACCGCAGGATTTATTCTTATTATATGAATTCTTCAGATATGGAAGAAATCGAACGGTCTGTACGGCGCGGTTTCGGTTACCTTGCAGCAAAGGACAGCGCGCTGGTCTGCGGGGAAACAGAAAATATCGCGGCGCTTTTGAAAGATCTCACTGCAGAAAATCAGTTCCGGGCAGACAACATTTTTTAAGAAACAAGATTTCGGCCGCAGTTTTCTGCGCGCAGTCAGTACGGTTAAGAATATACGGGAGATTTTCTCTCCGAATCATATAAAGGAAAAACATCAGACTGCGGTCTGTACAGACATAAAAAATTCTACAGAGGCTTTCTTTTGTCCGGGCGGAATGTTAATTTCCGCCCTTTTTTCCGTCCGCATTTACAAAAGATGATTTTCTGTGATAGAATTGTTCACGTAGAGTAAATAATGCGCGTTGATTCTTCGGAATCTGAAGTGCGGCAGGATGGGATGTTGCCTGCCGACGAAAAGTCCATGCTTTTTGCATTTGTCTTTCCCGAAGTAAAGACAAATGCAAAAGAAAACAAACCCAAGGACTTACGGTGCATTATTGCATCCGCTGCTGCATTAAAGAGACCCAAAATCCTTTCTCTTTGATGCGGTATTGCAAACCGCTTTATAAAAAGAGAAAGGAGTTTTTATGTCTAAAAACAAAAATAATTATCTCACGGTCATCGTTACGGTAGCGCTTTTGATCGCACTCGACGTAATTCTGACCCGTTTCCTGTCGATTCAGACACAGTTTCTTCGTATCGGATTCGGATTTCTTCCTGTCGCCGTAGCCGGCATCGCTTACGGACCTTTCTGGGGCGCGGTCACCGGCGCGGTAGGAGATATCCTCGGTATGATCATCTATCCGCCGGCAGAGTATTTTCCGGGATTTACGCTGACGGCTCTTCTGACGGGTCTGATTTTCGGACTGCTTTTGTACCGCAAACCGGTTACGGTCCCGCGGGTTCTTCTCGCTTCCGCCGTAGTGTGCATCGCGCTGAATCTCCTGCTGGATACGCTTTGGCTCGATATTATGTACGGCAACAGCTTTATCGCGCTGCTGCCTGCCCGGGCCGTCAAATGCGTGATCAATATCCCGATTTACACGCTGCTCATACGAATTTTATGGGGAAACGCACTTTCCAAAATTCCGCAGTTTAAATCGGTATAGCCCGTTTATCGCGTTTATTGCGAACGGAAAAAAGCAGATCAAGTTTTCTCACTGACACGCGACGGATCGTTCCGACATCCGAAGAGAAAAGGTCTTCTCCGGATACAGTCGGTTCCCCTCGCCCGGGTCAAAAAGCCCGAAAATCAAAAGCGGTTTCACGATTCATCGATTTTTTAAATCTCCGCAAATCTCTCATCAGTTCATTTGATCAGAGTATGCGGACGATTTCCACATGATGCAAGGAAGAAGCGTTCCTCTCAGCCCGGGATACAGAAAGACATTTTTCACTGAACCGCGAAGAGGAAATTCTCCGTTTATAGAGGCGGAAGAATCCCGGCATCCTGTTATACTGCGTTCTGATACTTTCCGCAGCGATCGTAGAGGCATCCCATGCGGCCGCCGTCGGACATAATTTCAGTAACTTCACAGTGATTGGCGCAGTCCGCGCACTGAAACGTGCGGGTGCGGATGCTCTCAAAAGGAGCGTCAAACCCGCGGAATGCAGTGCCGGCCGCGCCTTTTCTTTTTTTGCGCTCTACGGATTCCGCAGCGAGGACCGCAGCTCCGAAGGCGCCCATCACCTTATTGTACTCCGGTACGATCACCGGGCACCCCAGTTCATTCTCAAAGGCCCTCCGAATCGTCTCATTGGCGGAAACACCTCCCTGAAAAAATATCTTCTCTCTGATCTTTTTGCCTCTGGCTACGTTTCCGAGATAATTTCGCACCATCGCCTGAGCGATCCCCGCGATGACATCAGCTCTGGCGGCGCCCTGCTGCTGCCTGTGAATGATGTCCGATTCCGCAAAAACCGCACATCGCCCCGCGATTCTTTCCGCACGTTTCGCTTCCAGTCCCTGCAGACTGAATTCGTCGATCGTCATATTCATGCGCTCTGCCTGGCGATCCAAAAAAGCGCCAGTTCCTGCCGCGCAGACTGTATTCATGGCAAAATCCCTGATGACCCCTTTTTCCAAAAGAATAATCTTCGAATCCTGTCCGCCGATCTCGATTACGGTCTTCACTTCGGGATCCAGCACAGAAGCCGCCACACCGTGAGCAGTGATTTCATTTTTCACCACATCTGCTCCCAGAATGCTGCCCGCCAGCATTCTGCCGCTCCCCGTCGTACCGACGGCAAAAATTTCATCTCCGCGGTATTTTTCTTTTAGCTCCTTCATGCCCCGCGCTACAGTCCCTGCAGGATCACCATGGGTTCTAAGATACAGAGACTCTATAATTTTTCTGTTTTCATCCGTCAGTACAAAATCCGTGCTGACAGATCCCACGTCTACACCGAGAGAATATATCATCGCTCCTATTTCCCCGCTCCTTTCACATTCGGCATCTTACAGCCTCTCATTTTCATTTTTCAGCCGATCCGGTCATCGCCGGACATCCTGTCGCAGTTTTTCTGTCTCCTCATCTTCCGTACCGGATTACTGTATTTGGCCCGCTTTCCGTTCTCTGGCTCTCTGCAGCATATCGGTAAAAGCCTCCAGACGCGTCATCATTCCTGCTTCTCCGCTCATCTCATCATAGACCAGCGTCATGACGCGGATGTCCTCCTTCTCTTCTACGCGGTTCAGGATAGCGCGCCCTACGATTTCGGGCATGCAGCCGGAAGGAAAGATCTGAATTACGCCGTCAAAACCTCTCAGTCCGGCGGATGCCGCATACTCCACGGTCTGCTTCGTGTAGCCGCCGATCTCGTAAGGAAGATAAGCGTTTTTCAGAGAATTTCCTTTTTTTCCAAAACCGCCGGATCTGTTTTTTATGGAATCGGTCAGAGTTTTGCGGATCCACCAGTTCAGCGTGATGTCCCTCTCCAGGCAGACCCCCAGTTCCGTCAGGCGGTCTTCAATCCGCATATTGGCGGAAGGCTCGTTCAGCGTAAAAATCTCTCCGGTGAGAGCGATCTTCACGGGTGTTTTTGAAAAATCCCTCTGCAGCTGCGACTTCTTCCAGCGATAACGCCCCATGATCTGAAAAGCGTCTTCTAACCCGCCCGCTCCGCTCAATTCCCTCTTACAATCCGAAATCAGATCCGACGCCGTCTTCGGCTTATCGTAATAACCGGCGTCTCTGCGCAGTTCCTGTTCGAATTTCTCCAATTCCTTCAGAAGATGACGAGTTTGATTCAGCTTTTTCAGCAGAGACTTCCGGTGTTTTTTATCTCTCCACACTTCCGGCAGGATTTGGGACGCCCTTTTGAGAAGTTCTTTCATCCCGATATCGGAAGGCACATCCAATACGATCCATTCATAGTCGCACCCCCTGTTCCGCAGAAGTACGCGCAGCAACTCACAGAATTCCCCCAGACGGCAGGGTCCGCGGGAAGAAGGCATGACTACAGTATTGGCGCCCTGATGCCAGGCTTGTTCCAGCTGCGCGGCAAACAGTTTAAACGGCAGACACATATCCTCCGGCGCACTTCGGAAGGCTGCCGATTTTTCCGCGCCCTGATTCGACGGCGCAGGAATATAAGTCACCCCGAGATCCCGCAGAAAAATCCCCGCTATCAGACCTGCACAGCCGATATCAGGAAAAGTCAGGACCTGCTGTCGTTTCTCCGTCTGACTCACCGTACCTCCTCCTTTTCACTCATATCCATTCCGCTCTTGCAATACGACTTCACAGAAGGCTTCCAGCCGAGTATCGAATCCTGCCTCCGCCGTCATCTCATCGATCTTCAGAATCAGGACCGGCAGATACACCGCATCCCGAATCATCTCCATCGTAAAGGAGTCCGTTCCACAGGAAAAAGACGACAGACACACGACGCCGTCGATCATGTTCTGCTGCTGCAAATACAGCGCCGCACCGTACAATGCCGTAAAATTATGCCAGAACGGTTTTTTTATCAGATCCTTTATGAATTCTTCTTTATACACGCGATCCACAGCGCCTTCTGTAACAATCCCGATGTTCCGGCGATTCAGCTTTTTTATCAGACTCATATTGACAAAGGAATCCCGGATGTTGTAGGTATGCCCGGCAAGAAAAATTCTGTGCGGGAACTCCGTCTGACACAGATCCGCATCTCTGTCCCTCCAGGCATCGAGTCCCGCCTGAAACGCCCGCAGGATGTCCTTCCGCTTCATCCCCAGCTGACGGCAGGGCCGGTACAGGGACCGAAGCAGTGCATCTTTATTCTTCATATCGATGCGATCAGTAAAAATCAGATCCTCACCGCCGATGAGCTCCGGCAGCCCGTTGAGTTTCGGACACAGCGATTCTCCGTATTCGCAGGACATAATCCTGGGTACGACAATACGATCGCATTTTTCTCTCAGTGATTCCACATGTCCGGCATAGACTTTTACCGGCAGGCAGGCGTCGTCGATGCAGGCTGCCGTTCCCCGGTCTAAAATATCGCGGTCCGTCTCTTCTGAGATGATAATTTCCGCCGGAAGTTCCGACAGAAAAGCTTCCATAAAAGGCCCGTAAGAATGATACAGCAATCCTCTGGGCAATCCGATTTTCATAATAAAAAAACCCCCTTCAATGTCACTCATTTTTGACATGAAAGGGGTTTTTCATTCAGATTAATTTAAAATCAGAGCAGAACTCTGACAATCCCGCCCGATCAGAGCGCATGACGATCTCCGCACAGTGCGGAGACACACTGCTTGTCTGTCCTCAGAAAAGACAGACAACGGCACTATGTTATGATCTCATACATGGACGACGCCAGATCTTTGTTCGTGTGCTCGGAGAGAAGAAGCACCCGCGCTTTGATCTCTCCGTTGCCGAAGCGGATCAGAATGACATCTCCGACCTTTACGTCAGATCCGGCCTTCGCCGGTTTATCATTTATGAAGACACGATCCTGATCGCAGGCGTCTTTTGCCAGTGTCCTCCGCTTGATGAGCCGGGAATTTTTTAAAAATTTGTCGATTCTCATTGATTCCTTATTTGTTTACAGAATCCTTCAGCGCCTTACCTGCCTTAAATACAGGAGCTTTTGATGCTGCGATCTCGATGGTTTCGCCAGGCTTTCTCGGATTTCTGCCCTGTCTCGCCTTTCTTTCTCTCGTTTCAAATGTACCGAATCCGATCAGCTGCACCTTTTCTCCCTGTACGAGAGCTTCCTCTACGCATGCTGTAAACGCGTTGACTGCAGCCTCGGAATCTTTCTTCGTAAATCCTGTCTTTTCCGATACACTTGCGATTAATTCTGCCTTATTCATTACCTAACCTCCTTGTCTTTTTCCTTTCCTTTGAAAACCACACTTTTTCTTCCGAAAGCATATGAGTTTCTGCAGACGAAAAATAACAAAATATCGCTTCCCATGATGAAAGCAATTTTACTTATTCCGCTGAATCAGATCCGGCGGGTCAGTATGCGTACCCGTATCCCGCTGATAATTTTAAAAACCACTTTTGTCTCCAAAAACTCACAGTTATTTTTACACGATAACTCTCATTTGTCAATGTTTTCATCCTCCCTGCCCGGGATTCAGCTATTTTCTTCCGTCCAGACGCAGCATCGCAACGATTTTTGCCCCCTTCGGCAGCATTTTGATCTCGTCCGGCGTGATTCCCTTAAACCGAAGAATACAGAAACCGTAGACGACCACGCCGCAGAACACAGAAACCATCGTCGCCACAGTATTGCCTGTGAGAAGAGACAGACCGCTGTAGATCGCCCATACAATCGCTCCCATGATAGCTGCGCTGAGCATCGGCCGGCCGAAAGTCAGAGAAAAATTCGGTCTGCTTCCCGTATATTTCCGCACAGCGCGGTAGTTGAGCAGAGCTGCGGTAATGTAAGCCGCGGCCGTTCCCGCTGCCGCTCCCTTGACGTTGACAGAGGGGATTCCGGTCAGCACGTATGTGATGATAACCTTTATCCCCGCGCCGATCGCCAGATTTATCACCGGAATCAGCTGCCTCTTTACGCCCTGAAGGATGCCGGTGAGAGTCTGAACCAGAGACAGGAAAATAGCTCCAAAAGCCAGGATGAAGAGGCTTTCGGCCGCATTAACCGCGCTTGCCTGCTGCGCCGGATACAGCAGCAGCATGATAGGCTTCGACAGCACCATAAGTCCGACGGAACACGGCATGCCGATAATCATCGCCGTGCGGATTCCGAAGGCTGTATTATACCGAAGAAATTCCTGATCCTTCGCGCTGAAGGCCGACGCCACCGCCGGCACCAAGCTCATAGCGATGGCCTGAGTCAACACCTGAGGCAGATTGATCAGCGGAGTGGCAAAACCTGAAAGCTGACCGTAGAGACTATTAGCTTCCGCACTGGAATAACCGCTCTGTACCAGTCTTCTCACGACGATAGCCAGATCGATATTCGTCATAATCGGCATGATCGCCGCACCTATGGTAACCGGTACAGCGATGACAACGATCTTCCAGAGAATACTCTTTGCAGCTTCCGACTCTCCGTCTGGAGAATTCCTGCAGTTCTCCCGGATCACACTCCGCCTCCGCATATAGATGGCGAAGATACCGATAAGCCCGAAGAATCCGCCGGCAGCGGCTCCTGCCGATGCTCCCGCCGCTGCGAACTTCAAGCCTGCGGGAAGAAGTATCACCGCCATAGACAGCCCGAAGACAACACGGAACGCCTGCTCGATCACCTGAGAAGACGCTGTCGGCGTCATATCCTGCTGTCCCTGAAAGTACCCGCGAAAAGCCGCCATGATCGGGACAAATAAAAGTGCGGGAGCAATCGAACGCATAGAATAAATCGCTTCCGGCTCGCCTTTCATATACTGCACGATATATGGAGCTCCCAAGAACAGAAGCAGACTGGTCACAATCCCCATCGCGAGAAGAAGCCGGAAAGATACCGTAAAAATACGATATGCCTCTTTATGGTTTCCTTCTGTCGTACGCTCCGATACCAGCCACGCGATAGCGGTAGGAATCCCTGCGGTAGACAACGTCAGCAGCAGGACATAGACGGGATAAGCAGTCTGATAATACCCCATACCCGTGTCGCCGATGATATTTGCCAGCGGAATTCGGAAAAATGCGCCGAATACTTTGACGATGATTCCGGCGATTCCCAGAATCACCGCACCTTTAAAAAATGATTTCTTTGCCATATTTCATACCTATCCGGATCTCTCTTTAAAGCTGACGAAGAATATCTCTGCAGGCTCTCTCTGTCTCTGCCGCCGCCTTCTCCACATCGATCGTGAAAAAATCGCCGTCGCGGTACAATACTCTGCCGTCTACCATGGTTAAGACCACATCGCTGCCGGAAGCAGAATATACGATATTGTTCGCCAGATTATGGACCGGCCGCATATGCGGCTGACCGATATCGAGAACCGTAAGATCGGCTTTTCTGCCTACCGCGAGAACGCCGCAGTCTTCTCTTCCCTGAGAAAGGGCTCCCGCTCTCGCTGCCGCCCTCAGCGTCTCTTTCGGAGTAATCAGCGTCGGATCATTTCTCCTCTCCTTGTTGAGCAGTGCGAAGAACTTCATCTCTTCGATAAAATTCAGACTGTTGTTGCTGGCCACGCTGTCCGTGCCGACAGCGACATTGACGCCTTTCTTCATCAAAGCCGGCACATTGCACACCCCGCTGGCCAGTTTCAGATTGCTGACAGGGCAGGTAGCCACTGTCACTCCTTTTTCCGAAAAAATTTCGATATCCTCTTCCTCCGCCCAGACACAGTGAGCTGCAGTCGTCCGCGTGTCGAAAGCTCCCAGATCACACAGCAGCTGCGCCGGAGTTCTGCCCCCATGACGAGCTTTACACTCTTCGTGCTCCTGCTTTGTCTCAGAGACATGCACATGCATGTTGACACCGTATTTCTTCGCCAGATCAGCCACCTCGGTTATACTCGTCACGGTATTCGTGTATTCGGCGTGAATACTTGCATCTATGAGGATTCTGCCCTCCGCTGCGCCGTGATAATCGCGGATCAGCGCCTCCGCCTCCCTGTAGCTGTCATTATTCTTTACCGAACCCTCTGCAAAAGAGGTAATGCTTCGGGAAATATTAGCTTTTGCTCCGCTCTCTTCTACAGCGCGCACCATATCGTCGCAGAAATAATACATATCGCTGGAAGAAACGATCCCGAAGCGCAGGGATTCTGCCATCGCCAAAAGAGTAGCATAATATACCGCCTCTGATGTCAGCTTGTCCTCAAAAGGAAAAATTCTCGTATTGAGCCAGTCCTGAAGAGTAAGATTTTCTCCGTACCCTCTCATCAGCATCATGGGACTGTGCGCATGGGCGTTAAAAAACGCCGGCATCAAAAGTTTATTCTTTCCATCATACACTTCTCCGAAATCCGTTTCCGGCGTCTCAGTTCCGATATACGCGATCTTATCTTTTTCCGTACCGACGTATCTGTTTTCTTTGATCTCATAATTCTCATCGAGAATTGCAATATTTTTAAATAACATAATTTTTCCGCTCCTTTTCACGTAATTTTACCACACATGACTTAAATTGCAAGAAAAGCGGTTCAATACGCATAGATTCCATGAAACGGTAAATAATATCACCACAGACATATCACTTTAATTTTGCTTATACAGGAGGAAATATACTATGAAAGCAACGGGAATCGTCAGACGAATCGATGATTTGGGCAGGGTTGTCATCCCGAAGGAAATCCGCCGCACCCTGCGCCTCAGGGACGGAGATCCCATGGAAATTTTTACGGACAGAGAAGGGACAGTCATTTTAAAGAAGTACTCTCCCATCGGAGATATGGCTGATTTTGCAGAAGAATTCGCGGAATCAGCCGGCAAAATTCTCGGAAACACCGCGGTGATCACCGACAGAGATCAGGTCATCGCCGTCTCCGGCAGCTCCGTCCGGGATCTGCTGGAAAAACAGATCAGTGACCGTCTTGCGGATCTTCTCGAAGAGAAAAACAGTATTCTGATCACAGACAGCAGCAACGCCTGCTATATCACGAATGACGACCGGCATTCCGACAGCTATCGTTCTCAGGTAGTCGTACCGATCGTATCCCAAGGGGATCTCATCGGTTCGATCATATTAGTATCCACAGACGGCATAATGGGCGATACCGAACTGAAGACGGCGGAAGTAGGCGCCGCTTTCATCGCGAAACAGATGGAGCTCAATTAGAAGCATCGGAACAGCTTCTCATATACTCCACAGCGAATCGTCCGCACAGCGAGAGTCATGTTATTTTGCCGGCACAAAAAATCTGCAGAATATAAAAAGAATCGAAAAAGAAGCGCTTCTCAGACAAAGCGCTTCTTCTTATTTTTTGAATCAACTTACGCCAGTATTCTCCTGTTGCGCTCCTGCAGTCTCCTTTTTTCCTCCCATTGATCACGCTAAATGAAGATCTGCTTTTCCCCGATGCAGAGACGGCTCAGTGACGTCTCCAGGTGCGGGGCATCAGCAGTATAATCAGAGGGAAGATCTCCAAACGTCCGGCGATCATATCAAAACACATTACCAGTTTCGACAGAGACGAAAAAATGGAAAAATTCCCGGAAGATCCCACTCCCTGAAATCCGATTCCGATATTATTCATGGTCGCCGCCACAGCAGAGCCGGTAGTGGTAATACTCTGGCCGTCAAGCGACACGAGTATGACAGAGACGATCATAATGAGAATATAAATCGTCACGAAAGCATTGACATCGGCAATCGTCTCCGATTCGATTCTCTTTCCATCCATCTTGATACTTTTGATGCTTCTCGGACTGACCAGACGGCGCAGATTAGCGTAAGACGCTTTTATCAGAATAATCACGCGGGAAATTTTCATACTTCCGCAGGTGGAACCGGCGCAGGCGCCGATGATCATCAGCAGCGTCAGTATGACCTTGGGATAGAGAGGCCACACATCAAAATCCGTAAGCGCGAATCCCGTAGACGTCATAAACGCGCCCACAGTAAACGCTGTATTGACGACACAGTCCTTTATATTATCGTAATACTCCCTCACAAAGAAACCTATCGTCAGTATCGAAATGAAAATCAGCAGAAAATAGACCTTTATTTCACTTTTTTTCAGAATCTCTTTTGGTTTTCCCGCCAGGAGCAGAAAATAGACGTTGAAATTCAAACCGAAAAGAAACATAAAGACCGTCACTACGATATTGATAAAATCACTGTTATAGACCCCGATCCCCTCGTTATATACGCCGAATCCCCCGGTAGCAGCAGTAGACATCGCATAGTTCAGACTGTCAAACAGCGTCATTCCGCCCAGCTTCAGGAGAACCGCCTCCAGCGCAGTCAGACCAATATAGATAAGATAAAGAATCGACGCCGAGGTCTGCACTTTCGGCATAATTTTCGAGACGGAAGGACCGGAACTCTCCGCACGCAGCAGATGTACCGTGTTCCCGCCTTTCAGAGGCAGAATCGCCAGCATAAAGACGAGAACCCCCATCCCTCCGATCCAGTGCATCAGGCTGCGCCAGAAAAGAACACACCGGCTGAGTTTTTCCACATCCGGCACAACCGTGGCGCCGGTAGTCGTAAAGCCGGAAACACTCTCAAACAGCGCATCTGCAATCCCCGGAATTTCACCGGTGAGCAGAAAAGGTACCGCCCCTGTCAGACTCATGATAATCCACGACAGCCCTACGATGACGAATCCCTCTCTGGCTCTGAGCCGATCGGGATTTGAATTCAGATGAGTCAGCAGCATACCGGTAAAAAAAGTCCCCGCCGCTGTCACAGCAAAAGCAAACCCCGCCGTCTCACGGTAAAGGACGGCGACCAGCACCGGAAGCAACAGAAAAAGACTTTCGATGATGAGAATATTGCCTAAATTATGAAATACAGTACGATAATTCATAGATTCGTTACCTCAGGATATCTTCCAGCGCATTCAGCCCTTTGATCGTCGTAACGACGATCACCGTATCTCCTGGCTGTATCACATCGGATCCGCCTGGAATGATAATCCTGCCGCCCCGATTGATCGTTCCGACCAATACATTTTCTTTCAGTTCCATATCCATCAGCGGAATATCGATGAGCGGCGAATTTCGATTTACATAAAACTCCAGAGCTTCCGCTTTGTCATCGATGATCCTGCAGAGCGTCTCGACGTTTGATCCGTAGGAATTCTGCATCGCCCGGACGTAACGTATGATATGTTCCGCGGCGATGAGCACCGGAAAAAAAACACTCCCCGCATTGAGCTGTGCGATAACTTTCGTAAAAGGAATTCTCGTCACCTTTGTGATGCGCTTCGCTTTCGACATGCTTCCCACATAGAGACTCATCATGATATTTTCTTCATCGAAACCGGTCAGAGATGCGAAGGAATCCGCACTTTCCACACCGATCTCGATCAGAACCTGCTGATCGGTACCGTCCCCGTGAATGATGTCCGCTTCAGGAAGCAGTTCGGCTAACTGATGGCAGCGGTTCAAATCGTGTTCTACCAGTGTCACGTCCACATCGGATTCGATCATCTGCTTCGCCAGATAGTAACCGATTCTTCCGCCTCCGACGATGATAATATTATGAATTTTATCCTCCATCATCCCTATCTGGGAAAGAAACCTGGGAATATGCGAGGTATCGCCTACGATACTCACATGATCTCCGGCCCTCAGCTGAAAATCGCCCGACGGAATATAAATTTCGCTGTCGTTTCGTTCCACCGCGCAGACCAGAATCCGTTTTTTAAACCTGGAAACATCGCGCAGCTTCATGCCTGCCAGAGGAGAATCTTCCGTAATTTCAAACTGCAGGATTTCCACTCTGCCCTTAGCAAAGGTGTCCACCGTAATCATCGACGGAAATTTCAGGACTCGCGACATCTCCACAGCGCATGCCAGTTCCGGATTGATGGACAGACTGAGTCCGAGATCCTGCTTTACCAGAGACATGACATCGATATATTCGGGATTCCGCACCCGGGCAATGGTATTGCGCGCGCCTACACGTTTGGCGATAAGGCAGGCCAGCAGATTCAGCTCGTCCTCCGCCGTAGCGGCGATCACCAGATCAGCATCATCCACCCCCGCCTCCCGGAGAACCGGAATCGTCGCTCCGTTTCCATGAATCCCCAGGATATCCAGGCGATTTACGACATACTGAAGCTTCGACGCGTTTTCATCCACCATGGTGATATCGTGGTCTTCCTGTATCAGCTGCTCTGCCAGGGTCCTTCCCAGCTTTCCGCTGCCGATAATGACAATCTTCATTCAAATTTCCTCTTTCGTTTCATGCTTCCTTTTCCTGAGCATTCCCCGCTCCGGCAGAATTTCATTCCTGTCCTCTGATTTCCAGAAGCTTTTTTTTCAGCTCGTCTTCGATTTTAACCAGTTCTGCTTCAGCCGCCCGCCTCTTGTCGGCGCCTTCCGCCTGAATTTTCCGCACTTCGTCCAATGTCTCGATCAGCGACCGGTTTGTCGCCTGCAGTGTTTCGATATCTATGATCCCCCGTTCGGATTCCTTCGCCGTCTCGATAGTGCTCATTTTGAGCTTTTCTGCGTTTTTACGTAGCAGTTCATTTGTCGCATCGCTCACCGCGCGCTGTGCCTGCATCGCCTGTTCGGAGTGGGCGAGACCGAGGGCGAGCACCATCTGGCTCTTCCAGAGCGGAATAGTATTGACCAGAGTCGTCTGAATCCGCTCTGCCATCGTGGTGTTATTATTCTGCACCAGACGGATCTGCGGCGCCATCTGCATAGAAACAGTACGGGTCAGCTCCAGATCGTAAATTTTCTTCTCAAACCGATTGCACGCCTCCGCATAATCCTTCGCCTTCTGCGTGTCCTCCGGAAGCCCGGAAACCTGCGCTCTGGACACCAAAGCGGGCAACTCACTGCTTCTCGCTTCCTCCAGCTTCTGCTTTCCTGCAGCGATATACATGGAAAGCTGACGAAAGTGTCCCAGATTCATCTGATACATCTGATCCAGCATCGCCACGTCTTTCGTCAGAATGATCTGATGATCTTCCAACATCTGCGCGATCTTATCCACATTGACTTCCGCTTTGTCATACCGGGTTTTCAACATCTCAATTTTATTTTTTGATTTTTTGAAAAAACCGAGAAATCCCTTCGGTTCTTCGTCCGCGTCAAAACTCTTCAGCTCGATCACGAGATCTCCGATCATATCGCCCACTTCTCCCAGATCTTTTGTCCGGACTTTACCAAGAGCCATTTCGGAAAAGGACGCGATCTTCTGCTGAGCGTCCACGCCATAACGGAGAATCTGATTGGCGTTAGTAATATCGATCTTTTTCTTGAATTCCTCGATCGCTTTCTGCTCCTCCGGCGTAAACCGCATCTCGACGACGGGCTCCGCTGTCTTTTTCGCCGGCTCTGCCGCCGGCAGTTCTTCGGAAACGGGGTCCAGCGCAAGCGCCGGAATCTCCTCCGGACGATACGCCTCCAGATCCCCTGTAAAATCTATATCGTTCGTATTCTTAAAATCGCTCATATCCCTGACCTCCAAATTCAGCGGCTCTGCACGGCGCGCCTCTCGCCGCAATTTATCTGATTTTAATATTTTATCATAACCCATACATCTCATAAAGAGAAACATCCACACCGCCGCTGTCACATATCGTCCGCCGCATGCATATGATAAATCGGAAAGTACAGAGAGGAGATGACGCATGCCTTATGATACCCGAGAGCTTCTTGCCCGTCTGTTGCAGTGCGAGGCGGGAGGCGAAGGAATAAACGGAATGATGGCTGTGGCAACAGTAATTATGAACAGAGCCAACGCTCTCACAGGAGAATTTGCCCGGGTCAGCAACGGCGGAGATGTGCGGAATATCATACTGCAGCCCAGTCAGTTTACTTGCCTGCTGGAATTCGTCGACGGCGTATATAATCCGCAGAATATCTATAATATGAATCCCCAGGAAGAACATTTCGCCATCGCCGACTGGGCTCTCCAGGGCGGACGCTTTCCGGATATAGGAGAATCCCTGTTCTTTTACAGTCCCAAAGGCGGTTCCTGCCGCAACTATTTTCCGACGAATGTCGGTGTGATCTATAACCGTATCGGCGACCACTGCTTTTACACGCCGACGATTTTCTATCATGAAACGTGAGAAAGGATAAAACTATGGCTGATAACGAACGCTATACCACAGTGCCGCAATTTACAGAATCAGAGGTGGCTCAATCCACCATACCGGCGGACAATATACTCAGTCTCAATTCTCTGGGACCCAGCGCCGGACAATTTCAAAATGACAATCCCAATACCTGGGTCGTCCAGGTCCCGCAGAACCGCCTTCTGCCCGAAGGCTACACCGAAGTGCTCGATGTCTATAATATCCAATACCTCAACGGATATCTCAGAACGCAAATCGGCAACTATTGCTCTGTCCAGCTGCTCTTAGGCATCAGCGGCATCGAAACCAAGGAAGGAGTTTTAGTCGGCGTGGGAGTTAACTATATCATCCTCAAAATACCGGATACAGAAGATACCCTGATCCTGGATTTCTATTCCATCAAAGCCATCACAGTCTACGCATAAGATCCGCTGTAAAATATCCCGTTTCACAGAAAAAACACATAACCGACCGAAATCCGAAAATTGCCTTTATGTTATATACATCGTCGTCTGCATAAACACAATTATAAATCAAATATATAAAAAAATACTCTCACACGAGAAAACAGGGAGCGGTTTTTTCCGCTCCCTGTCTTCTCTTTTCTCCGAATCCTGTCCGCCGTTTTTCCACTCTTAAAATCTCAGAACTGTTCCGACAAAGATCAAAACAGACGAGAGTATGGACAGACCCCCGACCGCCGCCATGACAGCGGTAAAATACAGCGGAACCTTTTTCGCTGTGAAAACTGAGAACAGAATCAGAGCTGCTCCCAAAAGCACACCGATAACACATGCGATCGTTATAACTGCTGACATTGAAAAACATCCTTTCACGCCGCGCGTCTGCCGTCCCCCTGCGGCAGGCGGCCGCTGCCGGTATTATTCGAGGTTCAGCTTGTTTTTCATAAAATAGTTCGTTATAAAGAATAATATAACACATTTCACCAGACAATAGAGCGCCGTAACGGTAATGCCGATATTTAACGCGCTGCCTGCAGCCATCGATCCCACCAGGATATTCACACTGCTGTCCATGAGAGCCGATCCGGAAACCGACATGAGAATCACAGATATGATCTGGAAAACGACGCTGATAGCGATGTACGCTGCAAAACTGCAGACCACCTTATAGCGGTTCTGCGTCTGACCGATAGACATCGCCGCATACAGCTGCAGAACCGAGGCTACGGTAGACGCCACGACCATCACCAGAGTCATAAAGAGAATATACGCTCCGCTGACCCCCATCTGAGAGAAACCGTACTTCACGTTGTTCCATGCGTCTCCCAGAACAGAGAAAGTAATACTGCTGAAGTCCACCGCCAGAGTAGACAATATGAGCACTGATACGATGACGACCAGTACGCTTACGAAACTCCAGACTACAGCTGCGATCAGCTTTGCCGTGATATGCTGCCAGCTCTTTACCGGCAGCATATTCATCAGGTATCCTTCGTTTTGCAGCAGATTTTTATAAAAGCGGAGTAAAATCACGATGAAGGTGATGACGACTACCGCGCAGAGAAACATCGCGTAGAGAAATACGATCAACGTGCTGATAATCCCTACGAAAGGAAAGGCGCTGCCGCCCATACCGTCATTGAAATTATTCAGCCCTAAAATAAGGCGGCTGACGCAGGCGATGATGATCAGGGCCGCGTAGAGCAGACCCAGCGTTCTCCCCGTAGCTTTAAATTCGTATTTTATGAGATTTTTTAACATCTGAAGACCTCCCTGAAATATTCATCTACCGATTTTCCTTCATTTTCGCGGATATCATCCACAGACCTGCACAGAGCGATCTGCCCGTTCTGAATGAAAATCACATCATCGAGAACCTGTTCCACATCAGCGATCAGATGAGTAGAGATGATGACAGAAGCGTCTTCATTGTAATTTGTAATAATCGTTCTCAGAATATAGTCTCTCGCCGCCGGATCCACGCCGCCGATAGGCTCATCCAGCAGATAAAGCTGCGCCTGCCTGCTCATGGCCAGAATCAGCTGTACTTTTTCCTTCGTTCCCTTGGACAGCGTCTTCAGACGAAGCTTCGGGTTGATATTGAGTATCTTTAACATATCTTCCGCCTTGCCCGGATTAAAATCCTCAAAGAAATCACAGAAAAACTTCAGAAGATTTTCTACGGTCATATAATCCGGAAGATATTCCGTCGCCGGCAGAAACGAGACAATCTTCTTCGTCTCCGGTCCCGGATGGTATCCCCCGATGATAATCTCGCCCTCCGACGGGACGAGAAGCCCGTTGGCCAGCTTCATAAATGTAGTCTTTCCGCTTCCGTTTGGTCCCAGAAGACCGATAATCCTGCCTCTCGGAATATCCATATTGACACCGGACAGAGCGGAATGATAGCCGAAATTCTTACTGAGGTTCCGGCATGAAAGAATGCTGTCATTCATCATAAATTTTCTCCTCTAATCAAGTACCTTTCTCAAATAAACTGTCATTTCCTCTGAACCGGTCAGCCCCTCTTTTCCAGCGGAGGAAAGATCCCCTGAACCGCCGGTATCCGACCATCCCCCGTCAGATACCGGCACGTGTAATAAATCGCCGCGTCTCAGACTTCCGCCCCCTTTTCGGAAATCCGCTCTGAATCTTTTCTCACGGCTGTTTTCCGCCTTTTCAGTCACCGGTTCTCGCCTGGCGGATCAATTCGATAACCTCCTGTTTCCCGATTCTCAGGTCCCCCATCTGCCTGAGAAATTCTTCAATCCGCTGACCTGCCAGACGGCTGCGTTCCGACGCGATTTTTGATTCATCTTCCGTGATAAACCGACCGCTGGTACGTACAGCATAAATCAATCCCGATCCCTCTAATTCTGTGAGTGCTTTCTGCATCGTATTCGGATTGACGGAAGCCTCACCCGCCAGTTCCCGCACAGACGGCAGACGGCTGCCCGGCTCGTATCTCCCCGTGATGATGCGCAGGCGTATCACATCTACAATCTGTGCGTAAATGGGCTTCTGATTGTCAAATTTCCACTCCATTTTACCCCCTGTTCCTTTTCTGTAAATACAGATCTTTCTGTCTTCCTTCGACCCGAAACGCAATCTGTATTACTGTATTATTGTACTGCGTTTCTAATACAATAATACATATAGGACATCCTTCTGTCAATAGAAAATTTCTGAAAATAAAAAACGCTCTCCGCTTCAGAATTCCGCGGAGAGCGCCCTTATCTGCAAAATAATTTACGATTCGTCCAGGATAAAAATACTGTCGCATGTTACACATGCGGCTAAATCCGCTATAAAACACGCCTTTTACCGCGTATATACGCGAAGCATTGAGTTTCAGCAAATCGGAGATTTGAGAAACTCTCGCATGAGACCTGCTAACGATTTACTTTGCAAATCAGGTCGGGACTTCAGGGGGATCAGTCTGTGTATTCGTAACGAATCCACAATCTTTAAAAACACTTCCTATTGTAATGACTCATGCCTCTTGTCAGAATTTATCCGGCGATTTTTTCGCAGAAATTCTTCAGAATCTGCGCAGCTTCCGCTCTGGATGCCGTCCCTTTCGGATCCAGCGTACCGTCGTCTCTCCCGCTGATCAGGCCGCTGCCCACAGCCCACTTCACAGCGTCCGCCGCGTAAGAGCTGACCTCATGACCGTCAGAATAACCCGAGGATTCCGATATAAGGTCGACTCCTTGTCCCGCAGAAGTCACATCCATCCCCGCGTCTTTTGCATAACGGTAAAAAATTACCGCCATCTGTTCCCTGGTGATATCATCTGACGGTCCGAAAGACTCTTCATCGTATCCTGTTACAATCTCCCGGCTGCTCGCCCAGGATACCGCGTCTTCATACCAGGAACCGTCTTCCACGTCTGAAAAGCGGTTCGGCGTTTCGGCTGACGGTGTTCCCGCCAGGCGATGAAGAATCGTAACGGTCATGCCGCGGTTCAGCTTCTGCGCCGGCGAAAAAAGATTATCAGAAATACCGTTCATCAATCCCTCTGAAACGACATAAGAAACGGCGTCATAATACCAGCTGTCCGCCGCCACATCGGAAAACATACCTTCCGTCTGCGTTCCGTCGTCCGGTTCTTCCTTTCCATCCTCCGGATCGGTTCCCGGCCGGCCGTCATCCTCCGATGCATCCGCTCCGTAGTAATCCGCCAGAAAAGACGGGATCTGCACATCATCCTTCATCATGCGGTAACGGAAATGAATCTCTCCGCCGATACCGCCGATCTTTCGATTCAGATCCATCTGGCGTTTCAGCTCCGCTGTGCCGTTCCATACGCTGGAGGGATCTCCTGACGCTTCCGCGGATTTGTAGTCCGCCAGACCTATGTAAAGCTCCGTATCGGTATCGGAAAGTATATCGCTCCACCACTGCGCCAGAACCTGATAATCCGCGATACTATACCCGATATTCCAGTAGATCTGCGGAGCAAGGTAATCCACGATGCCTTCCCTCGCCCAGAAGACGGTATCCGCATAATAATCGCTGTACGACTCGGTGCCTTTCGTATCGCTTCCCTCCGGAAGAGTGGATTTATTTGCCCAGATGCCGAAAGGGCTGACACCGAAGGAAATCTCACTGTCCGCTTCGTGCAGTTCTTCATCTAAAGTTCGGATCAATTGATTGACATTATCTCTTCGAAAATCGCCGATATCGTCAAAACCGCCGCCGTATTTTTCATAGGAGGCCTGATCGTTGAAATCCTGGCCCGGATAAAAATAATCGTCCAGGTGGATGCCGTCCACATCGTAGTTCTTCACGATCTCCAGCGCCCCGTCTGTCACCAGTCTTCGCACCTGAGGCAGGGCAGGATCGAAGTAGTAATTCCCCCCGTACTGAACGAGCCATTCCGGATGCTGTTTTGCCGGATTTTCGGAGGACATAGCCTGGTATTCCCCTTCGCCGCTTCGGGTCACCCGATAGGGGTTGATCCAGGCGTGGAACTCCATGCCTCTCTCATGCGCGGCTTCCACCCAGTATTCCAGAGGGTCAAAACCGTTTTCCGGCGCTTTTCCCTGTGTTCCGGTAAGATACCTGCTCCACGGATAATATTCCGATTCGTAGAGAGCATCCGCCGACGGACGCACCTGCAAAAAGACAGCGTTCATTCCCATAGCTTTGGAATCGTCCAGTATTTCATCGGCCTGCTGACGGAGAGCCTCCTCATCTGCGGTCACCGCTTCCGGATAGTCCAGAGAATACACGGTGGATACCCAGACGCCCCTCATTTCGCCGTCCCCCTCCGGGGTGCTGTCTTTGGCATAGACAGCGGAAAGAAGCGATCCCAGAATCGTATAACCGATAAAGATCACCAAAACCACGACAGCCGTTATGGTAATCATTCTCTTTCGTTTCTGCTGATATGTTTTGTCGCTTTGTTTTTCTGCCATATTCCCTTCCCTTCTGAACCATTGTGTCGTTCTCATACTCTGCAAGCGCACCTGCCAGAGTTTTTCTTTGAATTGAATTTCCCTTTTGTATTTTCGTGTATGGCTGACGGCTCCTCTTGGGTGAATCTGCGGAAAACCGCATCGGCCTCTGACCGATCGCGCTCCGCCGGCACTCCGCCTGCCCCTTCCGGTCCGTCCTGATTTTCTTATTTTCACATTTCCTCAAAGACGGCGTCTTTGAGAATTTCTCTGCCGTTGGCATCGATAAAATCTATCGTTTCCTGTCCGCAGATCTCTGTCAGAGTCTTTACCGCGCTGCCCAAGTCAGGCGGTCTCCACTCGCAGCTGTGACAGTCAGAACCCAGCAGATGAATTTTTTTCGTCTCAAACAGCGGCGTATAATACGGGATATTTTTCGGACTGTTGAGGTAAATCGCATTCATCTGAATTTTAACCGGCATTTCATAATAGTGTTCGATATATTCTGTCTTCGTAAAAGTGTGAAAATACCGGTCGATATGAGGAAGAATCGGTGTCAGTCCCGAGTGCAGGGCGATATCATCGATGGTCCGCACCACGGATTCAGACCACGGAATAAACGGCATCTCGGTCATGATATGCTTCGTGCCGTTGATACAGAGTTCCGGAAGATAATCCCAGGTATTCATCCCCGGAATATATTCCACTTCCGCCCCCAGCACGACTTTCGGAATCATCTTCCGATCCTCGTCGGTGAGGGCCTCCCGGATCTCATTCAGACGCTCTCTCCGCTCTCTGAGAAACGTATTGATCTTATGTTCTCCCAATCGGAAGTGAGGTGTGAATACCATGGTATCGATCCCCTGGCTGTAACTCATTTTCATCATCGTGATAGACTCTTCTACGCTGTGAGACCCGTCGTCGATATCGTGTATCACATGGGAATGAAAATCGATCATAGGAACCCCCTTAAACTTTCAAACAGAAACCCGTCCCTTTCCGGACGGCAGAACCGGCGCTGTCCATGCCGATCAGTCCAAATCAGACAGGACGATGAGAAGCGTTCCCTGCGCCGCTGTCACGACAGCAGATGAACTGACAAATTCATTGCTGACGCCTATCGGATAGGTATTCGTCAGAACCGCCTCCTGCAGAGGATACTTGAGGCCTCTCAGCGAGACGCCCCGCACCTCGCTGCCCGCAGCGAAGACAGAAAGCCACTTCCAATATCCTTTTTTTACCATAATGGAATCATTATGAATCGCAAAGATCTGATGATGTTCGTCGATCAGATGACAGACTGCGCCGTGCTGCGCTGCAAAAGCCGTCAGCGAAATATTGGCCAGCGTATGATCGATTCTGCCCCCCAGACCTCCGATAATCATAATGTCATCGTAACCTCTGCGCATGGCTTCTTTCAGGGCAAGAAGCGTATCGGTATCATCTTTTTCCGGTACCGCCCGGAGAATCTCCATGGAAGGATTTACCGCACCATTGAAAGAATCGAAATCACTGACCAGCAGATCCGGCACGATTCCCGCTTTCATCGCGTGAATATATCCTCCGTCACAGGCGATGACAAAATCCGACTGCTTAAAATTAGAGGGAAAAAAGCAATTCGGCGCCCCCGAAATAATCAGACATCTGTTTGTCATTTTTTGCTCTCTTTCGCAGCGCGCAGAAGCGCTGACTTTTCATTCTCAAGCTCTCCGCCGGCTGCGGCCGCCAGCAGACGGTCCCTTATCCGCCAGAGATCCAATTCATCTGAAATTCCCGTCTCCGATAACTCCCGCAGGCCAATCTTCAGCCGCTTCGGAGAAAAATAATCGCCGCTCTCGACGATGCGCTCCGCACATGCCCGAAGCCAGGCGTTTTTATCCTCCGCTTCCGACAGATATCTGCTATACTTTCCGGAAGCGTCCGCATGTCTGACCAGAAGAAGCTCCTCAAATCCTTCCCGCCCGAAAACTGCGAGGACCTTTCGGACGTCTTCCGTCTCCGGCCGGATTTTCACATCATGATACCGGACCAGACGAACAATTTTTTCGATTTTATCTTTCGGTACCTCCATGCGGCAGAGAATCCGATATGCCATCTCCGCACCCTTTTCAGGGTGCCCCACAAAACGGCCTCTGCCGTTGTCGTCTAAGAGAAAGACTACCGGCTTAGCGATATCGTGAAGGAGCATCGTCATGCGAAGCTCAAAGACCG
>CAJLHL010000031.1 GCA_905206455.1 uncultured Eubacteriales bacterium
ACCAAAGAAAACGTCTTTTCAGAGAAGCGAAAAACACCTGTCCCGCCGAGATATCATATCTATTGCTGTTCGCCTTTCTCCGCCAGCCAGGTGATATGCGGAAGCTGACGGAAACGTTCCTGATAATCGAGACCATAGCCGACGATAAATTTATCTTCTACCGAAAATCCGGTATAATCCGGCACGATATCCGCGGTACGGCGGGCCGGCTTATCGAGAAGAGTGCAGATCCTTACGGATTTTACATTTTTACCTGCAAAATATGTATCCTTCAGATATTTCAGGGTATTTCCGGAATCTATGATATCTTCCACGATGAGAATATCTCTGCCGGCAAGCTCCGCGTCCGGCTCTTTCTGGATTTTTATCGTTCCGGAAGACTCTGTCCCCATGCCGTAGCTGGAAGCGGAGATAAAGTCGATTTCAAGATCCAGATCGATTTCCCGGATGAGATCCGCCATAAAGATAAACGCACCCTTTAATGTTCCGATAATCAGCGGTTTTTCTCCGGCGTAGTCCTGTGTAATCTGCGCTCCGAGTTCCTTTATTCTCGCTTTTAATTCTTCATTTGACAGCATAATGCCGCCTATTTCGTATCCGGAAATATCTGTCGGTTTCATTCTCTTCCTCCTGTGCGAAACACCGCCGCCGTCTTCTCATTCCTCCGTCTTTGTGTCGTCGATCTCGGTTTCATCGGCCGTCGTTTCGATGATCGTTCGGTCTCTCAGATCATCTTCTGCGAAAAAGGATTCCTCTGATTCCTTCCAGTATTGATCCAGTTCATCTTTCAGATGACTGAGAATAAACAGCCAAAGTACGATATCATCTATGAATCCGAAAATCAGTACAGGCGCCGGGATCAGATCGATCGGCATCAGCAGATATATTATACCAAAAATAACGAGGAATTTCTTGCGTTTTGGGACATTAGGATCTTTTAAAAGAGCTTTTATGGATTTTATGCGCTTTCCAAGCACCGCAAATGAGACAAATTGCATATTTTTCCTCTTTTATGTATTATTTACCGTATTTTACCGGGCGGCGTCCCGGACTTCTCAACTCGCGAAACGCAGGATACAGACTTCTCTCTGCGCCGGAACTTTTTCCTCTTCGTCGAAATCATCCGTTCCGCGTCTGCGCATAAATATCCGGATGTTCTTCTCTCCACGCTTCCACGAGATTTTCGATCTCATCTATCAGCCTGTCATACCCGGTCTTTTTCAGAGACGAGACGGCGATGAGCGGTTCTTCCGGTTTCATTCCCAGCGTTCTGCGGATAACCGCAGAAGTTTTCGCAGCTTCATTCCGGGAAATCTTATCCGATTTGGTAGCCACCACGATGCCCGCCAGCCCGTGATACTTCAGATATTCATACATCTGAACGTCCTGCTTACTGGGCTGGTGGCGGATATCCACCAGCTGAATCACCTTGACGAGATTCTTTCTTGACTCGAGATAACGTTCCATCATAGGGCCCCAGTCCTTGCTCAGTGACTTGGAGACCTTTGCGTAACCGTAGCCCGGCAGATCGACGATACGGAAAGCTCCATTGATTTCAAAGAAATTTATGGTTCTCGTCTTGCCCGGACTGCCGCTGACCCGGGCGAAGTTGCGCCGGTTCACCATCGTGTTGAAAAGAGAAGATTTCCCTACATTGGAACGGCCGGCAAAAGCGATCTCCGGCATATCTTCCGGAGGATACTGTTCCCTTTTTACGGCCACCGCTGCCAGCTCCGCTTTCGTGATTTTCATATCCTGCTCCATTCTGCTGTCTGATGACGGCGCTGCCAGGCAATGCTCGGGTTTTGCCGGAACACGCGGTCACAGGCTCTCTGCTCCGCCCCGAAAGACGGGCAGAGTGTGACAGCCGCTGTATTTACGATTACCTTACTTTTCTTCCTTCACGAGGGCCTCCTCTAAGACCTCATCGATCGTTTCGATCGAACGGAATTCCAGCTCTTTTCTCACGTTCTGAGGCAGTTCGTCGATATCTTTCATATTATCCTTCGGCAGAAGGACTTTTTTGACGCCGGCTCTGTGGGCGGCGATGACTTTTTCTTTGATACCGCCTACCGGAAGAACCTTTCCCCGCAGCGTGATCTCTCCTGTCATAGCCAGATCTTTTCTCACCGGCGTACTCGTAAGCGCGGAAATCATAGAAGTACACATTGTCACGCCTGCGGAAGGGCCGTCTTTCGGCGTCGCTCCCTCCGGGATGTGGACGTGAATATCCTTATTTTTATAGAATTCTTCATCAATTCCCAGTTTTTCGCTGCGCGCACGGATCACGCTCAGCCCTGCTTTCGCAGACTCCTGCATGACGTCGCCCAGCTGGCCTGTCAGAACCAGTTTGCCGGTACCCTTCATGACTGTGGTCTCGATAAAAAGCGTATCGCCCCCTACCGCAGTCCATGCCATACCTGTGGTCACACCCACTTCGCTACCGCCTTCTATAATATCGTAACTGGTCTTCTTCTTCCCCAGATATGATTCGAGATTTCCCGCAGTGATTCGGAAAGACGCATTTTTCTTGCCTTTATTCTCCACCACTTTGCGAGCCGCTTTTCTGCAGATGCCCCCGATCTCTCTTTCGAGATTACGAACCCCGGATTCTCTCGTGTAGTAATTGATCACGCTGCGCACCGCGCCTTCTGAGATAGAGATCTGTTTCTGCTTTAATCCGTTCTCCTTAATCTGCTTCGGAATCAGATGCCGCTGTGCGATTTTCACCTTTTCCTCCTCGGTATAGCCTGTCAGAGAAATGACTTCCATACGGTCCAGCAGCGGACGAGGAATCGTGTCGGTGGAATTCGCCGTAGTGATAAATAAAACTCTGGACAGATCGAACGGCAGATCCAGATAGTGATCCTTGAAATCCTTATTCTGTTCCGGATCGAGAACCTCCAGCAGAGCCGCCGCAGGATCGCCTCTGTAATCGGACGCCACCTTGTCGATTTCGTCCAGAAGAAAGACCGGATTGTTTACGCCGATATCCCGGATGGAAGTGATGATTCTGCCCGGAATCGCTCCTACGTACGTCCTTCTGTGTCCTCTGATTTCAGCTTCGTCGTGGACGCCGCCCAGAGACATTCTGACGAATTCTCTTCCGATGGAACGGGCGATCGAACGGGCGATCGAAGTCTTGCCCACGCCCGGAGGCCCCGCCAGACAGATGATAGGTCCTTTAAAATCCTTTGACAGGCTCATGACCGCCAGATACTCCAGAATTCGGTCTTTTACCTTTTCCAGCCCGTAGTGATCTTCGTCCAGAATCTTTTTCGTCTTTTTCAGATCGATGACATCCTTCGTCGCTGTATTCCACGGAAGCTCCAGGACGCACTCGATATAGCTGCGCAGCACGGAAGCGTCGGCGGAAGCCGGCTGCAGCCGCAGCATGCGCTTGATTTCCTTTTCGATTTTATCGTGTGTCTTTTCTTCGAGGTTCAGTTTTTCCAGCTGTGCCAGCCAGCCCTCCACTTCTTCCTCGATGGAATCCTCCTGGCCCAGTTCGCCCTGAATTGTACGCATCTGCTCTCTCAGATAATATTCTCTCTGATTTTCGTTGATGCGGTTTTTGACCTTCTGAGAGATCTCCTGTTCGATCTTGAGAACTTCATTTTCTCTCCTCAGAAATTCGCTGACCATCTCGAGACGCTTCGCTACGTCTACCGCTTCCAGGATCTGCTGCTTCTCATCTGTCTTGAGTTCCAGGTTGGAAGTGATGATATCCGCCAGACGTCCGGGAGACGCGATGGCTTCAATTCCGGGAAGGATCTCCGCCGTCAGTTTCTGCGACACTTCCACGTAATCCACAAACTGGCTGAAGACAGCTCTTCTGAGCGCTTCCGCCTCAGGATCGTCCTGCTGATTTTCAGGTTCCGGCACATATTTGATCTTCGCTCTGAAATAAGGCACATCCTGCAGCATCTTGAGGATTTCTCCCCTTGAAATTCCCTCTACCAATACGCGGATGGCATTCCCCGGCAGGCGGAGCATCTGTTTAATGCGTGCCACCGTACCGAACTGATAGAAATCGTCCGGCGTCGGCAGGTCGGTCTCGGAATTTTTCTGCGTGACCAGAAAGACCGTCTGATCCGACAGCATGGCGTATTCCAGCGCGCTGACGGACTTCTCTCTGCCTACGTCAAAATGTATAACCATCGTCGGAAAAATAGAGATGCCTCTCAGAGGAATCACCGGCATCTCATCAGACGGTCTGCTCTCCACGTGTACGAGATCCTCGATCATCTTATCGAAAATCTCATCTCCGTTTTCTTCGTCCATCTCGCCGATATTCTCAGCTTCGGAAGCCGTTTTCAGCATATCTTTTGGATCATGGTCTGACATATTTGTCCACCTCCTTATTTTGCCTGCAAATAAAGGGGCATAAAGCTATGCCCCTTTCGAATCTGTTTCCGTTTCGTCCCCGTTCAGTACAAGCGCCGGCTGTGCTGCACCGTCCACGGTGTCTTTTGTGATGACGCACTTTCTGACATCCTGACGGGACGGGATCTCAAACATCACGTCGGTCATGAGACCTTCCATAATACTTCTGAGTCCTCTTGCTCCGGTTTTTCTCTCTATTGCTTTTTCCGCGATCTTGACCATCGCGTCGTCCTCAATTTCCAGCTCTACATTGTCCATTGAGAAAAGCTTCTTGTACTGCTTCAAAAGAGCATTCTTCGGTTCGATGATGATTCTCACAAGTGTTTCAGTATCAAGCTCATCAAGCGTTACCATCACAGGAAGTCTTCCCACGAATTCAGGAATAAGTCCGAACTTCAGCAGATCCTCGGGCTGAATCTTCTTCAGCAGTTCTCCGCTGGTCTCCTTGACTGATTTGATCTCTGAATTAAACCCGATCGTCTTTTTGCCGATACGCCTGCTGATCACCTGATCCATGCCGTCAAAAGCGCCGCCGCAGATGAACAGAATATTTGTCGTATCGATCTGAAGGAATTCCTGATGCGGATGTTTCCTGCCGCCCTGCGGCGGAACATTCGCCACCGTGCCCTCCAGAATTTTCAGGAGCGCCTGCTGAACACCTTCACCGCTCACATCCCTTGTAATAGAGACATTTTCAGACTTTCTCGCGATCTTGTCGATTTCATCGATATATATTATACCCTTCTGAGCCCGTTCTATATCAAAATCCGCCGCCTGAATTAATTTTAAAAGAATATTTTCCACATCCTCGCCTACGTAGCCGGCTTCCGTGAGCGCCGTAGCGTCCGCAATAGCAAAGGGAACATCCAGAATTTTCGCCAGTGTCTGTGCCAGCAGAGTCTTTCCGGAACCTGTCGGTCCGATCATGATGATATTGCTCTTTTGGATTTCCACGTCGTCATCCGTCACATCCGCGTTGTTGATTCTCTTATAGTGATTGTATACCGCTACAGCCAGATTTTTTTTTGCAGAATCCTGACCGATGACATACTGCGCCAGAGTCTCGGCAATTTCTTTCGGCTTGGGCAGTTCGGCCAGTTCATATTCCTCAGCGCGCTCGTCTGCCGCAAACTCTTCCCGGATGATATCCTCGCACAAAGCGATACACTCATCACAGATATAGACGCCCGGTCCCGCAACGAGACGGCGTACCTGATCCTGCGGCTTTCCGCAGAAAGAGCACGTAAGCTGCCTGGAATCGTCAAATTTCGTCATTTTGCCTCCTCTTGTCAAATGGCAAGTCAATCAAAATCTTCTTATCTGTATGTCACTACCTTGTCGATCAGACCATAAGCCGCAGCTTCGTCCGCATCGAGGAAATTATCGCGGTCCGTGTCCTTTTCGATCACAGACAGACGCTGACCGGTATTCACCGCCAGAATCCTGTTGAGTCTGTCTCTGACCTTGATGATCCTCTCCGCATGGATTTTCATATCCTCCGCCTGTCCCTGCATACCGCCCAGAGGCTGATGGATCATAATCTCAGCGTTCGGAAGAGCAAATCTCTTCCCTTTCGCTCCGGAGGAGAGAAGAAAGGCCCCCATGCTGGCAGCCATTCCCACACAGATGGTGGATACGTCCGGCTTGATATACTGCATCGTATCGTAAATCGCCATACCGGCTGTCACCGAACCGCCCGGGCTGTTGATATAGAAACTGATATCCGCATCGGGATCCTCGGATTCCAAAAACAGAAGCTGGGCGATGACCAGACTCGCCGTATGATCGTTTACCTCTTCTCCAAGGAATATGATGCGGTCCTTGAGAAGTCTGGAATAAATATCGTAGGAGCGTTCGCCTTTGGCGGTCTGCTCTACGACCATAGGTATCAATGCCATTAAAAATCCTCCTCATGACAAGATGAAATAGGATCTATACGAGACAGATCCTATTTCCTGACTTTCTGAATAATACTTTTTGCCGCCGTCTGACCGGCACAGCCGTGAAAATAACGATAAAAAATTATTTTCTTTCTCTAACTGCCGCCGATACCGGCTTTTTGAAAGCGAATGCTGCCCGAAGCGGAATTTTTCCCGACTATTCTGCAGGGAATTTCGGCGTATCGTCGATTTCTTCCGGATCGACCTCTTCGATCACCGCATTTTCAGTGAGCATATCCACTGCCTTTTTCGCGCAGATCTCTTTCCTGATATACTTGACGTCCTCTCCTACGATTTCAGCCATCTTCTCCGGCGTTACACCGTACTGTACAGACATCTTTTTAAATTCTTCCTGAACTTCTTCCTCTGTGGCTTCGAACCCTTCCTGCTTCGCAATGGCTTCGATGATGAGACGAGTCTTGACCTTCTTCTCCGCTTCCATTCTCACCTGTTCTCTGAACTCCTCCATCTCTGTATGAGTCGCTTCCAGGTAACTCTTCAGATTCATGCCGTTGTAGCTCAGCTGCTGGTCGAAGTTTCTGAGAAGTTCGTCGATCTGATGTTCCACCATCACTTCAGGAATGTCGATCACCGTCTCTTCATATAAAGTCTTCAGGATTTCATTCTGAGCCCTGTTTTCGTTCTGCTGCTTTTTATTGTCCTCCACTCTCCTGCGGATGTCTTCTTTCCATTCTTCGAGGGTGTCGAATTCGCTGCATTCTTTCGCGAGATCATCGTCGATCTCCGGAAGTTCCTCTTCCATAACCTCGTGAACTTTGCATTTGAATGTTACGATCTGTCCTGCCAGCTTATCGCCCGGATAATCGATCGGGAAAGTAACTTCCAGCTCCTTTTCGTCGCCTGCCTTCACGCCGACTAACTGTTCTTCAAATCCCGGAATGAACTCGTGAGAACCCAGCTTCAGCTTGTGACCCTCCGCCGCGCCGCCTTCAAAAGCGACGCCGTCTTTGTCGTAACCGGTATAGTCGATTACTACGGTGTCTCCTTCGAGAGCCTCCCGCTCCACGGTGATCAGTCTCGCGTTTCTGTGTGCATAGCTTCTGAGCTGCGTGGCGATATCGTCCTCTGTCACTTCAGGCTTCGGGACCTCTACGCGCACGCCTTTATAATTGTCGATCTTCACTTCAGGTTCTGTGATAAACTTGATATTGAAAACGATGCCTTTACCGTCCTCAAGGACCTGATCCCCCAGATCGATCTCAGGGTGATCTACCGGCTCATAACCGATCTCTTCGAGAGCCGCCGGATAATTATCGTTAAACGCTTCTGTGAGCGCGTCCTCATAGAAAACGTCCTTGCCGTATATGGATTCGATAAGCTTTCTAGGAGCTTTGCCTTTTCTGAAACCGTTTACAGAGAAGAGATGCTTTTTCGCCTGATAAGACTTATTGATCGCCTTTGTAAATTCTTCTGCCGTAATTTCCATCGTCATGCTGACCGTATTGATTTCTCTGTTGATGAAAGTTGCTTTCATATCCTTATTTATCCTCCCGCAATTTTTTCATAGTATTTAAAATTATACCCTGATTTTGACCTGTTGTAAAGTCTCCCCAAGGGTGTCGATCGCCATTATCCGCGGTTTTATGCGCCCTTACGAGTTTTTCTGATACAGTTCGATCCCCCTTGCGTATTTCGATACGATTCCCGGACGAAGAGAAAATTTATCTGCCAAATCCCGCCCGATCGCTTCGATATCCTCCACATCTCCGGAAAAGAGCTCCAGCTCCAGTTCTCTGATATCCGCGTTGCCGCCTGAGGTAATAATTTTTCCCGTATCCAGAGCCGCTTCACAGATGGTCTTTCCCGTATCGATCCGCATGGTCCTGCGGGTAAAACTGGTCTCCACCGTCGGAATGAGTTTCCGTTCTCCGGCCAGTTCTATTAACTCTCTTCCTTTTTCACTTTCCGCAAAAACTTTCAGAGAAGGCTCTTCAGCATCCGATTTTTCGCAGAGCGGCAGGTTGAGTTCCTCACGCTCGTGAAGCGCTTCGTCACTTGTACCTCCCCATTTGAGCGTTGCTACATATCGGTCGTTTTCTTTTCTGATGCGGAAAGCTGCGTCGACGCTTCTCAGCAGGCCGTCCTCGGTGTCGTAATAGACAGCTCTCATGTTCGTCTCCGCGTGAAGATCCACCTCGCCGTATTTTCCGAACACCGACGGATCCCAAAGTTTTTTCTGCGTTTCCTCATCCTCGATCAGATATTTAAGTTCGATTTCCATAAAACACTCCTAAATAGATCTTTTCCTCGCCTCCGATAGAGCATTTACGTGACATTGTACCATATCGATTTTTTATTTACAAGCAAAACCGTAATAATTCAACGGTGCAGCGGACATACTATCATCATGAGACGCAACGTCGGACATAAAAAAATAATTTACAAAAATTTACAGGAGGTTTTAAATGATCAATTTAACCGGAACGGAAACAGACAAAAATCTTCGAAACGCCTTCTCCGGAGAATCCGAAGCGGCTATGAAATATTCTTTTTACGCGCAGGCAGCCCGTAACGAAGGATATCAGCAGATCGCCGATATCTTTCAGGAAACTGCAGATAATGAACGGGAACATGCGGAAATCTGGTTCAAACAGCTCAACGGTATCAGCAATACGAGAGATAATCTCTACGCAGCCGCAGCCGGAGAGCGCTATGAATGGAACGATATGTACGCGGGATTTGCAGAGACGGCCCGCAGGGAGGGGTTCGCGGATCTCGCCTTAAAATTCGAACAGATCGCCCGCATCGAAAAAGAACATGAGGAACGTTACAATAAACTGATTCAGAATGTGGAAAATCATCAGGTCTTTTCCAAACCTGAGACGATCCGCTGGATCTGCAAGCACTGCGGATTCTCTTTCGAAGGAACGGATGCGCCGGAAAGATGTCCCGTATGCGGCGTCCCACAGGCTTATTTTGAACAGAAAGCAGAAAATTATTAAAAAATACCGGCCTCTTACAAGGCCGGATTTTTATTTTAAAGCACTTTGCTGAGAAAACTTTTCGTCCTCTCGTTCTGGGGATTTCCGAAAATCTGATCCGGTGTCCCCTGTTCCATCACATATCCCTGATCCATAAAGAAAACCCGGTCCGCCGCTTCTCTCGCAAACCCCATCTCATGAGTGACGATAACCATAGTCATGCCGCCCTCGGCAAGCTCTTTCATTACTTCCAGAACTTCGCCGACCATCTCCGGATCGAGAGCGGAAGTCGGCTCGTCGAAAAGCATGACCTCCGGTTTCATCGCCAGTGCTCTGGCGATAGCCACGCGCTGTTTCTGCCCGCCGGACAGTTCGTCCGGATAGGAATCCTTCTTATCCGCCAGTCCGACTTTTTTCAGGAGCTCTACCGCTTCTTCCGCAGCTGTTTTCGGATCTTCCTTTTTTACTTTGACAGGAGCTAACGTGATATTTTCCAGCACACTCTTGTGAGGGAAGAGATTGAAATTCTGAAAGACCATTCCCATCTTGGTGCGGACTTCATTTATATTGCTCTCTTCGATGAGAACATCGTCCAGATAAATCTCCCCTTCTGTCGGCGCCTCAAGGCGGTTGAGACACCGGAGAAACGTGCTTTTTCCGGATCCCGACGGACCGATGACGCAGACGACTTCATTCGGCTTGATCTCCTCGGAGATATCCCGAAGCACGACATTCTCTCCGAAAGATTTTGTAAGATTTTTTACTTTTATCACGGCTACATACCTGCCTTTCTCTTCTTCGCGGGAGCAGAAGTTCCCATGCGTTTTTCAAGATAAGCCACCAGCCTTGAAAGCGGAATCGTCATACAGAGATAGATGATAGCGACGCCGATATATGCCGGGAAAGTCTGAAATTCTCTGGACGCCCACAACACGCCGGAACGGGTGATTTCGACGATTCCGACATAAGAGAGAATCGATGTCTCCTTGATCAGCGTGACAAATTCGTTGGCCATTGCGGGAAGAATAATCTTGAGAGCCTGCGGCAGAACGATAAACCGCATGTTCTGACCGTTGGTCATTCCCAGAGACCTCGCCGCTTCCGTCTGACCGTTGTCCACCGCCTGAATGCCGCTTCGGATGATTTCCGCCAGATAAGCGCCGCTGTTGAATCCGCAGGCCAAAATACCCACCATGAAAATAGGATTCCAGTTAAAACGCATCGCCCCGTCGGAAAGCGTATTTACGAGATACGGCACTCCGTATGCCAGGATGAGGATCTGAACGAACAGAGGCGTTCCCCGAATGATTTCCACATAAATCGATGCCGGCCAGCGGGCGATTTTATGCTTCGACATCTTTCCCAGCGCCATGATCAGACCGATGACCATGCCGATGACGATCGCACCCGCTGTGACGCCCAGCGTCATTCCGATGCCGCCGAATGCGATAGAGACGCCTTTGCCGTAAAGTGCAAGAGTATCAAAAAATCCGTCCATAAAAATTTCTCCCTGTGATGACTGATGATAAAGCTCTGTACCATGTACTGCTCGGATGATTCAAAAATAACACATTTATTATACATGCATAGCATGAATAATACAAATACTATTTGCGGGCCGGCGCTGTATTTATAGCGCCGGCGCGTCTCTCCAAAACCTCATATTTATAAAGGATTTATCTGATACAGAAAAAAGAGACGAATAGAAAACAGCTTCGTCTCTTTTTAAATATCATTCATTTCTATGAATATTTATGAATTTTGTTTCCGATCCTCAAGAATCAGCAGGCGCATGGCTTCGATCCCCGTCAGGATCGCAGGCTCGATATCGAAAGACTGGCGGTCATCACCCAATTCTTTTTCCCTTTCCTGATTCCAGATGACACAGAATGCGGAACCGCAGCGGACTCTGCGGCAGGCGGCTACGGTAAAAAGAGCCGCCGATTCCATCTCAGACGCCAGAACTCCCAACCTCTTCCATGCTTTCCATTTGCTTTCCAACTCATCGGATACCGGCATTCGTTCCGGAGAATGCTGACCGTAAAAAGAATCCTTACACTGAACCACGCCGACGTGGTACTGCCGCCGGGAAGACTGTGCCGCTTTTACCAGCGCAGAGAGTACCTGAAAATCGGGAACCGCCGGATACTCCGTCGGCGCATATTCCCTGCTGGTTCCGTCCATTCTCACAGCCCCCGATGCCACTACCAGATCTCCGCAGAGCACGTCCAGATCGATCCCTCCGCAAGTCCCTACGCGGATGAAAGTGTGAACGCCCAGATTGGCCAGTTCTTCCATAGCGATCGCCGCGGACGGTCCGCCGATACCGGTGGAAACAACACTGACTTTCTCGCCCTCCAGAGTTCCCGTATAGATCATATATTCCCGATTGGAGCCCACAAAGACCGGATTTTCCATATGCCGTGCGATCGCCGCACATCTTCCGGGATCTCCCGGCAGAATACAATAGCCGCCCACATCTTCCGGGCCGCATTTGATATGAAACTGAATCTCGCTTTCCTGCATCTCTTCGCCTCCGTTTCCTTTTTATAACATTCTGCTGCAATATAGCCTCCTACGCGGATTTAAGACAAACTGTCTTTGAAAAACTACCCTTGATCGGTATAAGCACGCGTCTGTCTTTTCATCTCTATAGGCCGGCCGCATACGAAAAAGAGCCGCGGACAATCTGTCCGCGGCCTCGCTGCCGGTGCTCGCCGGCAATATTTCGCTTTTACAGTTATTACTCTTCCACAGCCTGAGAGAACCATTTCGTCAGCAGTTCTTCATAAGTTCCGTCTTCCTGAACTTTCTTCAGACCCGCGTTGATCTTCTCGAGAAGTTCCGAATTGCCCTTCTGTACCGCGAATGCATAAGGAGCGTCCGCTTCGATCTTGTCGCCTACGATCTTGATCTTGCCTTCCTGCTTCGAAATGTACGCCTGAGTTACCGGAGTATCGTTGATAACCGCCTGAACATCGCCGTTGATCAGCTGAAGCATCGCCGTATCCAGACCGTTTAAGATAACCGCTTCACCGATTTTGCCCTGTTCCTTGAGCTCCTGAACGAGTCTCGCACCTGTCGTACCGGTCTGTGCCGCTACTTTCATATCCGGAGTGAGAGAATCCACGCCCGTGATCGTATCGTTATCCGCCGCTACCGCAACGATGAGACTGGCTTCATAATAAGAGTCGCTGAAGTCTACCTGCTCCGCTCTTTCCGGACTGGCATCCATGCCCGCAGCTACGATATCGATCGTACCGGATGTGAGAGCCGGAATGAGACCGTCGAATTCGAGATTTCTGAATTCCACTTCAAATCCCTGATCCTTGCCGATCGCTTTGATGAGATCCATATCAAAACCTACGATGTCACCGTTGTCATCCGTAGTATCAAACGGTGGGAACGTAGGTTCCGTACCTACGATTAAAACGTCGCCGGACGCTTTCGGTGCATCTGCAGAACTATCTGAGGAACCGCTGTCCTTGGTATCGCCGCCGCATGCTGCCAATGCTGCTGTCATGAGCAGAATCATCGCCACAGCTAAAAACTTCTTCATGCTTTTCATAACTTTCCGCCTTTCTTCATTCCTTCATTATTATTTCTGAGATCTGTACTCAAAATTTAATTCCTACACATATTACTATAATTTGCCGTTGAATTCAACATAAACGCGGTATTTATTCCGCGGCAAAGCACAATCTACGGCAAATTTCTGATTTAATCGGGGATATTTTTCAGCAAAGTACAATTTATTGGACTTCTTCATTCCGATCATATTGGAAAAACTCTCCGGCGCGGCATAGAACGTCGTTCTCAGATCGGTCTGATTACTCTCCGGGATTCTTTTCAGCTGCTCCGCCAGCATCTCTTCCAGATCCTCCCTTGCCAGAGCCGACTCGGCCACCTGCCGAAACGCCGGGTGATACGTTCCGCCGCCGACCGTTCCGCTGGAGGCGAGATTATCGCTGCTCTTGAGTCCCACCCGTATCACATCGATGTCCGCTCTATAAAAAATCCGGAGCATATCTTTGACGGTACGCACAGCATCCGCTTCCGTCAGAGGCTGGTACTGTCCTTTGAGATACATCTTGTAAAGCGCTGTGTCTTTCAGCACAACGGCAGGGTAAATCCGCGCCACAGCCGGGTTCAGAGCTACGGCTTCCCTTGCCGACGCGATGGATTTTTCGTAAGAATCTCCCGGAAGCCCCACCATCAGCTGGATGCCCAAGTCGATTCCCCGCTCCTTTATCATTTCCGCGCTTCGATAGACCGCCTCTCTTCCATGCCCCCGGCCAGACTGCAGCAAAACCTCTTCATCGAAGGACTGTACGCCCAGTTCCACTACATCGGTACCGAAAAAAGTCAGCTGATCCAGAATCTCTTCATTTATATAATCCGGCCGGGTGGACAGATGTATCGCCTGTACTCTTCCTGCCTCCTTATACCTCTCTGCGATGCTCAGATACTCCGCCTGCCGCTCCATTGAGATCCCCGTAAAGCTTCCGCCGTAAAAAGCGATTTCGATATGAGAAATCCCCGGATTTTTCCCGATCTGTTTTAGATGCGATTCGATGATCCGCACCGTTTCCGCTCTGTCCGGCGCCTTCTCCCTCGCGGTGATCACTCTCTGATTACAGAAAACACAATCATTTGGACAGCCCTCATGAGGAACAAATATCGGTATAATCGCATGTGTCTTCATTCACATTTTCTCTCCTGTATCTTCGTTCGAAAACCTTTTATCAAGCTCTGCGTTTTCGCGTTTCAGCTTCCGGCTTTCATCTGTGACGAAAGAAAAGCTGCTCTTATGAAATCACGGCAGATAAATGACAGAGCCGATGTCAGTAAGAGGCTCGTCCTCGAAATAAATCGTGCGGTAACCGCGGCGTCCCAGAAACGCCCGGATAGCTTCAAAATCCGGATGTGCGGACAGATCGCCGTTAAAGTACACCGCATCGCCGATGCAGTAAGGGGCGCCGCCGAGAAAACCGTATTCAAAACCCTCTAAAGCCACACCGCCTTTTTGTACGGCGAGGAGCTCGATCAGACCGTCTTCCCGCACATCTTCTTGCGCGAGATCGCTTTGTGTCAGCACACGAGAATTCGAAGAATCACAGATACCGGATCGCTCCCCGGAGCTCTGCTGATCTCCCGCCGCTTTGAAAGCCTGTCTTTCCCGGATTTCTTCCCTCAGTATCTCATTGTATCCTGTGATCGCCCGGATGATTCCCTCATCTGCGGTGATCAGCGCATTGCCGCCCGCCGTCACACAGGAACATTTCGTATACCCCTGTCTGACGGAGATAATCTCCAGGCCGGCACCTCTGGCACGATCCAGCAGCGCCGGAGAAGTCCACTTTGTGTTATGTATAAAAAAACGCTCCGTCACCGCCGCATTATATGCTATGTCAAAAGGATATTCATAACCGATGCCGCCCATCTCAAAGACGATATATCCCCCGGAATCTTTGGGGCGCATCACCGGAATGATCGGAGTTTCCGAAAGATCATCGCTCTTTCGTTCCAGCTCTTCCATATAAACCCGCCTGAGATCCGGCTCCATCACAATTGAATCGTCTATTACCAATACATTATTTATTTTACACATATAAATATCCGGATGTGAGGAAATGGCATCGTATACCACATCGGAAGATTTCACCGTATAAATGGTATGTCCCGTTTCCTCCAGCGCCGTTCGAAGCGGCGCACACGCTTTTTCCGAGATAAAAATACTTCCCACTGCAGCCTCCCTTTTCCATCCCGTCCGATCTCGTCATCCGAGCCGTCATCTTCAGCTGTCTGGCCGGCGTCTGCAAATGAGAGATTGCAATTCCGCGGTCTCCTGCAGAAAGCCGCGATTCCCGGAATCTTACGATTCCGGGAATTTATTCAGATCGATCATATTTACCTCCGGCGGCGATGCAAACCGCAGCGGAAGCTTCGTCATTCCGATGCCGCCTGTCACATACAGCGACAGATCGCTTCCGTCCGAAGCCGGCAGCGTATAACGGCCTTTGATATATTTCTTTCCGTAAGCGGGAAGAATATAATCGTCAAACAGTCGGAGATTGATCTGCCTTCCGTGGGTATGTCCGGACAACATCAGATCTACAGAGTAAGTTTTCAGTTCATCCGCCACGTCCGGCTCATGGCAGATAGCTATATTATACCGATCGTCTGTCAGAGAAGCCGCAAAACTGGGATCCCCATAACCGATCACCACGTCGTCGATCCCCAGAATCGTCATATTAAATTCATCAAAATCAGCTTTTTCGTTTACCAACAGCTGGAATCCGCCGGCCTCCATCACGTCGGGATAATCGAATTCCATCTCTCCGCCGTAATCGTGGTTGCCGAAAACAGCGATCTTAGCCACCTTTGCCTTCAGAGACGCAAGCGCCGTTTCCACCTCTCGTATATCCCCTTTATAAGTGCTGAAATCGTCGATCAGATCTCCGAGAAAAAATATAAAATCCGGATTCCGGCGGTTAATTTTCTCTGTTACTTTCTTAAAATCTTCGGGTGTATAGTACTCCGAAAAGTGAGTATCCGCAAAAATTGCTATTTTTACTCCGTTTGGCAGAACGGTCAGCTTTTCAGACTGATACGTCTCCGTTTTCTCTATCAGCATTTTCGGCTCGATATACCTGGCGTACCCTGCCGTCAGGACCGCGAGAATCAGCAGACACAGCACTGTTTTCAGAAACAGGTGTCTTCCGCGCCTTCCTCCTCTCTTTTTCCCAGCCCTTCTTCTCTCACTCATACCTTTTCTCCTAACTGAAAATATAACACAGCGCCGATGCCCCCTGCCTCCGGGAGAGACAGGTTTCGTTTCAGCAGTTCCGCAAAAGCCGCGGATTGCACAGAGGCCGAAGAAACAGATACCGCCCGGCGCTGTATTGAAATCGGCCTCACGCTCCGGTCAAACCGACCGGTCAGAACTCTGTTTCGATTTGAACCAATATAGTTTATTCTATGTTTCCAGCTAAGTAAAGAAATCTATCGGGATAAAAATCTTAATTTTTTCTCTGATTTTGTCACTTTTCGTGCGGTTCACCGGAGGTTTCCGCTTTTCTTTGATCGTTTATCGTCGATATTAAATCGATCAGCTGTCCCGGGGTTTCCAAACAGTAATCCGGCACATACTCTCCCGACGCAGTTCCCTTTGGAATAGCCGCGCTCCAGTTCACCAGGACAGCCGGTACTCCCGCATTTTTAGCACAGAGAATGTCTTGCTTTGTATCGCCGACCATGACAGCCTGCTCTCTCGATGATTCCAGATTTTTCAAAGCGATATCGATCGGCTGCGGATCGGGTTTATGCTTCGTCACATCGTCCGCCGTGATGATGACATCAAAAAATTTTTCTATTCCGAATTTATCCAGTCCCTGATATGTGGTAGGCTTCAGTCTTGAAGTTACGAGAGCCATTCGAAAACCTTTTTTTCGCAATTCTTCCAGCATCTTATACACGCCGGGAAACAGCTGAATCAGATCGAGAAAATGCTCTTTCTGATAGCTTCTGTAAATTTCCACATTTTTTTCCACCTCATCCGCATCTCCGCCGAAAAAATGATGCATCGTCATTTTCAGCGGTTCTCCGAACGTGGCCAGAAGGACGCTTTCCTCCGCCTTTTTCCCCCGCAGCTGCTCAAAAGTATACTGCCAGGATTTAATGATCATATCATTGGTGTCCATGATCGTTCCGTCAAAGTCAAAAAGAATCGTATCGATATTTTTCATTTCTGTACTCCCATCTGCACGGCGTATCCGTTCTCTTGACAGTTTTATGCTTTTTTCCGCCCCTTTTTCGCCGATCCCCCGGAAAAACTTAGAACTCCAGAGACTTCGGCGTCCTCGGGAAAGGAATCACATCCCGAATATTCGCCATACCAGTCACATACATGACCATACGGTCGAAGCCGAGACCGAAACCGGCGTGTTTCACACCGCCGTATTTCCGAAGGTCGAGATACCACTCGTAGCCTTCTTCCTCCATTCCCATCTCTTCCATACGGGCCTTCAGTACCTCGCGGCGTTCTTCTCTCTGGCTGCCTCCGACGATTTCTCCGATTCCCGGCGTCAGGAGATCCGCCGCCGCCACCGTCTTCCCGTCATCGTTGAGACGCATATAAAACGCCTTGATTTCTTTCGGATAATCCGTAACAAAAACCGGCCCTTTAAAAACTTCGTCTGTCAGATAACGTTCGTGCTCCGTCTGCAGATCGATCCCCCACTCTATCGGATATTCGAAAGCTTTTCCTGATTTTTTTAGTATTTCCACCGCTTCCGTATAGGTGATTCTGGCAAAATCCGCATCTACGACAGAAATCAGACGCTGCTTCAGACCCTTTGCCACAAAAGAATCGAAAAAATCTACTTCCTCCGGTGCGTTTTCCAGCACATAAGCGATGAGAAAGCGAATCATATCTTCCGCCAGATCCATATCGTCTTTTAAATCCGCAAAGGCGATTTCCGGCTCGATCATCCAGAATTCAGAGGCATGACGCGCCGTATTGGAATTTTCCGCCCGGAATGTCGGACCGAAAGTGTAGACGTCTTTAAACGCCAGCGCAAAGATTTCCGCCTCCAGCTGCCCGCTTACCGTCAGAGACGCCGGTTTTCCGAAGAAATCCCGGCTATAGTCCACGGCACCGCTTTCTGACCGCGGTAATTTCCCCAGATTGAAAGAAGTCACGTGAAACATCTCTCCCGCGCCTTCAGCGTCGCTGCCCGTAATAATCGGCGTATGGACATAGACAAATCCGCGCTCCTGGAAAAATTTGTGAACAGCATATGCCAGCAGGGATCTGACCCGAAAAACCGCTGAAAAAGTATTGCTTCTGGGACGAAGATGCGCGATTTCCCGAAGAAATTCCATACTGTGACGCTTTTTCTGCAGAGGATAGGACGGATCCGACAGCGCCTCCACTTCCGCACTGCGCGCTTTGATTTCAAAAGGCTGCTTTCCCTCCGGCGTCAGCTCTACGATCCCCCGCACCGTCACCGCAGAAGCTGTAAGTACCCGGGAGATCTCTTCAAAGTTCTCCAGAAACGCTTTTTCATAAACTACCTGAACCGAACGAAAAAACGTACCGTCATTCAATTCGATAAAACCGAAGGATTTCGACGCCCGGTTTGTCCGCACCCATCCGCTGATCTCCACCGCATTGCCGGAGAGAGATGCGTATTCTCTATATAAATCTCTGATATTCAAGAACATCAACCTCCTATTACCTGAAAAATCCCGCACCATCGCGGCCAGACAGATCCTGCTGAAACAGAACTGCGACAAACTCCCCGGATCATATTTCCGCAGAGATCTCCGCACAGCGCCGGAGAATCCCTCTCCTTTGCATTTCCCGTATCCGGTCCCTGCCGCCGTAACCCCGGATACATTGTCGGGATGATTGTACTATGCCGGCTACGGCGCAGCCTTCGTTTTTCCTTCCCGCGCGGCTCACCTGCCGTCTGGGAACCGACCGCTGCGTGTCCCTCAAAACCCCGGCCTCCGGAAACACCTGTATAAAAACCGTCTTCTGTTTGCGACGAGAGCTTTGCCCGTTCAACTATCCTGTCTCGCTTTTCTCCCGTAAATCGCTGAGTTGAAGCTATTATACCATAATCTTCCCTGCGGCGACGCCGCAAGGTCAACAATCAGAATTATTATACCATACCGGCTGCAGCGCAGTCTTCGTCTTTTTCCTGTCACGACTCGCCTGTCACGGAGAGACAGGTTAATGTGTTTTTGTTTTATGCTGTGCGATTTTTTTGAGGCAGCAGACGAGGTTCCGCCTCCGGCAGAGTAAATCCTTCGCTTAAATAAGTGATCTTATTCGCCAGATATTGAAACTGTTCTCTGTTCTCTTCTGAAAAGCCGATGGTCACTTCGTGAGAAAACAACCGATCGATTCTCAAATCGGCACACATTACATCTACAGACAGCGTAATCGTGCCGTCCTGATTCTGCCGGCAGCTGCGAACCTCCGGCACCAGTGAAGAATATTCAGGAAGATGGTCGCCGTAAGACGACTGCCAGGGATAGCTTTTATTTCTGCTGTCGTACAGCGTCCTTTGGCGAAATTCCGGCAGTGAAATATCAAAATACGGCAAAATAGTACGTTCAAATATCCCTTCCGGAATACGGTAATAATAGTACGGATCTGTAAAAGACGGGTATGTTTTTTCATCAAAAGAACTGCCAGTCTTCATCTCATACAGATACTCCAGCAGATCATTGAAACAGAGATCCCCGTAATCTGAAGAATCCCAGCTGCAGAGAAACAGATTTGCTCCGCTGTATCCCACCGGACTGATATATTTTTTGCGGTAATCGCCCATCTCCGGATCCTCCGGCTCCAGACGAATCATTACATAGTCATCTGAAGCAAACGAATAGGAATCCTCGAAACCATAGTAAAAATGTTTCCGTTCCGTCAGCTCCCAGCCGATGACAGTATTTTTTCCAAAGCCATCGATTTCCATCCCACCCTTTTCATCAAAAGATACCGATGCTGTAATGCAGTATTTTTCCCCTTTGCAAAATCTCAAGCTGCAATAGTAAAAACCGCCGGAAGGTTTTACCCAGATTAAATTCTGCTCCGCCGTCTCCTTCCCGCTCTTCATCGATTCCCAAAACTCGAAAATCTCTTCCGGATTTTCGAGAAAAGGAGGGCAGACCGGATCCGTATTGAGAACGGGAAATCCCCGTTCCGCCAGCCGGTCCTCAATCCGGTCGATGAGATCCCGATCCGGATTGCCTTTTCTGTTTCCGTCTCCGTCCGCGCCCTTTTCTCCCGGATAGATATCGCAATACATCGAGACCACTGCTTCACACTGCGCTGTCAGATCGGAAATTTCCTTTTCATCGATTTTTTCCGAAAGATTCCCCCTTTCTGCATTCCCTTTGTCTCCTGCCGAATCGCTCTCTCCTGTCTCACCCCGCCAGTCGGCGGAAAACGCGCTGTCAGCTGTATCACAGGCCGCTGTGAAAATTATAACGGCAGCGATCAGAGCTGCCGCAGCAATAAATTGTCTCATCCCTCGTCTTCTTTCTTTAAAATTACATTTGTAGTATTAAATTTTAAAATACCGGGGTGTTTCCGAAGAACAGATTTCCAACTCCGGAACACCCCCGTTTTATCACGATGATACCATATCCTGCAGATCATACGGTGACATAAATTCCCTTCTCCCGCAGAATTTCACAGGCGATCTCCATCGCCCGGCCGCCGGAAGCGCCGTCTTCACTCTGAAGACTGACCGCAAAGAAAAGTGTCTTCTCTCCTTTTTCCGCAAATCCGACAAACCAGCCGTTCTGCACCTCTGTGCCGCGGCTGCCTGTTCCTGTCTTTCCGTAGAGTCTAACGTCCCCTGACTGAGCTACGAGCATCGCTTCTTTCACCGCAGAGACATTCTCTTCTTTAAAGCCGAATTCATTGTGATAGAATTTTTTCAGCAGCTCGGTCTGCTCTACAGCAGAAATCTTCAGTGCGGAACCGTTCCAATAAGTTTCCGTATCTTTTCCCACATACTCATTGCCATAGCCGATTTTCCGGTAAAATTCTTCCAGTTTCCGAATTCCTGACCGACGGTCCAGTTCACTGAAATACCAGTTTACCGATCGCTGCATGGCGGAGGACAGGTTCTGCTCCTGATTCCAGGAAGAAAAAGCGTATTTTGTTCCGTTCCACGGGATTACACTGTGATCCGGCGAGATCAGACCTTCTTCCAGTGCATTGAGCCCGCTGTAAATCTTATATGTAGAACACGGAGACACTCTCTGAAAAGCTTTCCGACGGTCATATACTTCATATCTGTCGGCTTCCTGATCATAGATGACCGCGCATCCCGGCATATCTGAAAAATATCGGCTGAAGTCATGATCGATGACAGTCATCGAATCCTCCGGCCGATAAACATCTCCCCTGTCTGAGGAAAATGCGGAAAGCACCGGAAGCTGAAAAATTATGACACACGCTGCGACACACAGTACCGACACTCCTCTCAGCGACGTTCTCCGACTTTCCCGTCTGAAATTCGTGATGCAAAGAATCCGGCGCTTCAGTCCTTCCCTGTTGCCGCACAGTCCGCTGACAGTGTACAGATTCTGCATCCGATCCCGGGCCGCAAACCGCAAAAGCGTCTGACCGTAATCCCTACGCGCCTCATCGTCGTACAGCAGGCCGAGGACCGACCAGTCACAGTAGATCTCACGATCCTGACGCATCTGCGCCAGAGCTCCCCACAAAAAAGGATGAAACCAGAAAATCGCCTGCACTGCACAAAACAAAGAATTGACCAGATTATCCCGATGGCGGACATGCGTCAGCTCATGAAGCAGAATATGCTCTACTTCCCGCTCTCTCAGAAATTCCAGACAGAATCCCGGAACAATCACATATTGCTTCTTAACACCGAAGCTGCATGGAACGCTCAAAAGATCCGACTGCAGAAAAACGATATTTTCCCATTTCTCTTCCCTGATCCCTACTCTGAGACAGCATCTCTGAAAGAGTTCTTTCTGGTGCCGCGGCGGAAATACACCCTTTCGGTGAATTGCCCGCAGCCGGATGAAACCGTGCAGATAAATACCTGCGGCGATCAGAGCTCCGGCCAGCCACACTGCGAGCAAAAAAGCACAAAACGCCGAACGATCCGCATCGGTAAGAGTGTCCGTGATATCTTCCGCTCCTATACTCGCTGAAAAACCGAGGTATATATCATCAGTTCCCCCTCTGACAGAAGATGCTGCGATACCTTCATAAAGCATCGCCGGTGCAGAAAAATTCCGCAACACAGAAGAGGGAACCAGAACCATTCCGAGAGACGGCAGCAGAAGGAACCAGATATAATAATGATATTTTGCGGAAAGTCTTTCGCCCAGCAGCCGTTTCGTCAGAAAAATAAGACAGATAAACAAAGCTGTGAAAAGATTACTCACGATCAAACGCATAACCAGCATAATTACCGCCTCTTTTTCTCACGCTTTTCATTCAGAATCGCCTGAAGTTCATCGAGATCGCTGTCACTCAGATCATTATCATTGAGAAAACTGACCATCATCTGATTCAGCGCTCCATCGAAAAAACGATGGAGAAACGTGCCTCTCTCCTTTTGGAGATAACTCTCCTTCGGAACCGCCGGCGAATAGACGAAAATACGCCCCTCTTTCTCATGATACAGCGCCCCCTTTTTTTCCAGCCGCGATAACATCGTCTGAATCGTTCTCGGACTCCAGTCACTTTCCTTCGACAACCTGTCCACAATATCATTTGTATTGATCGGCGCGTATTTCCATATGACATTCATCACCTCAAACTCCGCATCGGAAATCTGCGGCAATTTTTTCATTTATATCACCTCCCTGACAGTATTTTCGGCAAAAGACCCTGCCGGGCTTTTTTCCTGCCCCGCCCATATTTTTGAAGCCTCTGCCATCACAGCCAACGGCTATCGTGCATATAAATCTTACATTTGTAATACTTATTTTATTCCTTTTTCTCTGTGAAGTCAAGGCAAAAC
>CAJLHL010000032.1 GCA_905206455.1 uncultured Eubacteriales bacterium
ACGCTCTCATCAGTCTTCTACTAAAATACTCATAGATACCTCCTCTCTTTCGGTCAAAACAGCCGATTCCTTCTGTACGATTTTTTCTGCACCTCAACATATCGTCATTATTTCTCTTTATTTGAATCGGACAGACGGTCGATGTTTGCGATGAATGTCCGTGTTCAAAACGATACCGTACCGTATCCGCCCGTTATCCCGCGAGAGCTGCTCCCAGCTCTGAGCACTGTTTTTTTATATTCTCATCCGGAGCTTCGTTACAGATTACACTGCTGTGAGCCAGCAGTGCGCCGTCGCTCACACAGGAATCCTCCCACAGACGCATCCATTCACCGTCGCCCCATCCATAAGATCCGAAAAGCGCAATCCGTTTTCCTTTCAGCTTCGGCTCACATTCCGCAAACATCGGAGCGAACTCCTGCTCTTCCAATTCCTCCGCACCCATAGACGGGCATCCGAATGCCACGGCATCATACTGGTCCATCAGAGATCCTCTGAACTGCGACGCAGTGTATAAAACCGCCTCCGCTCCATTGGCTCTGGCGCCTTCCAGTACCTTCGACGCCATCATCTCCGTATTTCCCGTACCGCTCCAGTAAACTACCGCAATTTTACTCATGATAACCTCCCTTAAAACAGCCTTCAGGCTGCCACTGTAAGCTGTCGGACACTTTTTCCCCTCATCCAGAGAAGGAAATACATTTCCTGACATTTTTTCAGCCTCGCAAACGTCTTCTTCGCTTCCCTCTCATCGCAGTAAACCTTCCAGCAATCAGCGCATTTACAGTTATCTCCGCCATTTTCGATGAACCCTATCACATCGCCCAGCGGATAACCGAGAAAAACCCCGATTTCATGCGGAAAGGTTTCTTTCTCCTGCAGCCTCCGCTTTAAGCGCTCTACCGCCCCGTCCACATCGCTGCTTTCATATCCGTACTTCAGAAGAAAATCCGCTGTTGCAGCCTGTGTAAGCTCTCTGTGCAGTCTCGATTTCCGATATACATAGACGAGCGCATTTTTGCGCCTGACCCGCAGGATTGTCAGGCTCACGCCCTTATCCGTCAGACATGCATTCCAGCTGTGAATCTGATTTTCAAGATCCTCTTCCGTCTCAAACGGTACGTTAAACAGATTTGCCGTCTTCAGAGACGCCAGCGTAGGGGAACAATGCCGGATCAGATATTTTTCGAGCACAGCCGCGACCTCCTCTGCATTTCTTACAGTAAAATTAATTCCATCTCTTTAGTTAGCAACAGCTAACCAAGTGTTAAAAAAAATGGCTCTCTCATCGAGAAGGAGTTTTTCTGATCCTTCCTGAAGAAAGATTTTTTCCTCAACTGCTGCGATCAGAGAGCCGAAATCAATTTTCCCTTGTTAGTTTAAACTAACTAATAAAATAATATCACATTTTTTCCGTTTGTCAAGAAGTTCCTTAAAAGAATCTTTTTGATACCATCCATAAAAGCGCCGCCTGTAAGATTTCATCTTTTTCAGACGCAAAACGAGGATGGTTCCGAAACTTTACTTCTTACGCCGGCCTCCGCAGATCAGTCAAACCGACTCATCTGTGAAATCATCTTAAACGCCGCGCGAAGTCCGCTTCAAAAACATCCTCGCTTCCGCTGCCCCGTCTTCTGAAAGACGCGGTTTTTCATTCGATTATCAACAGGACTATTTATTAACGGCGTCCTTGAGTGCCTTACCCGCTTTGAAGGCAGGAGCCTTGCATGCAGGAATCTTGATCATTTCGCCAGGTTTTCTCGGGTTTCTGCCTTCTCTTGCAGCTCTGTCTCTCGTTTCAAATGTGCCAAAACCGATCAGCTGAACCTTATCTCCTGCAACGAGCGCTTCGGTGATGCTCGCAATCATGGCATTGAGTGTCGCCTCTGCATCCTTCTTCGTGCTGCCTGTTTTTTCAGCCATAGCTGCAATCAATTCTGTTTTGTTCATAAAATGTTATCCTCCGTAATTGTTTCGCTACACTTCTAACATATCCTGGATGTTTTTTATCATAACATACTTGTTCGCTTTTACAAATAGCATTTTCAGTATATTTTTACATCCATAAGAAGAAAATATTTCCAATTTTTACTGAGAGCCGCAGATAATCCCGCTCCCAGACTATTTTATACCGGTGGAACCAAAACCGCCAAAACCGCGCTCAGTTTCTTCCAGCACTTCTTTTTCCGTGAATTCCGCGGTCAAATACGGCGTGATGATCAATTGCGCGATCCGTTCTCCATGAGATATGACAGCGGCTTCTTCCGAGTGGTTGTGCAGCGCCACCATGATCTCGCCTCTGTAATCTGAATCGATCACGCCTACCTTATTGGCCGGCGCCAGACCACGCTTGGATGCCAGGCCGCTTCTGGCATAAATCAGACCCGCATAGCCTTCGGGCACTTCCATCGCCAATCCCGTAGAGATCATCTCCGTCTTTCCCGGACGAATTATCACATCTTCCTCCAGGCAGGCGCGCAGATCCGCCCCCGCCGCAGCTGCCGAACTGTACACCGGCAGAGCCGCATTTGCCTTCAGTTTTTTGATATTTACAGGTACTTTCCGCATAAATTCCTCCGATGCAATAGACTATACACAATTTTTCGAATATTTCATTATACCATGTCAGCTACGGCTCAGTCTTCGTCTTCCTTCTGTCCGGACTCGCCTGTCGCCGAGGGACAGGTATAAGTCCAACTAAGCTCTTGCTTCGCTTCTCTCGCAAGTCGCTAAGTTGAAGCTATGATACCATGTCAGCTACGGCTCAGTCTTCGTCTTCCTTCTGTCCGGACTCGCCTGTCGCCGAGGGACAGGTATAAGTCCAACTAAGCTCTTGCTTCGCTTCTCTTGCAAGTCGCTAAGTTGAAGCTATTATACCATAAGCGCGGAGCTCTGTCTGTGCCGCTTCGGGGATCCGCCGCGTCATGTACTGCGGCCGCCTGTTCCGGTTCGTTATTCATCGTTCTGCCTTCATTCTTCCCGGCTGCTGATTATTTTATGCAATATAAAAAATAAGACGACGACTGCAGCAGCAACTGCGATATGAACCACAAACAACTCCGCTCTCAGAAAGACGCCTGCGGCAATTCCCACGGCGAGCGCAGCCGCGGTCAGCCCCCAGACGAACGGTTTTCGCAGAAGTTCCGTGCGAAAAGAATTTTTAGAGATGAACTCGACCAAAAATACAGCCGCAAACAAAAAGATTGCCAGGTTGACGACGTTTCCCACAGTCATCGTCAGATACGGCCGATCAGAGGAACCCGCGAGAAAAGCCGCGGCTCCGGCGGCAAGCCATAGCGACAGAAGAACGCTCAGATAAAGACAGCCGTCTCCCATCACAGACAGAATTTTCTGCCGAAAGTTCCGCTTCGGCGTCTCATCGATGATGTCGTCGCAGAAAGATTTGTAGTCACGTCCGATGATGTCCCGCACCGAATCGCCCCGCTGTTCTCCGTCGAAAAACATATCGGTGATATCACGGCGTATCCTTTCCTGACGAAGAAATGTGATATCCGCAGAACGCAGATACACGACGATATCTGTCAGAACAGACCGGTATTCGTCTCCCAGCTGCTCTTCCAGCAGATTATTCTCCCTCAGCAGTTCTCTCGTCTTCTTATTCATCTGAAGCTCCTCCCTCACTCTTCCTTTCCTTCACATCTTTTTTCCTGAAAAATACCGCGGCTTCTTCCTCTCCGACACCTCCCGTCATCAGAGAGTCCGGCATTCTCCGGATTTCTGCACCGATCTCTTTGCGCAGACGGCTCACTGCCGCTGTCAATCTTTCGTAATTCTGAAAAAAGGCGTCTCTCTCATTGCATCCTCGCTCTGTCAGAGTATAATATTTTCTCCTGGGTCCCACCTCTGATTTCCGGTAGAATGACGACACACAACCATTTTTTTCGAGGCGCAGCAAAAGCGGATAAATCGTCCCCTCCGCAATTTTACCGAAACCATACCGCTCCAATTTCTGTGAAATCTCATATCCGTAAACCTCACCCTGCCCTATGACTGTTAGAATACAGCCTTCCAGAGTCCCTTTCAGCATCTGAGAAGGAATCATTGCCTCCCCTCCTTCCTATCTTGTATTGCAATTTATCTTTATCTATATTGTAATGCAAAATAGCATTTCTGTCAAAGGCCGGTCGAACAGGTCTCCGCCGATCCCCCTCCCAATCTCAATCACACATTCAGAGGAAAGAATCCTCAGAACATCTCGCTGTACTTTTCGGAATGATGCAAAACACATGTCCGGACAGAAAAAGAAGAACCCGTATATGACGCAATCATATACGGGTTCTTCTTTTTTATCCCTATTCCGTTCTCTGCGTGTTCGCCGCAGGATAATTCGCCGCATTTTAAAAACAATTCCGCTCTTGTCCTGTCCTTCGCCTTCCTTCTGTCCGGCGCTCCGCTTTTTCATTTCTGCGGCAGTTCGTCCTCCTGTCCGTCTTGTCCGCTGCCGTCGCTCCAAAGCACTACTTCATCCGCCTGCAGGGATTTTTTTACATCGATGATGCGCTGGTTCTCAGAACCCCGGAACCGGAGATCGATCACTTTCTCTTCCTCGATAAACTCTCCGTCCACCAGGACATCGATCAGCGACAGAAGCTCATCTGCGGATTCCGGACTGCCGATCCGGCCGGTCAGAAGATCTTTCTCGTAGTCGTAACCGGTATAACACCAGACCGACTTTCCCGGATATCTCTCTCTGACCTTTTTTACGAAATCCGCCAGTTCCGACCGGTTCTGCGGTTCAAAGGGTTCGCCTCCCAAGAGAGAAAGACCTTTGATATACGGCGGCTCCAACGCCTCGAGAATCTCCGTCTCCGCACTCTGATCAAAGGGTTCGCCGAATGAGAAATCCCAGGTCTCGGGATTAAAACAGTTTTTGCAGTGGTGGGTGCATCCGCTGACATACAGGGAGACGCGGACGCCGGGACCGTTAGAGATATCGTGCTTTTTTATTTTTGCATAATTCATGACGCGCCTCTTCCTCCGGGTTTACAGATGAAGCACTCTGGATTTGATTTCTTTTGTCTTCCCCACATTCCAGAAATTTTCGCCCAGATATCCGCAGGTCCGCCTCGTCACGTTCATCTTGTTCTGATCTTTATTTCCGCAGTTCGGGCATTCCCATTCGTTATCGTCATTGATGAGAATTTCTCCGTCAAATCCGCATTCCTGGCAGTAATCCGACTTTGTATTGAATTCGGCATAGAGAATATTCTCATAGATGAACTTCACCACATCCTCCAGCGCTTCCAGATTATTCTTCATATTCGGCACTTCCACATAAGAAATGGAGCCGCCGGAGGAAATCTTCTGAAAATCACTTTCAAATTTAAATTTGGTGAAAGCGTCGATTTCTTCTCTCACATCCACGTGATAAGAGTTTGTGTAGTACCCTTTATCCGTGATATCCTCGATAGTACCGAAGCGCTCCTGATCGATGCGGGCAAACCGGTAACAGAGGGATTCCGCCGGTGTTCCGTACAGAGCGAAGCCCAGGCCGGTCTCCTCTTTCCACTGTCTGCATTTTGCATTCATATAATTCATGACGCGGAAGGCGAATTCCCGGCCCACCGGATCGGTGTGACTGACGCCTTTCATCAGTTTCGTCATCTCATAGATGCCGATGTAGCCCAGAGAAATCGTGGAATATCCTCCGTACAGGTATTTATCGATGACTTCGCCTTTGCCCAGACGTGCGATAGCCCCGTACTGCCAATGCACCGGACTGGTGTCCGACTTTACGCCCTTCAGCGCGTTGTGGCGGCACATCAGAGCCTCGTAACACAACTCAAGCCGCTCGTCCAGAAGTTCCCAGAACTTATCTTCATCTCCTGCGGCGATAATCCCGATCTGCGGCAAGTTGATGCTGACGACCCCCTGATTGAAACGGCCTTCAAACTTGTAATTTCCGTCCTCATCCTTCCACGGCGACAGAAAACTCCTGCATCCCATGCAGCTGAAAACATTGCCCTCGTAATATTCCCGCATTTTTTTTGCGGAGATATAATCCGGATACATCCGCTTTGCGGAGCACTTGACCGCCAGCTCCGTGATATAATCGTATTTTCCGCCTTTCAGGCAGTTGTGTTCGTCTAAAACGTAAATTAATTTCGGAAAAGCCGGCGTGACATAGACGCCCTTTTCGTTTTTAATCCCCTCCAGACGCTGACGAAGAATCTCCTCGATGATCATAGCGTTTTCCCGCACATATTCGTCGTCCTCTTTGAGATTGAGGAATAAAGTGACGAAAGGCGACTGGCCGTTAGTCGTCATCAGGGTATTGATCTGATATTGAATCGTCTGAACGCCGGATCTCAATTCGTCTCTCAGACGATCGCAGGTAAGCTTTTCGATAATAGCTTCATCCACCTGATCGCCGCAGTCTTTTTCAATCTGCTTCCTGAATTTATTATAACTGCGTCTCAGATATTTTCCCAGGTGACACACATCTACCGACTGACCTCCGTACTGACTGCTGGCCACCGCCGCGATAATCTGAGTCATGACGGTGCAGGCCACCTGAAAACTCTTCGGAGATTCGATGAGCTTTCCGTTCATGACAGTGCCGTTGTCCAGCATATCGCCGATATTTACCAGGCAGCAGTTGAAAATCGGCTGCAGAAAATAATCAGCGTCGTGGAAATGCAGAACACCCTCTTCATGAGCCTTGGAAATCTTGTCCGGAAGAAGCATTCTCCTTGTCAGATCCTTAGAAACCTCTCCCGCGATCAGATCTCTCTGCGTGGAGGCCATCACGGCATTCTTATTGGAATTTTCCTCCATCACATCTTTATTGCTGTTCTGAATCAGGCTGAGAATGGATTCATCTGTCGTGTTCGCCTTGCGCACCAAAGCCCTGGAATAGCGGTAGATAATATATGCTTTGGCCAGAGTAAACTTTTCCGCTTCCATGAGTTTGTGTTCTACCATATCCTGAATATCTTCCACCAGCAGACGCGTGCGCTTCCTCGAAGCGATATAATCCGCGATAGAGACAATTTCACACTCTTCGATCCGCTCGTTCTCATCCACCGCCGCGTTCGCCTTGCGGATCGCATTCTCGATCTTGCTGCGATCGAATTCCACCGTACTGCCGTCTCTTTTTATGACTTTCATAATTCCCCTCGCTCTTCCGATGCCTCTGTACAACATCTTGTGTTTTTATATATATTTCCACAGAAAGCGTTTCCATCCATTCTGCGGAAAATAGTCTTTTTATTGCTCTTTATTTTATCAGAATGCAGAATCCATGTCTATAGAAACGAATCGACACTCCCCCAATATAATGTATTCATATTCGTCATATCCCCCATTCATAAACTATATATAGTATGTTTCATCTATCATCAAAAATGAGTCCCCCAAAAATGAACCCTCTCGCTCCATTAAAATACAAGGGCTTCGACCGTTTTGCATCAAATCCCATATCTTGATATTTTTTTCGAACGCAGCCGGCAAAAAATTTTTCAGCCGCCGGCAAAATAAATGAGAAATAACACAGGAACATGTTATCATAAAAGTATTCCCATAAAGATACAGGAGGTTTTACGAATGAAATGGTCTCGTGAAGAGCGCAAGCAAAAACTGATCGAAATGAGCGACCGCAGTCCCGAATTGAACGAAGCTGCGGGCAGCGAAATTTTTCAGATGGAATTCGTGGATTACACGGAGGACGACGAATATATCGTAAAATATTATATCAAACCGTGGCAGCGCAATCCTTTCCATAATCTGCAGGGAGGAATGCTCTGCTATTATATCGACGCGGCTGCCGGAACGCTTTCCTGGATTTCCGTGGACTGCGAACCGGTGGGTACGGTGGATATCAATGTAACATTTATCCGCGGCGTACCGAAAGAAGCGGAATATATCTTGGTAAAATCCAAGATTCTCAGCGTCGGACGCCGGGTGGTGGTCGCCTCGGCAGATGTCTACTGTCCGCCGGAGATCTACGGAGAGGACAACCCTTTTGAACCGGACAGCGAATACGGCTGGCTTATGGCTACCGCCGTTACGAATACCACACGCCTGCTGGACAAAGATCCGAATCCGACGGTAATATAGCGCTCGCATCTTCAAAAAACAACAGCGCCGGCTGTAAGCTTACAGCCGGCGCTCTCATTTTCTGAAACAGGACCGGAAAGATAGTCTCCGGATTCTTCTTACCATCTCTGAAGCCGCACATCTTCCACCCTGAGAAATGGCTTAACTGAACAGGTTTTTAAAAAACTCTATAATACCTGCAAAAAATTTAGAGATAGCGCTGACGATCGTGTCTTTATCCAAATCGCTCATATCTACGCCCAGATCCTTGAGACGGTCATAAATATCGGAAGCCTGCTGCTTCAGCGCATCCATGTCGATATCCAGATCGCCGATCTTCTTCATCAGAGACAGGATCTGTTCCTTTTCCGCATCGGTAAGGGAAACGCCGATCTGAGATGCGGCGTCCTCGATCGCCTGCAGGATATCCGCTTCGCTGTTCAGATCTGCCGAAATAACCTTCTGCTTGACGAGAGCCATGAGATTTTCCGCATCTTCGGCACTTCCCAGATCATCCGCCAGATTTCCGGTCGCGACGATTTCATTGACCGCCGCGTCTTTATTTTCTTCAGAAATCGCTTTGCCGGTCAATTCCTGATAAGCTTCCATCGCTCCTACCAGTCCCGCGGTTCCGGAAATATTCGTCGGCCCCGCGACGATGACGTCGGCGTTTTCGATACCCGCTGTAATCAGCGCGTTCTGATACATCCCCTCCGTACAGTAAGTGATATTTTTCGTGGTAACCTGTATTCCGTCCGACTTCTTTTTATCTACCCGTACGCAGGAAAGAGCGCGGGAACCGATGACACTGTTCGGAAGATAACCTCCCAGCATCTCGTGTTCTTTTTCATTGGTGATCTGAACCACATCCATATCCGCCAGATCGTCTTCTGTCAGATCCATGAGCTCCAGCACTTTCGCCCGCTGTTCTACTGTCAGATCCGCGCCCATAGACACATAAGTATCCTTGGCATCCGCAGATGCGAAAACCGCGCTCCCTGTGATCAGCGCCGCGCATAGTGATATCGAAGTCAGCTTTTTCATCCATCTCATCGATTTACCTCCTTTACCCCCGACTGGAAAAATCCGGTGTGTCCCGCCGGTGAAAAGAGACTCTCCGCCGCACGCCGGAAATTCCGAAGTCTTTCGATCATGTGATCTTCAAATCGCAGCAAAACTCCGACGAATCAGCCGGATCCGAACTCTGCAGACGATTCAGCACAGTGCCGGAAAAGCCCCTGCTTCTCCGGATTTTCATCGTGGAATTTCAGTGAAGCATCCCATCCCCCCCACCGAATTCCGAAAGCAGCTCTCTCCTCCCGCGGATGAGGAAGCCGTCGTCACTATGTTATACGGATTTGCTCATAACATCAAGTACGATAGTCCTGATATCTTCCTTACATTTTATATCATTTTTCTCTATGAGAAAATTCGGACCGATGAGATGTTCCATGGCGACGATCCCCGCATCATGGTACTTCGGACCGTCATGAGAACCGGAATACTCCGTCAGGACCAGCGGACGCACGCCCATCTCGAAGAGATCCGCAGCGGTGGACAGAAGACAGCATTCTGTATCAAATCCCAGCAGAAATACGTACTCCGGCAGCCGGCCCCCGCCGAGTTCCTTCAGCAGCTCCACCAGTTCCGGAGTCACACCCGAATAAATATTTTTTGCAGTGATGTGGTCCACATACGGCTCGATCTCCGGCACCAGATCCTGTTCTTCCTCCGTACAGAGATCCTTCCACCCCATCAGCCGGCTGATATTGCTGTCCGGCGTATTCCAGTATTTAGTCGCTATTACAGTATCAAAGACACGTCTGCTGAGCAGATCTTCGATTACCGGAATTTTTTCTACCGTATAATCTTTCGTAAAGCCTTTCTGAACGTCAACGATGACGAGAATATCTTTCATTTCAATCATAAATCCCTCTCCGTATCCACGGGGCCGCCCCTTTTGTCTCTGAGCCAGCCCGCATATTCTGTAAATCTCCCGGCGTCATAGACGCCGGACAACCTTCTGCCGTCTCGCTTCCCGGCGATCATTAGAAAGCGTAAAAAAATTTTGTTCTTTATTATTCTGTTCAAATACGGTATATTTTATCATATAGGAAAGTTTTCACACAATACGTCAGAGCAAAAACCGACGGAGGATATAGAGCAATGTACGAGATCAAAAAGAACGACTATAACACAGTCCGCTTCCTTCCCGAGTACAATTCAGGATTTGGAAACGACTTTCAGCACAGACAGAACAGAAAGAAAAAACAGCGGCGCGCCGCTCTGATTCTGGTCATCGCGATTTTAATTATCGCTGCTGCTGCATTTACAGTTTATAAGACGTTCTTCAGCCCGGCGGATAAATTCACACGAGCTTTCGACAGCAGCGACTTCGATATATGCAGAGAGATCTTCGCCGCAAACGCTTATGACGACGGTTTCGTCAGTGAAGTCAAAGATTCCGTCACTTCCTCCGCCACCGCGGCATACGACCGCTATACCAAAGGCGAACTCAGCAGTACGGATGCGGCGACGCTCCTCAAAAACTACAATGATGCTTCCTGTGAAGAGTTCTCCGACGAAATCTCCGCTCTCTCGGATAATATCACCGCTGTAGAGGCCATAAAGACAAAATACGAAACCTTTAAGACAAAATGCAGCGAGAAGAGTTTCGGCGACGCCTTCACACTGGCGATGGAAATCACGGAGTCCTCAGGGCAGTACAGTCTCGATTATTCCGACGAAATCTCAGGAGCGATCCTCGATGACTATTATAATTTCAAGGCGCAGGCATTCTACGATATCGCACAGGCATACAACAGCAGAAATTTTGACGACGTCACAAAGATCTGCAAATATATGCTGCAGTTCAGCGCTGATGAAGATTTTACCAACGAACAGACCACACTCAAAAAAGTTACCGACGGCGACGTCCGTACCAATACCGCCGCGCGGGAAGCCAGAAAGACCGCTTCCGCGGCAGAAGAACAGGCGGATGCCAATCAGCCCGGCGACACTTCCAGCGGAAACGAATAGGGATGCTCCGCCAGACCACAGAAAATGAAATGATCTGCAGTAAGCGAAATCTTCACGATACGAGAAAAGGGGCGGGCCTCCAAAAGGCCCGCCCCTTTTCTCGTATCAGGCAAATTCAGGCCAAGTCAAACCGACGGAGAAGCCAAAAAAGTATCGTGAGAAAATCGGTAGAAAACATTCTGACAGAGCTGAATCTGCCAAGATATTTCTAAAATGCTGCGAACGAAAAAACCGACGGCTGAAACCGTCGGTTTTTCAATGTTTTGCTGGTGAAGGTGATGGGAATCGAACCCATGTCCGAAAGCATATCCACAGAAGCGTCTCCGAGCGCAGCCTGTATTTTAAGTTTCGCTTCAGACATCGCCTACAGGCAGGCTATATCGTCAGCTATCCCGTCGTTCCCCCGTGCTGCCGGGCATTCACACGAAGTTTTCCTGTATATATTATGCCGCTGATCTCCGCCTACAGGTGAGCCGAGGCCGACAAGCGCAGCTGAATTAAGCTGCTACCGCTAAACTTCTATTGTTTTTTGCGTTTATTTTTAAGTTTCCCTTTTTAACGCAGACTGGGAGACTGCGGCTCGCTTCTCCGGCTTCAACACCCCCGTCGAAACCTGTACACCCCCGTATCTTGGCCGGCGCCGTTTTATCTTCTGCAGAAACCGGCAGCCCGGGAAGCTATTAAAAGTATACCCTATCCTCACGGGATTTAACATTACAATTAGAAGTCATTTTACAACTTTTTCGACAGAACCGGATCTTGAAACCTCCGCCTATCGGCGATTCTGGCTCTTGATAATCCGGTCGATATTTCGCTTGGCGTCGCGTTTTGCGATATCGTCTCGTTTATCGTACAGCTTCTTGCCCCGCGCGATGCCGATATCCAGCTTGGCAATGCCCTTTTCATTGAGATAAAGACCCAGAGGAATGAGAGTCAGTCCCTGCTGCTGCAGAATCCCGTCGATTTTGCGGATTTCCGCTCTGTTCAGAAGCAGTTTCCTCGGCCGCATGGGATCGACATTGTAGATATTTCCCTGATCGTACGGACTGATATTCATACTGTATACAAACACTTCGCCCCGTTCCACCCGGGCGTAACTTTCTTTCAGGTTTACTTTGCCCTGACGTACGGATTTGATCTCCGTGCCGGTGAGGACGAGACCCGCTTCATATGTATTTTCGATAAAGTAATCGTGTTTCGCCTTCTTATTGGAAGCGATGAGTTTTCTTCCCACAGAAACACCCCTTTCTATAATTTATGTCAGATTTTCATCTACCTCTCCGTCGTCCTCCCGAAGCGGGCCGGCTCCATTTGCGAAAGCAGTCCGCTCCTGCGCGCGAAAGCGCTTTCTTCTCTTCACCCTGCCGCAGGAAACGGCGCTCCTGTTTCTCGCTTGCCGACTGCAGAGAAAGCGGACTGCTACCGGTAAGGCCGACTTTGCGCCGCCGGTAAAATAAAACATCTGAAGCTTTCGTTTTATTCAAAGGGCCACGGCACTGCGGCGAGAACCTTTCCCCGAACCTGTTCCATCGGAATCTCTTCTCCGTCATAAACACCTGTCTTCAGACTTCTTCCGCCTGAAACGCTGGATTCTCCTTCGTAGATAACGAGATCTCCCTCCACAGGTACGGAAAACAGATAAGCGGGCTTCAGCGCCACGACAAACCCTCCCCCGGTCAGACCTGCTTCGCCGTCGGAAACAGCCGTTACCGAAAACAGCACAGACAGAATAACCGCAGTCAGAACAGCCGACAGACTGACGATGATATATTTTAGCGCCGCTTTCGCGCCTCTGAGCCCCGACTGTACCGCCGTCTTGCTCTGTTTCATTTTCTTCCCTCCCGAGAGAAGAACGCCTGCGGCGGATAAAAACCTGAAGAGAACCGATCTGTAATAAAAAGAACCGCGTACCGGATTTTCTGTTTTATATTTTTACTGACTTTCCGGAAGATTCTTGTAGACGGAACCGAACTGATCAAACGGATACAGCCTTACAACGGCTTTTCCGATGACGAGATCTTCATCCACAAATCCTACTTCAGGGGAACGGCTGTCGATACTGACGACGCGATTGTCCCCCATCAGGAACAGTTCTCCTTCCGGTACGGTAGTCTCGTCGATCCCGCCGTTGGTGTAGCCGTCTTTGATATACGGTTCGTTGAGAATTTCACCGTTTCGGTATACCTGACCGTCAGCGATCGCGATGGTATCTCCGCCTTTCGCGATGACACGCTTGATCAGCAGCTTTTTCTTTCCGTTCTCCTGCTCCACATCGCTTTTAAATACGACGATATCTCCGTATTCCACGTCACCGCCGAATTTGTACGCCATCTTGGAAAGAATCAGATAGTCGTTGGGCTGAAGCGTATTTTGCATGGAATGTTCTCTTACGATCGTCGGCTGAATAAACTGTGCGATGATAACCGCGATGAGAACTGCTGCGACAATATCTCTGATCCATGCCATAGCTTCGGAACCCCGTTTCTTTTTCTTTTTGATTTTGCCTTCCTGCCGCGGCTCTTCTTCGCTGACTTCACCGACTCCGGAAACAAAATCCGCTTCATCTGCCGTCTCTTCTTTTTCCGCCGGTTCCTTTCTTTCTGGTTCCGCCGCATTCGTTCCGTCCGTATCGACGTTTTTCGAATTGCTCTGAATATTCATAATTTATAATACCCTCCTGCCTTTTTTTCATACACTCATGCGCAGGCGAAAACACCCGGTGCGCCTCCGCACGGCGTTCGCTGATGCACTTCAGATCTCCGCATATTTCCGAACAGGTTCCGCTTTTCCAAACAGATCTATGACGATGCGCTTATAATTCTGCGGCAGCGCCGCGCGGATTTCTCTGCCTTTTATATAAGACAGCACACTTTCTGCTTCATAGAATTTTAACATGTATGCGTGAAGAAACTGTGTCGTAAGATCGTATTTTAATGCGATTTTTCTATTTTCCGCAAAATTTCCGTATTTAGCATCACCGATAATAGGATAACCCGCAGCCGCCAGATGCGCCCGAATCTGGTGAGTCCGCCCGGTCATCAGACGAACTTCCGCGAGAGTAAAGCCGCCTGCAGAAGAAATGGGCTTCACTCTGGTATCCGCGGACTTTGGCTCTCTAAATACTGCATTGTCAGAAACATGAGGATCTTCGACAACCGACACCATATTTCTCGCGTGATCTTTTGACAGACTTCCCGTGAGCTGCATCTCCTCCTCTAATTCTCCGCAGACAATGGTGAGATAATACTTTCCCACCGCATCCTTGTCGCCGATCATCCCGTTCAGCGCCCGCAAAGCGGCGCTGTTTTTCCCGAACAGAACCAGTCCTGTGGTATTACGGTCCAGACGATTTGCCGCTGCAGGAGAAAAGCTCTTTTCCGCGCGCGGAACATAATCGCCCTTTTCGATAAGATAATCCGTCACTTGATTGACCAGCGTATTCTTTTTTTCGTGCTGATCGCCGTGAGTCAAAAGTCCAGGAGGTTTCTCCGCCGCCAGGATATTCTCGTCCTCGTAGGCGATACCGAATTGGCGTTTTACTCTCTTTCGTACTGTCTGCTTCGGCCGGAACCTTTTCAGTTCCTCTTCAGAAAGATACAGGAAGATCCGGTCTCCGCAAAAAAGCATCGTGTCTTTAGCTGCTCTTTTACCGTTTACTTTGACATCTTTTCTGATGATTCTGTAAATATAACTCAGGGAAGCGCCTTTCAGGTATTTCCGCAAAAATCTGTCGAGACGCTGCTCCGCTTCATTTCTTCCTATTTCAATCTCAACCATCTCACTGCCCTCTGTCCGCTTTCGCATCATCCGGAAATCCCCGCTGCGGATTCTTCGCATCCGCAGCATTCTCTCATAAAAAATACAATCCGGCCGACGCTGCCATAACACTCTCGTTTCAGATCCCGCCGTCTCCGGCCTGCCTCACGATACACCGCGGCTGTTTTCTCTCTGCTCCGCTTCCGCAAAGCCAATCGCGGAAATCATTATATCATGCGCGCCGCAATTCATCCAAGGCATTTTAAATAATCCGAATGCGAATTCACCTCATCTTCATTGTCCGTTTTTTCTTTTTATGATAAAATTACTTCAGATTAAAGGAGATTTCATATGAATACATTTAAGAACTTCATTTACAATATCAGCGATATCCTCGTCGCTCTCCTGATTATCGCCGCAGCGGTACTCATCATCGGATGGCGTGTAAACACGATTATGGACTATCCCGATAAAATTGCAGCGGTTCAGACAGAGACCAAAGAGGATAATGCGCCAAAGCAGACAGACACCGGTTCCGCATCGGAAACCAGCCCGGCGGAAGAACAGACGAAAGACGATGCACAGATTTCCGGAGGAGCAGATACGGAGACTGCATCGGCCGGCAAAAATTCCGCGCCGGTTACGATCAATGTAATGCAGAATGACACCGTCTCTGATATCGCACAATCCCTCGTCAGCGCAGGCGTCATCTCTGACCCGCAGCTGTTCATCGACGCGGTGAAGGCCGCCGGCGCCGCCACACAGCTGAAATACGGAACTTATGATATCCCTGCCAAAGCGACGATGGATCAGATCATTCAGATAATGATATAAAATTGTGCGTTATGCGCGATAAATGGAATTTTTAGTCTTTACAAAAGAGGACAGAAGAGTTATAATATTCTTTGTCCGTTGGAGACCGATTGTCTTCATCAGATGGGATAATTTATCCATGCGCCATTAGCTCAGCTGGATAGAGTAGCACACTACGAATGTGAAGGTCGTAGGTTCGAATCCTACATGGCGCGCCAAAAGAAAAACGCTGAAACCATTATGAATACTGGTTTTCAGCGTTTTTTATTTTTTCTGATTTTGTATGCAATTTTTCAATAACGTGTTTTTGGTCATTATTTTATTTTTTCCGAGCATTTCGCCTAAAGTCAGCGCAGCCTCTTCCTCTCTCTTTTTCAGAGCGTAACTGTAAATATTCCGCGTGGTTGACGTATCCGCTAATATAAAAGCAATCTAACAAAACGGAATTTAAGGAGATATTATTATGATTATAAATTTTAACGAAATAAAAGAAGCGAGACTTCCCGGGATGAATAACGGTACAGGAATCATGACCGCAAAAATGTACGCAGACGACGAAGGAAAGGTTATTCCGTGTAAAATACATGTCGGCAGTTCGATCGGCATGCATAAACATGAAACAAGCGATGACATCAACTTTGTTCTGTCCGGCACAGGAAAAGCGATCTGTGACGGAAAAGAAGAACCATTATCAGCAGGCTACTGCCACATCTGTAAGAAAGGATCAGAGCACAGTATCATTAATACAGGAGACGACAATTTGATTTTACTGACTGTTGTAGTTGAAAGATGAAGTTCCTCTTTTAACTGAATGATTTTAGCTTCGATATTCATTCATCTATATCCTGTTCAGCCTGCTATCCAACAGTAACTTAATCAACGATATTTCAGAGGAAACCGGGAGACTTCTCTTTATATTGTTTATTGCAATTTAACTATATTTAGTGTAAATTGAATATCCTCCCGCCCAAAAAAGTCCCTCTGTAAAATGTCCAGGTTCGTAAAACTATAAAATAAAGCCGGGAAAGAATCCCCGGCTTCTCAAGAAATTAAAATTATGAAACAATTTATCGCCCTACTCTGTCATTTGTCAGTTCTCATACTGCGCCCAGTCCGGATCTTCTTTCAGCACCGTCCAGCACTCATGAACGCCATCATCTTTCCGTTCAAAATTATGGCTATTAGTCGCTTCCTGAACCACCAAATAGTACCATGTCTCCGGTTGGTTGTCCGTCCAGATATCCATACCGTCAAGCAGATCCTCCTCATCCTCCGGCAGCCGGTTCAGCACACGATTGATCACCGCCATAGCCTCAGCGCGGGTGATGTTGTTTTCCGGGCGGAACGTGCTGTCTGTATAACCCTCAATCCAACCCAATGCAGCCGCGCGTTCGATCTCTGATTCGGCCCAGTGACCGGAAATATCCGTGAAGTTACTGCCGCCGTTGCGCGTGGAGGTATCGAACCGCGCGCAGATAGCCGCAAACTCGGCGCGGGTAATAGAAGCGTCCGGATCAAAAGACGCTGGGGAGCGGCCCTTGACAATGCCCAGTTTTGCCATGGTAGAAATAGCAGTGTTATACCACATCCCTTCGTTCACATCGGAAAAGGTATTGACGGCGATCAGGTTTTCCTCTCGAATATCTTCATTCAGTAACCGGAAGAAAATTGCAGCGACCTCGGCGCGGCTGATATCCGCCAGCGGTCTCACTGTGTCATCAGCATAACCGACAACATAAGCAAAATGATCTTTTCCATTCAGCCAGTCCGGAACGCCGGTGGGTTCCCAGCCCGCGTAAACCGTCTTATTGCCGGTCATCTTGATCTCGGTAACGCGCCGGGTCAGATCTCTATCGTCATACCAACCGGTAAAGGTATAACCCTCACGTGCGGGCGCTTTTTCCAGTTCCACGGTAGTATTTCTCTTATACCGCTCATCCTTGTAATTCGTGCCGCCGTTGGACTCGTAGTGCAGGGTGTAATAGGCGGTTCCGCCGCCGGAGCTGTTACGGTCAAAAACCGCGGAAATCGTATGGCTGGCAGTAACCTTTTCAAACGTATAGCTCGTGACCACGCCTATACTCTTACCGTCTACCAGAACATCCTCAACGTGGCAGCCGCTGTCCGGGATGATTATAAAGGTCTGGTTTCCGCCCTCCGTCACAGTAACCGCACCGCTGGGAGAAATGCTGCCGTTCGCGCCTGCAGTCGCAGTGATCATATATTCTGCTGCGCCTGCTTTCAAAGTCGCCTCGTTTTTTTCCGCGGACCATTCCACATGGTAATCCGAATGGTCGCTCTTGAAATAGATGGATGGTTCCACCTCTCCGCACTGTTTGGAATATCCGCTTGTAAAAACACCCGGTTTATCCATGTAGATGCCGATTTCTGCTTGATCGCCCGCGGTAGTGAGGCCGTCGGAAACGGTCAAAACCGTTTGAAACTCATCTGCTGCGCTTCCTTCCTCCGTGGATCCCGGTAAGGCGATATTTAGAAGATAAAGATTTTCTGCCTTTGGTGCGCTATTGTCCCCTATCTTTGTCGCACCTTTGATATTCAGTGTCAACAGGCTGGGATCATTGCAGGTAAAATATACGCCGCCACCGGAATCCTCCGCAGTGTTATTCTCAATCGCGCAGTTGTCCAGCGTAAGCTCGACATCCTGTACATAGATCGCGCCGCCAAAACCGCCGTCGGTTACAGGTTGTCCCTCCTGATCCTCTGTTTCATAGCAATGGGTGCTGTTGCCCTGAAACGTGCAGTCTTTAAAATCGGCAGTCAACAGATTGGTATTTCCCAATCCTCCGAGAGATAGGACGGCTCCGCCGCAAGCGGCCTGATTGCCCGTGAAAATCGCGTTGTGAACAGTAAGAGCTTTATTCTCGCCGGAGGCATCCTTCTGGTGGTAAATGGCTCCGCCGTAGCCGGTCGAAGAATGGTTATTTTTAAAAGTACCTCCCGTTATGGTAACAGCGCATCCGCTCAAAGCGCTGATTGCGCCTCCGTTTCCAGTGCAGCGATTATCGCTGAATTCTACCTCATCTGTTATTGTAAGTGATGAGGAATTTTGAATGGAAATTGCGCCGCCGCGGTTCGCTTCATTTCCAATAATTTTAGCATTCCCTTTGATCTCAATAGCGACAGCGCTCTGTGTGGCGATTGCGCCACCGCGGTTATCAGCTTTATTGTCTTTCAGTTCTCCTCCTAAAATATGGATTTCAGAGTTGCCGTCGCCCCAAATCGCCCCGCCGCCGAATTGGGTACCTCCTTTGGACATACAGTTCTGAATGATTCCACCGTACATATAGAATTCGCCATTATTAACAGAAACACCGGCGCCCGGCTGCGGGATGCAAAAGCCGCTGATCTCACCGCCGTGCATATGAAATTCACCCATATTTACGCTGACTCCGTGTCCGGTACTATCGTTTTCAAAAGCATCGTTTGCGCCAAGAACCGACACCCCATCATACATATGTACTGTACCTTTGGAAACACCGTTGCCGGCGCTAACGACTGAATGCGCCTGGCCGCGTTGAATTTCTTCCAGCGTCAGGCTGTCACTCCCGTCCGCTTTCCCCAAATACAGAATGGTATTTTCTGTCGCCCCGATAGTCCCAGATGTACAAATCTTGTGTCCGTTTCCGAGCAGCGTAACAATGTGATTTTTAAAATAGAAATCTGTCGTACCGGTCTTCTCGATGTCCTCTGTGATAGAAATGATAAATTTCAGGGGATTTTCCGTATCGGATTCTGCGCGGTTGATGGTTTCAAGGGCACTTTCTAAAGTAGTGGGATCTTTCTCTGATGTGCCATCTCCTCCGCCCTGATTTGACACATAGATGGTGGTAACATCTAAGGAGCCGCTGTCTGCCGCAGACGCGCTAATGGGAAACAGCCCCAAAATCAGACACAGAGTCAGAAATATTGCCAACAGTCGTCTTTTCATAATACTCCTTTCCTCTTATTGCAATATAGTGTACTTTTTTGTAAAACGACATGTGAGGATTCATTGCTGAAAAAGACGGCCTTTCAATTTTCTCATCGGATTTTGGATGATAAGACAGATTGCAGAGTATGGGAAATTTGCTTATTTTATAATTTATGAAATAAAGCTGCTGAAATTATACAAAACTTGTAATATAATAAAGAAGCGATTTATAACCACACAAAAAAGTACACTTTATAGACAAAATACCACAAGGAAGATGAGTATTTTTTAAGCCGATTAGGAACAGCAGAAAGTCATTCATTATTTGGTCATTAAAACTATAAAAAAGGTCGAGTCACGACCCAAAATACAAAAGATATAAAACGAAAATACATTGAAATTTCAACGTTATAATAAATCGTAAATAGCCGATCTCAGGCACTACTTATATGAAGATCGTAAATTCGAATCCTATATGGCGCGCCAAGCAAAATGCCGTTTGAGACGCTGTCAATTCAGCGTCGGACAGCATTTTTCTTTTATGCATACAGCCTCACATAAAAATCAGTTTCAAAATTACTGAAACACAGTTTCCTCAAAGACAGAATGATATCATCTTCTGATACTGTTCTCTCCTCTCATTTTTTCGAATTCATTTCCGGCTCGTTTTCAAACAGTTCCGGAATCGATACGCCCAGCGCGTCGGCCAGGTACTTCAATTCATAATCTGTCATAAGTCTCTTTCCCGCTTCCATTCTGCTGATCGCTTTTTGTGTAAGATCCAGACCTTCCAGCTGTATCATCGCCGCCACATTCTCCTGGGACAATTCTCTGCTCTTTCTGATTTCACGAAGTCTTCTGCCGCAAATATTGCGCCTTTCATGATTTTTTATCATTTTCAAAAGAAATACCTCCTATTATCCCAAAGATAACTAATCCCGTTGAACGTAACACAGATTGGAATTCCCATTTATCCCAATAAAGGATAAAAATCGGAAATACAAAAAAATAAAAAAGGGGAAGCTCCGCAGCTTCCCCGCAATATTCAGCTTTCTGTATGGTACGATCGATATCATATCACGTCTTTTCTCTTCTGATTCAGTAATGCGCCGATCCCTGTTTTTCTGTATTTATTATAGTATAATCTCCCATACGCGATAGCAAGAAAAAAGCCAAACAAAATCGATCCATGCGGATCGATTTTATCCGCGCGCGTTCCGATTCATCGATACTGAAATTCTTTCGCCGCTTTTTTAAGATTTGTTATTTCCGTTCCGGCTCCCCTGAGACGGCCCTGTGAATCATAGCCGCCGCTTCTTCTCTGGTGATGAAAGAACCGTATCTTTTACTGCCGTCGGGATCGCCCTGGATAATGCCGTTTTCTTCTGCCCACTTCCGATCTTTCTCCGACCAGTCGTGAGGCGCTTTCTGTGCTCTCGATTCCAAATAATTTTCCATCATATCGTTAAACTGTTCCTGCGTCATCTCTTCCCCCTTTTCTCTGATTTTCGCCGTGAAATATTTCCAGTCGATTTGATCCTTCATGTATTTATTATCCCTCAGAATCCGCGGACAATTTTTCCCCGACCAATGATGATGCTGAAAGACACTCCCAGGCTGAATTTCAAATTTATCCATAAGCTGTTTCGTCAGCCGCACCGCATTATCTACGGCCGCCTTGCGGCTGCCGCTCTCGCAGATTTCGATCGCGATGCTCTTCCGATTTCCCGTACCGCTGCCGCCGTCTCCGGCGTGCCAGGCAATCTCATTCGTTGGAAGTACCTGAATGATCTGCTTCTCATCACAGACAAAGTGAAAAGACGCCTGACGCACAGAGTTTTTGCAGACATAGTCCGCTTCGTTCTGCGCTGTACTGGACGGATTTCCTGTGCTGTGGATCGTAATAAACTGCGGAGTCATAGCGATACCGGGCCGCTGCGTTTTTCTGTTCCTTGGGATAATCTGCTGTTTAATCTGCATATTATCTCGCAGCCTTCCTTTCTTTTAAATAGGTATCTGCTTCTTTTGCTTCGCTGGTGAAGGAATTATTTTTCCACCACGCCCAGAGTGCCGCTGCCGCTGTAAACAACATGCTCAGACCATCGGTGATCTGCCGCTCGTCGAAAGGCAGCACGGAATGACCTGTCATCGTCAGCACCTGGTTAATCAGGGCCACAATCAGTACGACCGTCCGAATAATTGTTCCCGTTGAAATATTACTGTTGCTCATATGTATCCCTCCATTACTGATTCTTCACAATCTGTTCTCTCTCGAACTCTCTGAATTCTTCCATCGCCATATTGTATTGTTCCAGGCCCTCCTCAATCTCTCCATTCGGAGATCCTCGCTTGATTGCCATCGCCACCGCACGGCTCAATTGTGCGGTGGCGACGAGAAGACTTATCCGTAACATCTCACTTTTCCTTCGGTCTGCTTCTTTTTCATCGCGTACTATTTCGCGTCTCTTCTGACGGGAATTCCAGACCGAGAGAATGATGCCGGTGAGGAGACTGGGAAGGGCTGCCCATAAAATCTGTGAAAACATGTCCACTATTTTCAATGCCTCCCTTCACAGGATCTCAACT
>CAJLHL010000033.1 GCA_905206455.1 uncultured Eubacteriales bacterium
TGGACGATTAGCTGAGGGCTCATGAGCTGCTGAAAGTGAAATTGCAGGACGGATGTGTTCTGGACTCCAAAGAGGCGGCAAACGCGGCGGCAGAGGAATTGGGAGCCGAGTTTGTCCAGGCCATCGGAAAGAAATTTTCTCTCTACCGGAGATCGGATAAAAATCTGATTGAACTTCCGAAGAAATAGAAAAAACGCACTGCTGCAGTCCGGTTGGAGAATTATGCTGCAGCGGGGCGAATCGTGGAGGAGAGCCGCAGGAGCGTTACCGTTTCGGGGGAAAGCGGCGCGACAGCAGGAAACGAGGTGTACGTGATGAAAAAGGTACTGTTGAAATTGTTGGCATTCATACTCACCGTCGCCCTTACAGGGACACCGGTTCTGGCGGCGAGTCTCAGCGATTTCTCCGACGCCGGTTCTCACTGGGCGTCGGAGGCGCTGGGCAGAGCCGTCAGCGACGGAGTTTTAAACGGCAGCGGAGGCAAACTGAATCCGGATGGAACTCTGACCGGTGCGGAAATGGCCGCCATTCTGGTGCGGCGAACCGATGCGCAGCGGTGGAGCAGAGCTTATCCGGGCACATCTTCTGCCGACTGGTATTATATGGCGTGCGCCGCAGCGATGGAAAACGGAATTCTGCCGCAGGACGGAAGTATTGCTCCGGGTTCTCCGGTGACGAGAGCTGAGGTTTTCCGCTCTTTTGCGGGGGCCTATGATTTCGATACGGAGACGTCGGATCTTTCTGTGCTGAAACGCTATACCGACGCACAGCTGCTGTCCGGCGGGGACGCTTCCGCGGCTGCCGCTCTGACGCAGGCAGGCATCCTGACGGGAAATGACAGAGGAGAACTGGGGCCTGAGAAGCGGATTACCCGTGCGGAATTCGTGACGATGCTTTACCGTGCGGATCCGATGTATGACAGCAGTGTGAAGATTGTTCTGAAAGCGGATCATGTCGTTCCGGGCGGCGATATCAGGGCCTCCGCGGCATTTGCAGGCGTGTCGGAGCCGGTGGTGTGTGAAATGCAGTGGTATCTGGACGGAAAGCCAGTAGCTGAATATCACGCTTCAGAGAAGACCGTCGCGGCAGACACCACGTCGGCTTTCACGCAGAAGCTGGACTTTTCACGATACATGGCGCTGTCTCACCGCGTCGGCCTCGGTCTGGATTACATCGACGATCAGAGCGGAGAGACCGTGCGTCTGTATACGGAAAAGACGATAAAAGTGACCAACTACAGTGCGTCTTATTATAATCAGCTGGAAAATCAGGAACTCTACAATCAGGCGCTCAATACAGTCAGCACAAAATATACAGGAAATTATACTTCTTCCTATAACATAGACTATTCTGCGGCGATAAAGCAGGCTTTCGTCAACGCCAAAGGGTATTCCAGTAAGACGGGGTATCTGGTCTGGACCAATCTGGCGACGCAGAAGGTGAATATCTTTACCGGTTCAAAAGGAGACTGGAAGCTTCTGAAGACGTTTCGCTGCGCCACCGGCGCCAGAGCTACGCCGACGCCGGTAGGGGTGACTCATGTCACATACAAACAGGCAGGCTGGTATACGGACAGTTATATCTGCAAACCGGTGGTGCGGTTTTATCCGGGAACCGGCTACGCGTTTCATTCGAGATTATATTATCCTGACGGTTCCGGAAGATTGAAAGACGGCGCTATGGGGTATCCGGTATCTCACGGATGTGTGCGGATGGAAGATATCGGAATAAAATGGATATATAACAATATTCCAGTCAATACGACAGTAGTTATCTATTAGCGGCAGGCTGATGAAACGAACGGGATGACCGGAGATAAAATGCTCGTATCGGAGGGCACGGCGGCATTTCTGCGGGCAGATTGGATCTGCGGGTTCTGCGCTTCGGCCGCCCGTCCGGGTCTGAGGGTCCGGACGGGCGGCCGAAGCTGCAATCATCTCAAGAGGAGAAAAGATGAAATCGGAAAGTCTGATGGGGTATCTGGGAGATTATCTGCGCTGGAGAGGAGACCTGACTTTTGACCAGGCTCCTTTTTGTGATGCGGACAGTCTGGCGCTGACGATGCTGTCTTATCTGAATCCTGAGGAAGTGACGGCGCCGGGGCAGAAGATTGCGGGAGTTCGGCTCAGTGAGCTGGCACAGCGTTATGCCCGTTTTTACACACCGGCAAAAAAGCCGGGAAAATTGTCGATGACGGCCAGAGCTCCGGAACTTTTGAAGCTGATGGCGGCGTCGAAGCGATTCGCACGCGTCATACTGGAGGATTATAATAGTTATGTGGACACCGAGCTGGAAGGGCAGTTTGCCGCTATGACCTTTTCCTCCGGACGCCGCAGCATCTATATCACCTATCGCGGCACGGACAATCATGTGATCGGCTGGAAAGAGGATTTCAATATGTCTTATCTCGAGAGTATCCCGGCGCAGGACAGCGCAGTCTGCTATCTGGAAGAACAGATTGCGAAGGAGCGGCATGTGTCCTTTCAGGGGAGACGCGTTATTCTCGGGGGTCATTCAAAAGGCGGAAATCTCGCGGTTTATGCTGCGGTCTGCGCGGATCCGGAGACGGCGGAACGTATTTTAGAAGTGCACAATTTTGACGGACCGGGGTTTTCAGAGGAATTTTTTGAGAATGAGGGTTATCCGGTTTTAAAAGAACGAATCGTCAATTTTATGCCCCAGGGCTCCATCGTGGGAAAACTCTTCGAGCATCGCTCGCCCGTAAGGATCGTCCGAAGCGATGCTCGCGGCGTGCTGCAGCATGTGCCTTTCAGCTGGCAGATTCAGGGCGGCGATTTTCTTCTCGAGGAGGATTTCAATAAATCGAGCCGCATCTTTGAAAGCGCTGTGGCCTCCTGGCTCTCCGGAAAGGATGACGAAGAGAAAAAAGCCTTTATCGACGCGCTTTTCGACATGCTGGAGGAATCCGGGATCGAAAAGACCGAGGATCTGTGGAGTGACAAGATGAGGCTGAAGCCGGTTTTCCGCATTCTGCGGTCGATGACCAAGGAGGAGCGGGACAGTTTTTTCAGTTTTTTCACCGCGCTGCTCAGGGAGACGGGGATTGCGGTTCAGAAGAATCTCTTTGCGGATGAGGAAATGTCCGAGGGACGGTAAAAAGGATATTTTGCAGCCGCCGGATCTTTGAGAGACTCCGGAGAACGGGGCATTGGAAAGCAGGATAGTTATGGATTTAATGTACAGAAACGCATCCCGGCTGGATGCGAGAGATTATGCCAGCGGATATCTGTATCTGGCACTCAATATCGGGGAACAGATGCTGATGTGCGGCGCTGAAGTACATCGCGTGGAAGACTGTATTCGCAGAATCTGCACGGCTTACGGGGCTGTGCGCGTGGACGTGTTTTCGATTACTTCCAGTATCGTGGTGACGATGTACGGGCCGGATTTCGGTTCTCTGACGCAGACCCGAAGAATCTCGAGGCAAAATACGGATATGTATCGTCTGGATCGTCTGAATCAGCTTTCCCGTGATATCTGCAGCGCGGTACCGCCTCTCTCCGAGGCGGCGGACGAGTTGAAGGCGATTAAGAACTCTCCCCGCTATTCCGCAGGTGTGCGGCTGATTCTCTACGCCGTGGTGTCGGCGTCTTTTACGGTGTTTTTCGGCGGCAATTGGCAGGATGCTGTGGTATCGGGAATTCTGGGAATGATTTTGATGTTTCTGGAACGTCTGCTGGAGAGCTATGATGTCAATCCGTTTCTCTCCGCTTTTCTGTTTTCTCTGCTGGGAGGGTTCGGAGCGATTTTCGCGGTGGAGCACGGTCTTGCGGATTCCATGGATAAGATCAGTATCGGAAATATCATGCTGCGGATTCCGGGAATCATGCTGACGAATTCCATACGCGATTTTTTCAACGGCGACACGATGACGGGGATTCTCCGGTTTCTCGAAGCTGCATTTTTATCTATGACGATCGCTTTCGGGTTTGTCGTAGCTGCAGCGATCTGGCAGTAGGAGGTGGAAGTATGACACCGTATTTTATTCAGCTGTCAGCCGCATTTATCGGTTCTCTGTCTTTTGCGATGTTTTTTAATGTCCGGTGGGGCAAACTTCTGTCCTGTGCTTTCGGAGGCTGCGCTTCCTGGGGGTTGTATCTTCTGTTGGGCGCCGTCCTATCCAACGATGTCACCCGGTATTTTATCGTCTCTATGGCGCTGACTTTCTATGCGGAGATCATGGCCCGAGTGAAAAAAACGCCGGATACAGTCTATATTATCTGTGCGGCAATCCCTCTGATTCCGGGGGGATCTCTTTACAATACGATGCATTGTGCGGCGGAAGGCAAATGGGCGGAGTTCTCAGAGACCGGAATACATACGCTGCTTCTGGCGGCGGCGATCGCGGTAGGGATTCTCTGTATGATGACGATTCTTCATATCTATGCCGTCGCCGTTCAGAATCTGAAGAGGATCGGAAATGCGTGCATGGAAAGAGGAGCGCGGCCGCAGGGGAAATGCGCGGCACAGGGTGAGAAAAGCAAAGGGAGGAAAAATCTTTGGGATTTTATTCCGAAGACAGAAAGAGAAAAGACTGAGCGTTCGGACGGCGCCGGGGAACCGGCGGAAGAAGAGGTGCAGGAACAGAGTTCGGACGGTTTTCCCGCCGGCGGAAGAAGCAGGAGAAGGTAGAAAAAATGAATGCAGGAGACTATATCAGGGAACGTGTGCTGCTGTTTGACGGCAGCATGGGGACTTATTTCGCGGAAAAATACCGGGACTATGCCGGAGCCTGCGAGACGGCAAATCTTCGGGATCCGGAGAAGGTGAAGGCGATCCACAGAGAATATATCGAGGCGGGATGCCGGGCGTTGAAGACGAATACCTTCGCGGCGAATATTTTCAGCTGCGGGGGAGAGGAGAAGCTGCTGTCGGATACGATAGCGTCGGGAGTTCGTCTGGCCTGTGAAGCGGCGGCGGAGACGGAACATCCGCGGACAGCCGGGCAAGATGCGGCCGCGCGTGACCCGGTTTTCGTCTTTGCCGATATCGGACCGATCACCGGCCGGAAAGACGAGGAAATCGAGCGGGCGTATCTGCAGTTAGCGGATCTCTTTTTGGAATACGGCATCGGAAACTTTCTTTTTGAGACGAATGCCGCGGCGGATCATCTGATCCGCACAGCAGAATATATCAAAGAGAAACGTCCGGATTCGTTTATCATCGTCTCTTTCGCCGTTCAGCCGGACGGCTACACCCGGGAAGGCAGTTACATCGGGGATCTCTTCCGTATCGTGAAAGACAGTGAGTCCGTGGACGCCTTTGGCCTCAACTGTGTGTCCAGCGCTCTTCATATGAAGGAACTGATGCAGCGGATTGATTTCTCAGGAAAGACGCTCTGTGTGATGCCGAACGCCGGCTATCCGCGAATCGTGGGGAACCGGATGTTTTATGACAGTGATCCCGGTTACTTTGCGCAGGTGCTGAAGGAGATCGCTGATGCAGGCGCCGGGATCGTCGGCGCCTGCTGCGGAACGAATCCGCAGTTTATCGCTGCGGCGGCTTCAGAGTTAAACGTAGGCGCCGCGGCGCATCCGAGGATTTCCTGCCGTTCTTCAGGACAAAACACCGGTTTTGCCCGAAGCTCCGGCAGACCGCCGGAGAGTGCGGGATTCGGCGAAGATGCGGGCGCGTCTTTGCCGAAAACGGCGGATGATCTGAAGGAGGCTGAGACGGCTGATGCCCGAAGAGCCGAGGCGGAGCGCACTCAGGCAGCCGGGGACAATCGGCTGTGGAGTAAATTGGCGGCGGGAGAAAAAATTATCGCCGTAGAATTGGATCCGCCCAGAGACGATGACGGAGCGAAATTTATGCAGGGCGCATGGCAGCTCAAGTCGGCGGGAGCCGACGCCATTACCATCGCGGATTGTCCTACGGCCAGAGCGCGGATGGACAGCAGTCTGATGGCGTGCAAAATACGCAGAGAAGTGGGGATCGATGCGATTCCTCATATGACCTGCCGCGATCGGAATCTGAATGCGACCAAGGCTCTTTTGCTGGGGCTTTCCATGGAAGGCATTCGGAATATTCTGGCGGTGACAGGGGATCCCGTGCCGACAGCGGAGCGGGATGAGGTGAAGATCGTTTATCAGTTTAATTCCAGAAGGCTGGCGCGGTATATATCTTCTCTCAACGAAAATGAATTCAGCAGACCGTTTCAGATATTCGGCGCTTTGAATCTCAATGTCCGGCGTTTTGACGTTCAGTTAAGTATCGCGAAGAAGAAAATAGAAAACGGGGTTTGCGGCTTTCTGACGCAGCCTGTTCTGACGGAGGCTGCTTTCAACAACCTGAAGCGGGCCCGCGAAGAGTTGGATGCGAAAATTCTGGGAGGGATTATTCCTGTGGTGAGCAGCAGAAACGCCCGGTTTATGAACAGCGAAATCAGCGGTATTACCGTAGATGATAAAATCATCCGGCTTTACGAGGGGCGGAGCCGGCAGGAGTGCACCGACCTGGCGGTAAAGATTTCCTCGGAAATCGCGGGGCAGATCCGGCCTTACGTCGACGGGTATTATCTGATGACGCCGTTTTACCGCACGGATATCATCGTGGAGCTGATCCGCCGGCTGAAGGAGCTGGAATGAGCTTTTAAGCGGGGAATGGGTGTAACGGCGCGTATGCGTTATTGTCAGAGAAAAGTAATTGAGCGTCAGCTGATTGCGGATTCGCCGGCGGACCCGCTTGAAGCCCTGAACCGGGTTTGCTCACAAATTCGCTTCTGCGTATTTTACGCGGTTTTAGTTGCATTGTAAAATACGACAGTGAAGCTCGCGGAGTGAGCGGAGAATGTATCATTGGTATTCATCATCTGCAAAACTCATGCGTTTTTGAAAAAAGTGATTTTCAGGGGGGGAGTTTCCGTATGTCGGAGACTTCTCCTTTTTGTGCGATCGTTTGATCAGCGGAGTGTTTTTTCTCAGAGGTACAAATTTGTATCTGTATTTTGCCGGAAAATAAAACGATGTGCCTGAATTCTTCAGACACATCGTACAGCGCTCCGGCTCTGAAAGACGGCAGTAAATTTCTTTTGCCGAAAATTGCGATTTGCAGTTTAAAGTTTTTTGTTTATGACGATCTCTCTGCCTTCTTTTCGCCACTGTCTGAATTCCGCCGCTGCTGTGAAAAGCGCGTCGGTAGAGGAATTGAGCGCTGTCTCCATGGAATCCTGGATGACTCCGATGATGAAGCCGACGCCGACGACCTGCATGGCCACATCGTTGGAGATGCTGAACAAACTGCAGGCGAGAGGAATCAGGAGCAGAGAACCGCCGGCAACGCCGGAAGCGCCGCATGCGGAGATCGCTGCGATAATGCTCAGCACGATAGCGGTAGGGAAGTCCACATCGATTCCCAGAGTGTTTGCTGCCGCCAGCGTCATGATATTGATCGTGATCGCCGCGCCTTCCATATTGATAGTCGCGCCCAGAGGGATAGAGACGGAGTAATTATCTTCGTCCAGATCGAGGGATTTGCACAGCTGCATATTTACCGGAATATTTGCGGCGGAACTTCTCGTAAAGAAAGCGGTAATGCCGCTTTCTTTGATGCATTTGAACACCAGAGGATATGGATTTTTGCGGATGCAGAAAAATACGATCAGAGGATTGAGGATCAGGGCCACGGCGAGCATGGAACCTACCAGAAGCACGATGAGTTTTCCGTATTCCGTAAAGATCGCTATGCCGCTGCTGGTGACCGCAGTATAGACGAGACCGAGGATTCCGAACGGCGCCAGGCTGATAATGCCCCGTACTACTTTCGTGAGCGCATCAGAAATATCGACGATAGTGATCTTGGTGGATTCCGCAGCCATTCTCAGAGCGATACCGATGATGATCGCCCAGGCCAGGATGCCGATGTAGTTGGCGTTCATCAGGGCGGCTACCGGATTGTCTACGATTTTCATGATGAGATCCTGAAGTACCTGGAGGATTCCTTCCGGGGGAGCATTATCTGTGACTGCGTCCGTCAGAGTAATCGAGAGGGGAAAAATGAAGCTGACGATTACCGAGACGACGGAGGCCAAGAAGGTTCCGAGCAGATAGAGCAGGATGACGATTTTCATGCTGCCTTTTCCCGTCTTCGCCCTGCACAGCGAACCGATGACCAGAAAGAAAATGAGGACAGGCGCAATCGCCTTCAGAGCCCCTACGAACAGATCGCCCAGAATGCTGATCGCCTGAGCTTTGGGAACTGCGACAGCAAGGATTACACCGAGGATAAGTCCGGCGATGATCCGTTTAATCAGACTGATGCTGTTCCACTTTGAGAATAATGTTTTCATTTTGTCTCTCCTGTGAAAAATGATGCTGCGTATGTGTTGTAGAATGATGGAATAGTTGTTTTTATGAAAACAATGTCCAAAAATTACAAGTAAAAGTTTATCAGAAAGACGTCTGTTCTGCAATTATTGTATTATTTTTTGAAGAATATATTAAATTCGTATAAAGACATACCTGTGCATGGTATCTGCCGCGATCGGATAATCCTGCCGTCTTTCAGGGCGCCGTCCGATTAGAACGTGGGTACGGTGCAGGATATCATTGCGGAGTATGAAAAAGACGGCTCTCTTCGGGAGCCGTCTTTTTCTGTTTTTGTCCTATTTTATCTTTTTTCTTTCACTATTTCGTTCTGTTTGCCCAAATCACAGAGATATTTTTTCTCTATTCCTGCGTTTCTGACGGCAGGTAAAATAGTTCTTCATGACGTCCGATGCTGTCGAAGAGATTGTTATACTGTACTTTCTCATAGTTGTCCAGAAGTTCGTCGTATTCCGATTTCTGGTCGTAAGTGTAGTACTCGCCGTCCGCCGTGATGTAGCCGGTGGTGTCGATGACCGGCAGATAACGGTAGAGCGCAGACAGGTACTCGTTGTACTTCGGCATTTTGAGATCTGCCGTCTGCAGGAGCAGAGTGGACAGATAATTGGCGCTCATCTTGTCCACATAACTCTCTTCGATGTTGTAATTGGCCCAGATGACAAACGGCGTGGCAAAGCGCTTCTGCCGCTGCTCCAAGCTGAGATCGCTGATTTCTTCGCCCAAAAGGCTTTCCACAAACTTCGTCTCTACATTCGGCTGATGATCTCCGAACATGCAGATGATCGTCGGTTCTTTTACTTTGCTGAAATATTCCACCAGATGTTTAAATGCCTGATCGGATTCGTACATCAGCGATAAATAGCGGTTGGCCGCAGGATAGTACTCGTCCATGGAGGTGAGGCGAATCTGCTGGTTGAAGTTGGTGTAGCCGCTGTTGTAACTTCCGTGATTCTGCATCGTCACGTTGAAAATATGGAATGGCTTCGACGTATCGCGCTCTTCGTACATCTGTTCCAGTAGTTTGTAATCGAACTCGTCGCTGACGAAGCTTCTCAGCAATACGTTGTCATTCGGATACTGCGCTTTGACCGCGGCCTGAAAATCGAGGAAACTTTTGTTGCCGTTGCGGTATTCGTCGATGGCGTCGTTATCGATAAAAGATTCGATGCTGTCGAATCTCTCGTATCCCAGCAGCGGATAATTCACATCTCTCTGCCAGCTGGTGCGGTAATAGACGTGAAGCGCCGAACGGGAGTAATTCTGAGCCGCCAGAGTCTGAGCAAGGGAAGGAAGTTTGCTCTTTATATACAGCTCATAGGCGTTGCTGCCCGCGGTCAGGAATGCCATCGTGTTGCCTGTGAGGAATTCGAATTCCGAGTTGCTGGTACCGGCTCCGTTGACCGGCATGTACAGATTTCCCTTGATCGTATTTCTGGTAAGACTGCGGGTAAACGGCATGTAGTCTTTGTTTGTGGCGAATTCGCCGAGAACCCGAAGATCGGAGAACGTCTCGTTCATGATGCAGATTATATTCGGCACCTGATTTTTCTTTTTCTTCGCAGAAGTTTTCGGCTGATCCTGATCGGAAGTTCCTCTCACCGCCAGATCGGTGTCCAGACCGGTATTTGGAATCGGATTTCCGTTTTCATCCAGACTGGTCATCCGGCCGTCGTCGGAAAGAGCCGGCATGGCGATACCGTCTTGAGTTGTATCGATACTGTTGGCCGTATCGTTTGTCTGATCAGCGCCGCCCGCGGCAGCCAGCGGATTCGCTCCGGCTGTATTTCCGTCCGCCGCAGCCCCGGCTGCCGGCGGGATGTTTCCTCCCGCTGCAGTGTCGGCAGCATCGCTGTCATTCCCGTTCTGAACGGCGTCCTGTCCGGCTTTTGCCTGCTCGTCTGCGAGCCGTGCCTTTTCTTCTTCCTGAATCTTCTGTGCAGAGGCGAGGATGCCCGGATCGTCTTCGTTTTCCGCCAGGAAGTCATCTACGATGGCCGTGACCTGCGAGGCGTTGTAATCTGCCGGGGTCTCGATGATCAGATACTTCGTGTTCAGAAAGAAGTTGAGCACCGTTCCCGATTTGTGGTATCCTCTCGTCTGGTTCCAGAAGTCCGGTTTTACGCCGTGATTTGCCGCAAAATCGGTGGTATAGAACGGAATCGCCACTCCGAGGATGAAAATCAGAGCAAGAATCCTGCAGATAATACTTCCTTTCCGCGTAAAGCGAACCCGGGTCATGCGTATGCCGATCATCATGACGATGAGGAGGAGAATGACACCGAGGATCAGAGTATACGGCACGGTGTAAGAGTAATTGGACGCTACTCCCAGCCCCGTGGAAATCGTCAGCACGTCCATCGGCACGACAGGGGTCCCCCGGAAGGTCAGCACGATACTGCAGATCAGGGCAAATAAAAAAATGATCGGCGTCATGACGAGAATCGGCATTTTATAGCTTCCGGAAACGATCATGACGATACAGTAGAGCAGCAGATATACGATATAATTGCAGAAGAATGACACATAGGAAAAGTCGTAGATGAATTTTCCGTTGAGACATTCCGCCATGCACATGGTCACGATGGGAACCAGAAAGTAGATGACCGGATTGATAATTTTCGCCGCTTTGTTTGAGACTTTCACGTGGAATGCTGTCAGCAGCCCTACGACGAAGGAACCCGCCAGCGCCGCTGCAAACAGCAATGCGCCGGATTCTTCCACAAAGAAAAGTCTGCGGTAAAAGATAACCGCGATCAGAAGAAGGGCGGTTATCACGCCCGCTGCGGTCCGCGATCTTTTTGTCGTGTAGAAAGAGTTTTTCAGTGCGAAAAGCCCGTCTTTTATATTTTGGGGCTTGATTTTTATATTTCTTATCTTGTTTGAATCCATGTCCATTTTCACAGTGTCTCACTTTCTCTGTAGTTAATCCTGTGCCGCATTCTGCGGCGCTTCAGCGGATGGAAGAAAATGTATGTAAAATCTATATTAATATCATGCTAAATTTGTCGTACGTAATGACAAATTATATTATACTGCCGTGTTTTTTTCAATAAGGCGGGGCCTTTTTTCAGCTCTCCAAATTCTGAAGATTTTATGAAGAAAAGTCAAAATCCCCGATCTATTCTGTCTTGAAAATCATAGTTGTGCGTGATATTATTTTTATCGTCAAACTAATTACGGGCAGGAGGGATGAACTTTGAAGAGCGCATTTCTCACCGGTGCGGCGAAAGGGGGCCATGCCGTCCGCCCGTGTTTTTCGGGAATTCAGAAGCGGCGGATCTCATGAGAGATTCGGGGAGACGGCCGCTGTGTTTTGCAAAAGTCGTTTTGGAAATTGGAAAAAGGAAAATCAAATGGATATTATCAAAAAGTACGGAGATGTCATCCGTCAGAAGACGGAGACAGATCCGCAGAAAGCTCTGAGGATGTTTCGCTTCGGCTTCGGAGTGGAATATCAGAAGGCGTCAAAGCTGGCGGACAAGCAGCTGCCTTACGGCTACAGAGAGATTTATAAGGCGGCGGTCAAAAATACGAGAGAGGTGCTGGAGGAGCCCCAAAAGAGTGTCTGGACCAATATCTTCGGTCCGGTGGAGATTTTTCAGTGTTTCGGTCTGAATCCCACATCCCTTGAGATGCTGGCGGGATTTATGTCGGGTTTTCGTACGGAGGATTATTTTATCGACAGAGCGGAAAGCATAGGGATCGCTCCCACGCTCTGTTCGTATCACAAACATTTTCTCGGCACGGTGGAATCCGGCGTCATGCCTTCTCCGGCTTTTATCGCTGTGACTTCTGCGGCCTGCGACGGAAATATCAATACGATGCGTTATGCGGCGCTCAGGCGCGGAATGAAATTTTTTGCCGTGGATGTACCTCACGAGGATTCCGAGGAAGCGGTGCGTTATGTCGCGTCTCAGCTGTATGATATGATCGGTCAGCTGGAGCAGGTGACCGGGAAAAGACTGGATATGGACGAGCTTTCGGAAACGGTCCGCAGAGAAAACGAATCCAAACGCCTGATGCGCAGTTTTACCTGGGAATCGGTGAAGAGATGGTATCCGAATACTCTGACGGCGCTGACGGCGCTTCTGTATCCGACGCATCTGTCCATCGGATCGGAATCCGCGCTTCGACTGTTTCAGATCCTTGCGGAGGATATCAAAAAGTATCCGGAGAAAGAGATGAACCGTATTATGTGGATTCATCTTCTTCCATATTATCAGGAGACTCTGAGAAAGTATTTCAATCTGTCCGATCAGAACTATATCAATGTGTATGACCTTCCTCTGGATTATATGGAGGAGATGGATGCGCGCCGGCCGGTGGAAGCCATCGCCCGCAAGATGATCCGCAACATATATAACGGTGATTTCAGCAGAAAGACAGACATGATTTCCGATCTGATCGAAGAGTTTCATCCCGACGGTGTGATTCATTACTGTCACTGGGGCTGTAAGCAGTCTTCCGGAGGCGTGATGCTCCTCAGGGAAAAGCTCTCCGCCATAGATATGCCTCTGCTGGTGCTGGACGGAGATGCACTGGACCGGAGAAACGACCAGGACGGACAGCTGAAGACGCGCTTGGAGGCTTTTCTGGAAATGGTGAAAAACAGGAGGAGTATGAGATGAAAATAGGGTATCTGTGCAAGTATGCTCCCATCGAGGTCCTTCAGTCCATGGGGGCGGAGGTAGAGCGTATCATGCCCGAAGTTACCGATTTCAGTCAGGCGGACATGCTGATGCACGCAAATATGTGCTCCTTTATCAAAGGCGTTCTGGAGGAATTTGAATCGGGGGAAACCGGCGGAGCGCCGGTCTATGGAGGGCTTCTCCTGACCAACTGCTGTGACAGTACGCGCCGGCTCTATGATGTGATGAAAGAACGGTATCCCGATAAGTTTATTTATCTGACAGACATTCCGCGCACGGCGGACCGCAGAGCGGCGGATTTCTTTGCGGGATCGGTCAGGAAGTTAGCTCACGCTTATTCACAGTTCAGCGGCGTTTCTTTCTCTGCAGATCGTTTCCGGGAATTTTTGAGGCAAAATAACTGTGCCGGTGCGGAGAAAGACCAGGACGCTGCGGCGGAGAAAAACTCCGGGGAAAATGCGGCTCCTCTGAATATCGGACTCATGGGCGCCAGATGCAGCCGAGGCGTTCTCGAAATGATCCGCAGCTATAATATCAACCTTCTCTTCGATATGACCTGCACCGGAGTGGACCGCAGATTTGAAATCGACGGGGAACTGCTGCGAAGCGGCGGAAAAGATGCGCCGCCTTCCGGCGCCGCTGCCGAGGAGGAAAACGATGAACGGCGCAGCGAAATGTCTCCGGCAGCGGACCGTCTGCTCTCGGCGTACAGCGGACAGCTCCTCTGTCAGATTCCGTGTATGAGGATGAACGATACGTCTGCAAGGGATGAGATGCTCCGGTCGTTTGAGGATCATCTGGACGGGATCATCTACCATACCGTGAAATTCTGCGACAATTATTCTTACGAGTACGCGGCGCTGTATGACAACATTTCCGCTTCTATCCAGAAATTTGAGACGGATGCCACTTCACAGTGCGAGGGACAGATCCGCACGAGAGTGGAAGCATTTTTAGAATCTCTGCTGACCGCGAAAGGTCTTCAGACATCAGAAATCAGCCGAAAGGGAGACAGAAAGGAACGACCTATGGATGGAAAAATACATGTGCTCGGGATTGACAGCGGATCGACTTCCACCAATGCTGTCATTTTAAATCAGGATCGGAAAATTGAGGCCTACGCTGTAGTGCGTACCGGTGCAAAGAGCGGAGAGAGCGCGGAGGCAGTGCTTGCGGAAGTTCTCGGAAAGGCGTCTCTTTCGAGGGAGGATATCGATCTCATCGTCTCTACCGGTTACGGCCGGGTCAGCATTCCTTTTGCCGACCGGAATGTGACCGAAATCAGCTGTCACGGGAAAGGGGCGCACTATTTTAATCCTGAAGTGCGCACGGTTCTGGACATCGGCGGACAGGACAGCAAAGCGATCCGTCTCAATGAAAAGGGAGATGTCATCGATTTTGTCATGAATGATAAATGCGCTGCAGGTACGGGGAGATTTCTGGAGATGATGGCCCGCACGCTGGAAGTGGATATCGAACGTCTCGGCGAGGAGTCTCTGAGGTGGAAAGAGGATCTGGATATCAGTAGCATGTGTTCCGTGTTTGCAGAATCCGAGGTGATTTCCCTCATCGCAAACAATAAGGAGAAATGTGATATCGCGCACGGTATCCATAAAGCGGTGGCCAATAAATCGATTTCGCTGATGAAGCGGGTCGGCCTGGAACCGGGATATATGATGACCGGAGGTGTTGCCAAGAACCCGGGAGCGGTCAGAGAGATCGAGGAGAAACTGGGACAAAAGCTCTTTATCTGTGAAGAGCCGGAGATCGTAGGCGCCTGCGGCGCGGCGGTTTTCGGACTGGAAGAGCTGACAGCAGGAAAAGATAAATAAAAAAACAGATGGAAAAACACGAAGAGAATGCCGGCGTCTGTCGCGCCGGCGAGATAAAAATGAGCCTGCCAAAGAGCAGGCTCATTTTTTTGGATCTATTGTCCGATCAAATGTATTTTTTAATATTTTAAAAGTTATTTTGTTTTAAAAGAGCTTATCATAGAGAATACCGTAACGGAGGGAATATTCCTGCAAATCCCGATAAAAATAACATAGGACCGGGTTTTTCATCTGTGCAGACGGCGGATTTCGTCGTCTGGCTTCCGTGGGATGCCGCAGTCTGCCGCGGAAGTCCAGGACAGTGGATAACCGGGAGTCCTGACGTTTGAAAAAGTGGGACGCAGACAGAATTCGGCATTTGCGGCGCCGTACCGAAATTCATTCGCGATTTCCAACCGGCTTGCGTACCGGGGCTTTGTCCTGATTTAAGCAGAATCGGAATGAGGTGAAAAACGTTAAACGAAAAAATTACAAATCGGGAGGTATTTTTATGAAATATATCATCACGGAAAATCAGATCCGCGGCTTTGAGCGATTCCTATATCAGAATGAACGCAGCCGGGGTACTGTTGAGAAGTATCTGAGGGATCTGACGTCCTTTCGCAGATTTCTCGGAGAACAGAGTGTTTCTAAAGAGCGCGTGGCTCTTTGGAAAGAGGAGCTTGTACGAAACGGTTACGCCGCGTCCACCGTCAACTCTATGCTCACCGCAGTCCACTGTTTTTTGCGTTTCGCCGGATGGCAGGAATGCTGCGTCCGTCTGCTGAGACGCCAGCGCACCGTCTTTTGCGACGAAGAAAAAGAACTGACGAGAGAAGAGTATCTTCGTCTGCTGAGAACAGCCGGAAAACAGGGAAATCAGCGCCTCTGTCTCGTGATGCAGACGATCTGCTCCACAGGCATACGCGTTTCAGAATTAAAATTTATTTCCGTATCCTCTCTGAGCGCCGGAAGGGCGGAGGTGGACTGCAAAGGAAAGCGCCGCGTTATTCTGCTGGCGCCGAAGCTGTGCCGCATGCTGAAGGCCTACTGCCGGCAGCAGAACATCCGGACGGGTCCTGTGTTCACTACGAAAAACGGTAAAGCGCTGGATCGGTCTAACATCTGGAGAGAGATGAAACGTCTCTGCGAACAGGCGGGGGTAGAGCCTTCCAAAGTATTTCCGCATAATCTGCGCCATCTCTTTGCGAGGATTTTCTACCGGATGGAAAAAGATATCTCAAAACTGGCCGATCTCCTGGGTCATGCCAGCATCGAGACGACTCGAATTTATATTATGGAGAGCGGGCTGGAACACGGAAGGAAGGTAGAACAGCTGGGACTGCTGTTATGACCGGAAAATGGTCTTCCCGGGATCTCAGCGTGTAAAGGGGAACAGTCCCCCGGATACAACAAAATTGTCATTTTGTTGTAAAGACACTGCGGTACTTTTTCCGTAGAGAAAAATGTCGATTTCTCTCAGAGGTAAGACGAATACATAACGTTCCCGCAGCGGACCGGATTTGTGCAGACAGCGTCGAAATACGCTGAAAAAACATTTTAATATAAATTTATTATACTCGACCTTCCGTTACTTGTGTTGTAATTTTTTTGAAATACAGTATACGATTCTGTTTTATATTTTTTCTCATAAATATACGGGCATGACAAAAAACCGGCGATACCCTGCGTTTTTCCGGCTTTTTTGTCATGTTCTTTTTTATTGCCGTACTCTCTCTTTTCATTTTGAAACAAAAATATCTTCGATAAATTCACAGAAATTCAAGAGAAATACAACAAAATGACAACTTTGTTGTATTTTATCCGGAATTTAAACCGAAGCGAAACTCCGGTGAGTCGGTTCGGCCAGAACGCGCGGGCAGAAATCTGAGATTTCCTCAAATGCTGAGAATGGAAAGGAGAAAGGGACAAAATATGAAAGGATTTCACGGAAGCAGATCCGGAAAGATACGTGCGGAACCCCAGCTGGCAGAAGTCAAAGAAGAGTTATAACTGCGTAAACGGAGGAAAATCATGAAAAGAAAAGGAAAAAAACTTCTGATCGCTCTGCTCTCCCTCTGTATGGTAATGACAATGGCGCCGTTGGGATCGTGGGCGGCAGACGGGGAAAAAGGTGAACCAGCGGTGAATGTCGCTCGTATCGCGTCAGACGGCGGAACAGTGTCAGAGTACAAAACGCTGGATGAAGCGGTTGAAGCAGCGGAGGATGGAGCGACCATTGAACTGCTGGCAGACTGTACGACGGAGGGATTAAATCTTTCTAAGAGCATTATGATTCAGCGCGCAGCAGAGTTGGATGAAAATCCGACTGTTACTTTTGAAAAGCACGGTATCGCTCTCTGGGGAAAAGATCTTACTTTCAAAGATTGCAATGTGATAATGAATGGAATCGGTTCCACTCCTTATACTGCAGAATGGAACTGGATGTCGGTTTGTGCGAGCCCAGGTGCATCTCTGAGCCTTGAAAATGTCAGTCTGACGATGGACGGTACGGATGCGGGAAACGCTCATGCCATTTATTTCTGTTCTGACAATAAACTGAACGTCCGTAACTCCACACTTGTAATCAGAAATTACGAACAGGATGCTTTGAAATGGGACGGCGGAGACGGCGGATATAATGTAAATATTGAAAATTCCACTTTCCTGTCCGACACGAATCGTTCTGGTTTTACGGGTACCTTTATCGCTGCGATTGACAACAGCAGTGTCGATGTCGTAAATAGCACCGGCAATGGCTCGAATGGCTCGCATTTCGAGATTAAAAATCAGTCCAAGGTGAATTTTTCTGATAATAAAAGCCACGGTTTGTCCACCGGCCGGCTGACAATAGACAATTCATCAGTTGCGGCCGATCGTAATGGAGGAAATGGAATTCACACGAATTCGACGTTAACGATAAGAAACAATTCCTCTGTGGAAGTAAAGAATAACAGATGTTCTATTTCCAGTCAGTGGACTGTTCCGGCGGCGATCCATGTGACGGCGGGAGAACGTTCACTGATCGATGGAACCAGTACGGTCACCGCAGTCAGCAACAGCGGTTCCGGTCTCCTGTTAAAATCCGGTAATTTGACAGTTGAGGACGGAGCGGATATTGTCATTAAAAATAATAGGGCGGAAAAGCTCGGATACGGAGGCGGTATTAATGTGCGGGGAACGTTAGTTCTCCCGACGAATGCGGTATTGTACAATAATCATGCGGACTCTGCCGGCGATGATATTTACAGTGAAGATTCCGGCATCATTACTTTTGGAGAAGTCGGAGCGAACTGGGCGCTGGACGGAGCGCCTGACTGCGAACATGCTATCGACGGATGGTATGATGACAGCGCAAAACAACGCTGGGAAGCCCATAAGTCACCTGTTCGTGTCGAGAAGTTTGATTCTTTCAATGCGGACGGGCTGGTGCAAGTGACCGGTGAAAAAGCGCTGAAAGCCGCACATAGTTTAGTGCCGGTGGATCCTGATGATCCGGATGCTCAAAACTGGCAGGTTTCCAAATCAAAAACTGCAGAAAATCTCGTGAAACAGTCCGACGGAACTTATACGTCAGAAGTGACGCTGTCCCTGCCTGCGGCGGAAGAGGAACTGATCTCCGATGTAGTCTTCGTACTGGATGAATCCAGCTGCAGTGCGCCGGTAAAAGAGAGTGTCAGCGATATGCTTGAAAAGCTGTACGGCCAGATTGAGAACACCGGAGCGACAATAAAGATCGGTGCGGTACAGTTCCGGGGAGAAGTAACAGAACTGCCGCTGACACCACTGACGGAAAACACAAAGGATGTCGTCACTGAATTTATGAGCGCACGGCCGGAGACCGGAGGATCCAATATGCACGCAGGTCTCACAGCTGCTCAAAAAATGCTGGAGGCGGATACTGCTGTCGCAGACAACCGTAAATATGTCATTCTGGTGAGTGACGGAATCACTTATATCTGGGACGAAGAAGGCGTGAATAAGGGCGTTAACTTTGCAAATGCAGACGCGCCCGACCGTCCGATGCTGGCGAGTCCGGACGGCTGGGATGTAAAATATGGAAACGGATATGTGCCGGAAGACTGGAATTCGCATTTTAGCACTGTCGAAGATCAGCTGAATGCGACGATTGCGGAAAGATCCAGCGTTTATGACCGTTCCAATCCTACAGAAAACAAGCCTTTTGTCAAATACAGCGAAAAGGACGGATATAGCTCTACTGTAGATATCGCTCTGTATAAATCCCAGGAAGTTTATCAGGAACTGACAGAAAAGTATCATGCTTATGCGGTGTGTTCCGGTGTGGAAAATGAAATGAAGACGTATCCGTTTGGTCCGTCTTTCATGAACTATCTGGCCGGAGGTACGGCAGAAGTCGACTTTTCTTCGATTCAGAAAGAGATTTACTATCTGCTGGATGAAGGCAGTTCTGTCACCGATTACATGGGATATACGGCGGGAGACGACGGTTATAATTTCGACTTCGAAGATTCCGCAGATTCGCTGAAATTAAGAGTCGGTGACGACATTCTTACAGCGGAAACTCTCGAAGCAGCGGGAGAGGAAGACAACAGATATGGTTTTGGCCCTTCCAAAGAAGGAGAAAACGTCACATACGATTACATTCTGCTCTATTATAAAGGAGACGGACAGAGCACCGAACACTTTGTCTGGGAAATCAATGTTCCTGTCTCAAATTTTGCTCCGGTTCAGCTTACCTATACTGTCAGACTGATGAATCCGAAGACGGCCTCCGGTACTTACGGCGTCTATGATAAGGACGGAATCGGCAACGACGGGAAGCAGGCGGAAGGCGGCCTGTATACGAACAACAGCGCCGTTCTTTATCCGGTGGATTCCAACGGAGGCCAGGGAGTGCCTGAGAATTTCTATAAGCCGACGGTATCCTACACTATAAGCTCCGGAGGAGGCGGCGGAGGCGGTACGACGCCGTCGAAGCCGGAGCTCGAAAAAGAAGATCATTTCGCCTATATCATCGGATATCCTCAGGATTATCAGACAGGGGAAGCGACCTCAGACAAAAGCAGATGGCCGGTTCGTCCGGAGGATCAGATCGACCGGGAGGAAGTGGCTACCATATTCTTCCGTCTGCTTACAGATGACAGCCGTGCGGAAATCTGGTCCAAGACTAATCGCTATACCGATGTGTCTTCCGGCAAATGGTCTAATAATGCAATCTCAACCATGTCTGCCGGAAATATTGTAAACGGTTATCCGGACGGTACCTTCGGACCGGACAAGCCGATTACGAGAGCTGAGTTCGCGGCGATTGCTGCGCGCTTCGATTCCTCGGAGTATTCCGGTGAAAATAAGTTCAGCGACGTCTCCGGACACTGGGCCGCAGAATATATCAATCGCGCCGCAGAAAAGGGCTGGATTACCGGTTATCCTGACGGTACTTTCCGTCCGGATCAATATATCACCCGTGCGGAGGCGATGACGCTGGTCAATCGTGTTCTCAACCGCAGAACGCATGCGGAGGACATGCTCGAGGATATGATTAAGTGGCCGGACAACCCGGAAGATGCGTGGTACTACGAAGCTGTCCAGGAGGCTACCAACGGTCACAAGTACGAAAAACGCGAAAATCCGGATACTGAGTATGAAAAATGGACAGAGATTGAAGATGTACGGGATTGGTCTGCTCTCGAAAAGGAATGGTCGGAGGCGGCAGTCCGTGCGGCCGGAGAACGCGGCAAGATTGAGACTGAATAAAAAAGTTCCTGATTCAATGAAAGAGAACGAGGCGAGTGTCTAACGATAGGCGCCCATACGGCGTACGCTCGTCAAAAACTGACGGCCGGGCGGCGAGCTGATTATCAGCTTGCCGCCCGGCCGTCGTTTTCTTTTGCAGCTGCAGTAATTTTTCTTTTAGCTGCTTCATACCTCGCGTCGCAGTCCCTGCAGATCAATGTTTTGTCTGATCTTGGCAGAAGCAGAATCGTCAGATCAATATCCTTTTTTCACCGCTTCCTGCAGTACGGTATTTGCGACTCTGCCGGCGGTAGCGGCACCCGAACCGCCGCCTTCGACCATGACGACGAAAGACAGCGGGTGATCTTCATCATCGAGAAAGCCGGTGAACCAGGCGTTAGAAGCTTTTGATTTGTCGACTTCCGCTGTTCCGGATTTGGCGCCGATATCGAGTCCCGGGAAATTTCCACTTCCGTAATTATTTTCCACATCGCTTTTCATCATGGATTTGAGCGTATCCGCGGTGGATTCATTCAGGAGCTGGTCTGTACTGTGTTTGATGTACAGACTGGTGCGCACCCCTTCGTGAAAGGCGGTATGATCGATGATCTGCGCGACCGGCGCGTTGC
>CAJLHL010000034.1 GCA_905206455.1 uncultured Eubacteriales bacterium
TATCTTTACGGCGTGCCGGAGATGATCGTCGTCTTTCCCAACAGTGCGGTAAATGAAAACGAGGATACTGACGGGCTGAGTCTCCGGGAAAAGGTCGAGGCTTATGACCGGACGGAGGAAGATCTGGTGACTTCGCTGATGCCGTATATCAACAGTCACTATTCAGTGAAGCCGGGCAGAGAAAACACCGCTGTCGCGGGGAATTCCATGGGCGGCCGCAATGCGCTGAATACAGCGTTCCGTCACCCGGAGCTCTTCGGTTATGTGGGCGCCTTTTCCTCAGCCAGAGTTCTTGGGGATCCGGATTCTTCCGGACAGTCGGCGATGGCGCCTCTGATCCGCGAATTTACTGTAGATCCGTCGGCGGGGAATTTCGAAATGCTGATGCTGTGCGTGGGCCGTCAGGACGACGTCTGCGGAGCGGAGACCTACCGGATTCACGAAAACATGACGGAAAACGGTGTGGAGCACATATTTTACGATATGGAAGGCGGCCATCAGAATACCGTCTGGCAGAACGCGCTTTACAATTTCGGCCTGAGACTGTTCGGCGGTACGGAAGCGTGATTTTGGCCGGAAGTTTCTGGTATAATTAGAAAATTTTGAGAGATAAGTCTCCCTGCGGTGCAGACAGTTGTTTTGCAAAGGGAGATTTTCTTTTTCTGCGGCTGAAAAAAGAAAACGAGACAAGGCGTGTCATTTGTGGTAACCTGTCATGAGCGGAAAATACGGTTACGAAAGACTGCCGCTAAAGAACACAGAGGGCATTATCGTTGGAAATTATCAGGAAATATTTCGGGGAGAGAGAATGAAAAAGAACGTATGGACGGAGCTTCCTCCGGACAGAGATAATAAGATATTCGGAATTTTTACCAGAGAACGGAATTTTTACCGCACGTTTTTTCCGCTTCTGTTTATCATTTCACTGCAGCAGCTCACTGCGCTCACCGTAAACATGGCGGACAATATTATGCTGGGAACTTATTCAGAGCTGGCGCTCTCCGGAGCTACGCTGGTCAATCAGATACAATTTACCCTGCAGCAGGTCTCTTCGGGTATCGGTATGGGTATCGTAGTTCTCGCTTCTCAGTATTGGGGAAAGAGAGCGACGGAACCGATAAAGAAAATTATTTCTATGGGTGTGAAACTCGGATTTCTGGCGGGCGTTCTGTTTTTCGCCGCTGCTGTGATCGCGCCGGAGGGACTGCTGTCTCTGTTTACCGACGATACGGCGGTCATACAGGAAGGGTTAAAGTATCTCAGGATCATCTGCTGGACGTATCTCATCTATTCTGTATCCAGCTCTCTGATGTATTCTCTGCAGAGTGTAGAGACCGCGGTGGTGGGAACGGTCATGTCTCTGAGTACGATCTGCATCAATGTCTGTCTCAACTACTGCCTGATCTACGGCAATTTCGGAGCGCCGCAGCTGGGAATCGCGGGGGCGGCTGCCGCAACTCTGATCAGCAGAGCGGTGGAACTGATCATCGTATTTGTCTATCTTCTCTTTATCGACCGGAAGCTTCAGATGAAGCTGCGGGATATTTTTCAGATCAATTTTACTTATCTGAAGGACTATATCCGGGTAGCTTCTCCGCTAATGGTCAGCGGCGCGCTCTGGGGTGTGGCTCAGGCGGCGCAGACTTCCATACTGGGGCATATCAGCGCGGAGGCGATCGCAGCCAACAGTATTGCAGTCGTCATCTTTCAGATCTTTGCCGTGGTGGGAACAGCGTGCGCCAATACCGCATCTGTCACGATGGGAAAGACGGTCGGGCAGGGCAGGCTGGATATCGTGAGATCTTATGCGAAGACGATGCAGGGTATTTTTGTAGTGATCGGTGTCGTTTCCGCAGGACTGCTGTTTCTCTTTAAAGATCTGATCGTGGGAATTTATGCGATCTCCGACGAGACTGCGGTCCTCGCCGTGCATTTTCTGGTGATTCTCAGCGCGGCGACCGTAGGAAGCTGTTATGAATATCCGGTAGAGGCGGGGATTATCGCCGGCGGCGGGGTTACGCACTATGTGGCTCTGGTGGACAATCTGTTCATGTGGCTTTTTACGATTCCTTCCGCTTTTCTCAGCGCTTTTGTGTTCCGGTTTCCGCCGGAGATCACATTCTGCTTTCTGAAAGCGGATCAGATTTTGAAATGTATTCCGAACGCGATCGTCTGCAACAGATTTCGCTGGGTGCGGATTCTGACGAAAAGTGCAGAGGGGGCGGACGGAAAAAACGGCGGCGCCGGGATACAGGAAGTGTCAGAAGCCGGGAAAAACAGGAAAGAAAATCCGGAAGCTGACGGCGGAAAAATACTGAAGAACTATTGCAGAGCCGACGGCTGTACAGAGACGGAAAATAATAAATTGACATAAAATGTAAAATGATATATAATATGGATAATATTGGAAGATGAAATAATCATACCTCACTCTGTGAGGTATGTCTCCGGCGTTGACATTCTGTATTCAGTGCAGGAGATCAATCCGCTTTCGGTGACGATATAGTCTGCGGGAATATCTCCGGGATCTGCCGGCAGAATGCCGCTGACCACCTGAAAATCGTAAGCGGCGCCGATCAGCGTCACAGGACGCGTTCTCTGCGCGAGAAAACGGTCATAGCATCCGCGGCCGAAGCCGATTCTGTTTCCGCAGCGGTCGAAAACCACGCCGGGCAGCAGAATAAAATCAGGTTCCTGCACGGAAACTTCGGGACTCACGGAAGGATCCGGCTCCCTGATTCCGAGAGGAGATACTTTTAGTTCATCGAGATGGTGTACGCGGCAGGGGTGGATGACAAAGTTCGGATCTGTGAAGGGGAGGATCAGCTCTATTCCGCGGTCCAGTACTCTCTGACAGAAATCTTGTGTGGGAAATTCTCCGCGGAATGACATATATGCCATCACCGTCAGCGGTGTTTTTCTTTTTTTCTGAGCAGACGTCAGCACGGGAGAAAGAAAATGCCAGAGCGATCCGGAAACTGATGTGGTCTGAGATTCCGGAAGCTGATCCCGTCTGTTCAGCATCTGCCGGCGAAGGATGTGTTTGTGAGAATTTTCGAGATGGGACATTTTTTTCTCCTTTTCACAGAATCAACAAAAAAACAGAGTAGAGTAATATGGTGTATAAGCCCGAATATTGCGGGATATTGTCGTATGAGAGAGGAAAACGGCGATAAATTTGCACTTTTTCTTCCAATATATTATAATAAATACGTATGCGGCCGGCAACGCGGATCCGCATAAAACAGAAAAGAAAAATCAGGAAGGACAGCCGATGATAGAATTTAAAAATGTCACGAAATCCTACGGCGACAAAGCGGGACTTTCGGACGTGAATCTTTCGATCGATGACGGCGAGTTCGTCTTTTTAGTAGGTCCCAGCGGGGCGGGCAAATCGACATTTATCAAACTGATCCTGAAAGAAATCGATCCGGAAAAAGGGCAGATTTTTTTCCGGGGCAGGGATATTACCCGACTGCCGAAACGGCTGATTCCGGGGCTTCGAAGAGATCTCGGCATCGTATTTCAGGATTTTCGGCTTCTGCCGAAAAAGACCGTTTATGAAAATGTGGCCTTCGCTATGGAAGCCGTTCATCAGCGCAAAAAGCTGATCAAAGAACAGGTTCCTCATATTTTGAAGTTAGTGGGGATCAGCGAGCAGGCGGAACGTTATCCTCACGAGCTTTCCGGAGGAGAGGCGCAGAGAGTGGCGATTGCCAGAGCTATCGTAAACAATCCCAAGGTGCTGATCGCGGACGAGCCTACGGGCAACCTGGATCCGGAAAAATCCTGGGAAATTATGAATCTTCTGGATCAGATCAACCTGCGGGGGACGACGGTAGTCATGGTGACCCATGCGAAAGACATCGTAGACCGCATGGGAAAGAGAGTCATTCAGATCGCGGAAGGCAGAGTCGTGCGGGACGATGCCGCCGGTTTTTACATACAGACCGACGAGCCGGACATGCCGGTTCAGGCTGTTTTGGACGATATGATCGCGGAGAGCGAAAGCGACGTCCTTCAGGCCGGGATGATCAACGAAAGTCTGACCTCCGGTCTCAGCGAAGAGGATCTGAGCATTTTCGGCGAAATCAGCCAGATGAGCGAACTTGTCGGTGAAGATGAGATTCCGGTGAGTGCTGGAGACGGGAGAGGGATTCTGCCGGAAGACAGTGCAGAGCCGAAAGTTTCCGGGTCAGCAGTGGAGACCTCTCCGGCATCTGCGGAGACTGTGAAGAAAGACGAACCGGAAAACGATACGGCCTCTCAGGAAAAAGACGCATCTTTCGCCGCACCGGCGGTGAAAACCGGCGGAGCCAAGCGAAAGATTCGCAAAAAAAGAGGAGGAGGTACCGATTTATGATAAAATCCTTCTTCTATACATTGAAACAGTCGCTGCTGCAGCTGGTCAGAAACAAGACGATGGCGCTGACGTCGCTGTTTTCTATTACAGCGATGCTGCTGATTCTGGGAATGTTTTTTATTCTGGCGGTAAATGTAAATCTGATGACAGCGAATATGGAGCAGCAGTTTGACATGGTGGAAGTCTACCTTCTGGATGAAACGCCGGAAGAAGAGATTCAGACCATGGTAAAAGAGTTTGAAGCTCTCGATACGGTGGCAGAGGTAGAATATCTCACCAAAGAGGACGCTATGCAGGAGATGCAGACGCGCTGGGGGGAAAATGCCTATCTGCTGGACGGTCTCTCGGAAAATCCGCTGCCCCGGTCTATTCAGGTGACCGTCAAAGACGTGGAGGATTCGGAAAGCATCGTGACCTTCGCGGAGAACTTCTCTGGAGTAGAAGATATCAAGGACAGTCAGGCAGAGGTGGACAAAATTCTGAAGATTACCGGCGCCGTTCAGGCGGGAGCCCTGGTGATTATCATATTTCTGATTATCGTCTCCGTCGTGGTGGTGTCCAATACCGTAAAGCTGACGGTACTGGCAAGGGGCCGGGAGATCAGCATTATGAAGTATGTGGGGGCGACAAACTGGTTTATCCGCGGGCCTTTCCTGGCAGAAGGCATTATCATCGGAATGATCGCAGCGGCGATATCTTCCGGGCTGATCTCGCTGCTGTACTACTATCTGTCAAATGCCCTTAGTCTGCAGTTTCTCGTGCTCTTCTCCACCGGACTGGTTCCGATCGGATTTATGAGTGCCAATCTGATTATCATATTTACGTCACTCGGCATAAGCATCGGCGCGGGAGGCAGCATCATTTCGATGCGGAAGTTCCTGGATGCTTAGACGCAGATAAGATCAGAGCGGACAAAAAAGGTCGAAAGACACGAAAGAGTCCTGTGTTACGGCAGATATTGCAGCAGACAACGAAGCTTGAAAGGAGAAAGAGAATTTATGTGCAGAAAACGAATGATTGCAATCCTCACAGCGGCGGCGCTTCTGACAGGTACGGTAACGTCGGGGTTCGTCTATGCGGAGAGCAGTTCTTCCAAACTGGATTCGGTAAACGATCAGATAAGTTCAGCAAAAGATAAGCTAAAAGAAGGCGAAAAGAAGGAAAATGAGCTCGTGGCTCAGATCGATGCTCTCAACGATCAGATCGAATCCCGCGAAACGAAGATCGCGGAGCTGGAAGCGGAGATTCAGAAGACAGAAGATGAAATCGCGGCTGCCGAAGAACAGTTAGCCGAGACGGAATCCCAGATGACAGAGCAGAACGATTCTCTCGGCAAGCGTCTTCGCGTGATGTATAAAAATGGTGAAACCAGCATTCTGCAGATCCTGCTGGGTTCCTCCAGCATTTCTGAATTCCTGACGAATCTGGACATGGTTCAGAAGATTTACGACAATGACATGGATGTTTTGGAGCAGATTCAGGAACAGCACGATCTGATTGAACAGAAAAAGCAGGAGCTGGAATCTCTGAAGACAAAGCAGGATGATCAGCAGACAGAGCAGGAGACGGAAAAAGAAGAATTAGCGGCTGAGAAAAGCGATGTGGAAGCGCTGAAGGCTGAGGTGGCCAGCGACAATGCGGCTATCGAAGCGCAGATCGATCAGCTCAATAAGGAAGCGGATGAACTTACGGCGATGATTCGCCAGCAACAGGCGTCTTCCAATGTGAGCTCCAGCGCTACTTCTCAGTATACCGGAGGACAGATGCTGTGGCCGGTGCCTGGTTATTATAATATTTCTTCACCTTACGGATATCGGATTCACCCGATTCTGCATACGAAGAAATTCCATTCCGGTCTGGATATTCCGGCGCCTACGGGAACGCCGATTATCGCAGCGGCCAGCGGCACGGTTATCATGGCTCAGACTTACGGCGGTTACGGAAAGTGTGTCATGATCGATCACGGCGGTGGTCTGGTGACGCTTTACGGTCATAATAGCTCCCTGGTGGTCAGCAAAGGACAGACTGTGACGAAGGGGCAGACGATCGCGAAAGCGGGTTCTACCGGACAGTCTACCGGCTCTCACTGTCATTTTGAAGTGAGACTCAACGGTTCGACGACTTCTCCGCTGAGTTATGTACAGGGATAGCCGCCGTATTTTTCTCTGTCCGGCCCGGCGGCTGAGACCGGCGGAGCATCAATCTGCGGATTTTCCCCGGGAATTCCGCTCTGAATCAGAGTAAAAACAAGACGTAAAAATAAAGCAAGCAGAATAAAAAATTGACAAGAGGGTATTTCAGCGGTCCGTCAGGCAGTCTGTCTTTCCCCGGCAGAGCTAATTTTTGTCTTCGCCGGGAGAAAGACGGGCTGTGTAAGCCTGCCGGCTTTTGAAATTCCCTCTTTTTCAGATGGCAGCGAAGAGAGCAAAAAATATGGAAACGATCAAACTTCATCCGGTACTGACCGGTATATTGAAAAAAAGAGGATGTCAGACGGCAGAGGATATCGAGGAATTTCTTTCTCCGATTCCCCGTAAAACTTATGATCCTTTCGCCATGAAGGGGATGAGGGAAGCGGTAGATCTCGTGCTGCAGCATATCGAAGACGGAAAGAAGATCTGTATCTATGGCGATTATGACGCGGACGGCGTTACGTCAGTATCCCTTCTGTATGAGTTTCTGTCCAATCTCACACGCAATGTGATCTATTATATTCCATCGCGTTTTTCCGAAGGTTATGGGCTGAATCTTTCGGCGATCGATGAAATTCATCGGCGGGGCGCTGATCTCGTCGTGACGGTAGACTGCGGCTGTGTCTCTTACCGGGAAGTGGAGCATATCAAAGAGCTGGGGATGAAAGCCATCGTGACAGACCACCACAATGTGGACGGCAGAAGCCCGGATTGCATCATGCTGAATCCGAAACAGACAGACGATACCTATCCTTTTTCTTATCTCTGCGGCTGCGGCGTAGCGTTTAAGCTGACTCAGGGGTTACAGAGGACTCTGAAACTGCCTAAGAACGACATCAACTGTCTGCTGGATATGGTCTGTGTCGCAACCATCGGGGATATCGTGCCTCTGGTGGATGAAAACAGAACTCTGGTGAAATACGGATTTGACCGCATCGCCAGAGGAGAACGCCCGGGTCTCAAAATGCTCATCGAGGGCATCGGAATGGATCCTTCCAAGCTCACTTCCACCAACGTAGCTTTTGGGATTGTACCCCATATCAATGCAGCCGGCCGGATGAAAGAAGCGGCCGAAGGGGTACGGCTGCTTACCGGCAGACAGGATGAGGAAATCAGCAGTCTGGTGGAGGAACTGAAGACTCTGAATGCACAGAGGAAGTCGATTCAGGACAGAATTTTTGAAAGGGCGCGGGAGGCGATCCGTGCGGATGATTCTCAGGATCTTTTTCTGATCTATGATGCCGGGAACGGACACGAAGGTGTGATGGGAATCGTAGCGGGCAAGCTGAAAGAAGAATTCTATCGCCCGGTCATCATCGTCACAGATACGGAAGAGGAGGGGATTGTCAAAGGAACGGGGCGAAGCGTAGAAGGCATCGATCTTCATCAGATCATGTCTCGCTGCAGTCATCTCTATATCAAATTCGGCGGCCACGCGGGAGCCTGTGGATTTTCCATGAAACGGGAAAATCTCGCGGAACTTCGCCGATCCCTCAACGAAAGTGTTCGCTGTCTGGTGTCAGAGGATCCTCAGCTCCTGCATTATCAACTGAACTGGGATGCGGAGATTTCTTCCGCGGATGTGACGCTGGATTTTGCGATGCAGATTGCAAAGCTTGAACCCTTCGGCGAAGGCAATCCTCAGCCGGTCTTTCTCATTCGGGATGTGTTGGTCAAGAGCGTAATGAGGATGGGCGGAAGCGGCCAATATCTGAAACTTCGCTGTGAAGGCGAAGGGGGAACTCTTTTTGACGCGGTATGGTTTGATGTGGAAGAGGAAATCGTCGGGACATTAAATCCGGGCTGTGAGGTCCGGCTGATCGCGTCTTTGGATATCAACGTATGGAGGGGAAGAAGTTCGGTTCAGTGTATGATCCGCGGTATATGGGTGTCGTGAGCTTTTCGCGTCCGGCGCATCCTGGAGGAGCGAAGTCTTTTGCAGAATATCTCAAAAAAGCCTCCGCAGATCCTGCCGCTGCAAAATTTGTGGAAAGAATATTGCAGAACAAATCCTGCAGGGATATTGTCCTTCTCACTCTGCTGTAGTATAATACTGTAGTGTATAAAAGCGCTGAAGAGCGGTTCAGCGGAGTGATGCTCTGTCTGCGGGGAAACGGAAAAACGCAGGCGGACAAAATTAGGAGGAGTGAGATGGGTTATGAATCCAAAATAAAGAACAGGGCGGCAGACGATCTTTTCGATGCGATTATGTCTATCGAGGATCTGGATGAATGTTACAAGTTTTTCTCTGATCTGTGCACCGTCAAAGAAATCCGGGCTATGGCACAGCGTTACGGCGTAGCTAAGCTGCTTCTCGATAAAAAGACTTACAGCGAGATCGAGGAGGCGACAGGCGCAAGTACCGCGACCATCAGCCGGATCAACCGAACCCTTCAGTACGGTGCCGACGGCTATATCAGTGTGATCGAACGGATGAAGGAAGAAGAATAACCGGCCCGACAAAAGTCCGGATATAGTATACCGAAGATAATTTGCCGCTCGGGGGTTTCCCGCAGCGGCATTCTTTTCTTTTCCAATCTCCTTGTTTTTCTGCAACGGGAAAGATTTTTCTTCATATTATATAGGAATATCTGCAATATACCCGGCGTAAAGAAGAGAGGAGGCGATCTTCCATGAGCTGCAAAAGAAGAAAGAGACCTTCCAGAAGGAATAAAAACTGTAAAGTGATATCTACCGGCATGATTCTGATCATCACCGGCGTATTGATTTTAAGTCTGTTTGTACTGCCGCATAAAGTTCTCATCATTTTAGCCGCAATCGCTCTGATTGCTGTCGGCTGTTTTCTGGCATAGACATCTGAGCAGAAAAAGAGCAGTGTTTCAGTCTCGGTAATCTTCCTATTTTGAATACAGAGAAAAGGAGGAAAATGTACCGGAGCGGGAAAGGCAGAAAGCATAACAGAAAGAAAGTAAAAACGGTGAAGCAGGAAAGAACAGAGCAACAGCGAAAACGAGTACAAAAAAGCGGACGCTTCTTGAAGCGTCCGCTTTGAGAATCTACAATAAAAACGGGATAATGTGCTGACCGGAAAAGACTGCGTCAAACCGGAACGGAGCCAACCGTAAACCGATCTGTACCTTCAGCTGCCGAGATGATCCTGCAACAGCGGTAATAAAATGTTATCGATTAAAAATCATCCAGTGGATCGACGAACTCCGAAGTGTCCATTTCCGCAAAAGAAATAGAAAAATCGTAACCGCCGATGCGCTGCGTATGTTCGATGCGTACACCGGCTCTGAGGCAGTCAGTTTTGCAGCCGCCTGGACATGTCTTGCAGATTTCGCCCTGCGCTACGCCTCTGCGGCCGATACTGTCTGTAGTATGAACGATTCTCCCCACAATATCTCCTTCTTTCTTTTCAAATTTAAAAACAGAGCGGCGGCCGATTAGAACCAGCCGTCATCTCCTGTATAACTGATGGAATTGTCGATGTTCTTCATCATTTCATTCCAGTCGTATTCCTTTTTCTTTTCGTGGCTCTCTAAGATTCTGATGCAGTCTGTTCTGCAGCCGGAAGCAGTGCAGGACTTGCAGATCGGTAAGTGTCTGTTGTGTTTGTTTGTGTACATGCTGTCTGCCATTTGAAGACCTTCCTTTCAATGCGATAGATCGACTCTCAAAGTGTTTTAGCGTTTCAGCCTCGTACGTTACATAAATAAATCGAAGTTTGTTTATCTAACATAAACAGTTGAAATGCCTTTCCGCGCAGGGATCGCAGAAGTCCGGATTCCTGCGGTTCTGCTTATTCGCTAAGTAAATTAAACCACTATTTTAAACATATGTCAATAATAAAACGATAAGTTTGTGCAAATAATTTGTGTGAAAATATTTTGCACACGATAGATTTACGCTCAGTGACATCCATAGGTTCGAACGTCGCAGGAACAGCCGCAGATTCTGTGTTCGCAGCTGAATTTCTGGCAGCAGGTGTCGTTGTTTTCGCAGACCACGTAATTTCCTCCGCAGACTTCAAGCGCAGTCCCTTTGACGAGATAAACGGCCAGTTTTTTGCGGGCGTCGGTATACAGGCGCTGCACCGTGGTACGCGCTACATGCATCTGCTCGGCGCATTGCTCCTGGGTGAGACCGATATAGTCGATCAGCCGGATCGTCTCGTATTCTTCGAGGGTAAGGGTCATTACCTGCATGTCGTCCTGATTATCGGCGTTTTTTGCATAAAAATAATTATTTTTTGGAAGGCTGCAAATCCTCTTGCATTTTTCTGGTCTTGCCATAAGTTATCCTCATTTCATGTAGATTCGGCATTGTGTGAATGCAGTATAACTGCTCTTATCTACATAATATCACTTTTTTCCGGCAGGGGTACCGGAAAGACAGATTTTTATCAAAAAATATTTTTAAAAGTGGTCAGAAATCGTTTTACACAGGTCAGAATCTGTGTTATAATTTCGATTGTTCATGAATTTATGAAATTAAATGGCTTTTTGCGCCAGGCGGAAAAAGCCGTTTATCAGAATATATGCCGTTAGCGATAACGGTCGGCGAAGGAGGTGTTTCAGTTGTCAAGAAAATGCGAGATATGCGGAAAAGGTCAGGTTTCAGGAAATGCTGTAAGCCACTCAAACATCCACACGAAGAGAAAGTGGAATCCGAATATTCAGACAGTAAGAGTGAATGAAAACGGTAGAGTAAAGAAGATGAATGTTTGCACACATTGCATCAAAGCTAACAAGGTTACAAGAGCTCTCTAATATCATTGTCAATCGAGGCGTCTGATCAGGTTCAGGCGCCTTTTATCGAATTGCCGAACCTGCACAACTGTACGGAGGATCATCATGGAATACGAAGGCGATATGATTGCGGTCTACGACGACCAGAACCTGCCGCTGGAATGCGACATTATCAGTAAGTTTAAAAACGAAGAGACGGGAAAGAGCTATCTTGTCTATACGGATAATTCCAGAAACGAAGAAGGCAGAAAAAATATGTTCGTCGTCTCTTACAGACCTGACATTCCTGAAGAAGATAAGCTGACACCGGTCGAGACTGCGGAGGAATGGGAATCTATCAGCGGTTTCCTTCAGGAACTGCGTAAAGTCATCGATGAGAAAGGCTTAGACCTCTGAGATCACTCGGCTTCTGTCGTGAAAAAATGATTGCAAAACCCCTATACAGGCGTTATCGTCTGTATAGGGGTTTTTTACAGATCGTCCGATGTTAAAAGGAGGTAGATAGGTGATACAAGCCGAAGTTTTGTATGGGATTTTTATTCCTTTTGCCGGCACATTTCTCGGATCGGCCTGCGTCTTTTTCCTGAGAAATACGATGAGCGACCGGGTGGGTCGGGCTCTGACCGGTTTTGCCGCCGGAGTCATGGTGGCTGCTTCTATTTGGAGTCTTCTGATACCCGCTATGGAAGAGTCCTCTTCCATGGGCAAATGGTCTTTTCTGCCTGCGGTCGCCGGCGTCTGGGCGGGGATTCTGTTTCTGCTTCTGCTGGATCATGTGATTCCGCATCTGCACAGAAACAGTGACAAGGCAGAGGGGCCGAAGAGCGATCTGTCAAAATCCACAATGCTGATGCTGGCCGTGACTCTTCATAATATACCGGAGGGAATGGCCGTGGGTGTCGTCTACGCCGGTTATCTTGCGGGAAATATGGAGATTTCCGCTATGGGGGCTCTGACGCTCTCTCTTGGAATCGCCATTCAGAATTTTCCGGAGGGCGCTGTGATTTCCATGCCTCTGCGGGCTACCGGCATGAAGAAGAGCCGCGCTTTTGTCTGCGGCGCTCTCTCTGGTATCGTGGAACCGGCAGCAGCGTTTCTGACGATCCTGGCCGCGGGACTTGTCATCCCCGCGCTGCCGTATCTGCTGAGTTTTGCCGCAGGAGCCATGCTGTACGTGGTGGTGGAGGAGCTGATTCCCGAGATGTCTCAGGGAGAGCATTCCAATGTGGGCACCGTATCTTTCGGCGTGGGATTCAGTCTGATGATGGCTCTGGACGTCGCGTTGGGATGAGAAATGACAAAGAAGGCGCCCCGGTTTCGGAAAGGGCGGAAGAGCCGCGATGGGAAGGGACGCCGTGACTTTAACGGATGCGATAGAATTTCTGAGATACGGGAAAAGCCTCTGAAGTCTGACGGCTTCAGAGGCTTTTCTCATGTTTGGTCTTTGCAGACAGTCTGAAGACTGTGGTGCGGAGATCTGTCTTCCGTTTTTTTCGCCGGCGTCATGTCGATGACGACGATGCCGATATTTTTCGTCTTCGGAAAGTAGTAGCCGCAATCCGCGGGCTGAAATTTCAGGCGGACGAATTCTTTCAGCTCTTCTTCTCTCTCGAACCGATAGTAATATCTCACATATTCTTCCGCTTCTTCCAGCGTAGCGCAGGGTTGTCCGAATTCCATGGTCAGCGGAATGAGCCGGTAGGAGACCGTGCGCTCGTCTAAAAATTCGGCGATGGCCTCCATAGTCTCGAAGGAGCGGCCTTTTTTTCCGTCTGTTTTTTTATTCTTTTTTGTATCTCCCGGCGTATCGGAAATCTTTTCCGCCGCCGTGTCCGGGAGATCTGTGTATGCGCCGTTCCGGGTTTTTGGCAGGCCGGCGGGCGTCGCCGGAGAGTCTTCTTCCGCAGTCCTCCCAAAACGGCTTCGCGCGGCGAAAGCTTTCTTTTTCTCTTCGATCTCGTCAGGGCTGTAACGCGGGACGACGGCGATGATTTTTTTTTCGGCCAGCTGCCGGAGTGCGTCCCAGTCGGTGAAGATCGCGCTGAAATAGCTGAAGATCACCGTATCGAATTTTTTACCCGCGAGGACTTTTCTCCAGTCTCCGGGAAGAAATTCCAAATTAGCGACGGGTTCCTGATTCTGAAGCCTGGAGCAGAATTCCAGCGAGCTGGGATCGATATCGTTGGCAATGTACCGGGCGGTGAGGGGCGCCAGATGGCGTGCCAGCGTTCCCGCGCCGCAGGCCAGTTCGCAGCAGGTTTCCTTCGGATTCAGATAAGGTGCGATATGAGTTTTTAATTTTTCATGATAGCGCGTGTATTTTGATGCCGCTTCGTACCATTCTGCGGAATTTCCGCTCCAACGGCTGAAACTGCCCTTTTTCTGTGTATTCATGATTCCTCTTTTCTGTGCTTTGGTTTTTATCCTGTGGATCGAGTCCGCCGCCGGGGCGGCGCGGGCTTCCGCCTGTCAATCTCTTTTATACGTTATTTTAACACGTCTGCAGCCGGTCTTGTACCGGGAAAACAGAAAATTCACCGGATCGCCAAGCGGAATGTCCCGGTTCCGGAAAATCTGTTTTTTGTCAAAGAAAAGCACGACAGCTGATCTGCCGCGCTTTTCCTGTGTTTTTGTTGCCGATATCTTTTGTATTTTTTGTGCTGCATAACCGTAGAAAAACGGTTTTCTGCCGGCATTTTCCGGATCGCCGTCCTGCAAAACGGAGATCACAACCGTATCATTTCCATATCACAAATCGTAATTTTAAGGAAAGTTTATTATATTGTGTTTTGTCATTTAAGATAATGAAATAAAACTAACTTAACCTAAGTATAGCATAAGAAGTTTTTATGTCAATAGGAAATAATGGTTTTTGTTTGTTTTTGTTTGATAAAATTGATATAATAGGGGAGGAAGATGTTGCTTCTGCCGTCGGCAGAGGGAATTGCAGTTTCCTGTCAGAGACCGGAGACTTTACGGAAGTCCGGGGAGCGGACGCTTTTCGGTGTCTTGTTCAAATCTTTCACATATTCCGCCCGGATGATTTCATCAGAATTTTATGGTTTATCGTATGAGATAATAAATAGAGAATGTTCTCATGTCGGAATAAAATAAAATGGCTCAATGCCCATCGGCATGGTATAGTATTAATATAACAGAAATAAAATTTTTTACCGCAGCCGCAAGGCATGCGGGCGATATAGACGGAGTACAGAGATATGAATCAGGAAAGAAAGCCTGCAGGGCTGATATTAGCGGCGGGATTTTCGTCGAGAATGAAAGATTTTAAACCTCTGATGAAAATCGGCAGACACAATCCGCTGGAAATCCTCATCCGGCATTTTAAAAAAGCCGGAGTGGACGACATTTTTGTGGTGACGGGATTTCAGGCGGAACTGCTCAGCGATTTTCTGAGAGACGAGGGTGTGCGCGCAGTATATAATGAAAAATTCGAAGAGGGAATGTTTTCTTCGATTCAGGCGGGAGTCCGGGCGGCGTACGAAAACGGAAACGACTGTTTCTTGATGACACCGGTGGATGTTCCGCTGATTCCGCCTTACATCATCAAAGCGCTTCTCAACCGGTACGATAAGGCGCCGGGGCGCTTTATCGTACCGTGCTACGAAGGAAAAAAGGGGCATCCTCTCCTGATACCGGCGGCTTTTGCGCCGGAGGTGCTGGAGTGTTTCGGTGAGAACGGTATGAAATCGGTGACGTCGCGGCATGAAAAAGAAATGATCTATCTGGAGACTAACTGCGAGAGCATTATGCACGATATGGATACGCAGGAGGCTTATGCTAATCTCATAGAGTACTATGATCGGAATAAATATCCTACGGAAGCTCAGTGCCGGAAGATTCTGGAACGCATGGGTACGCCGGAACACGTCATACGTCACTGCGATGCGGTGACTCGGACAGCGGTGCGCATCGGAGAGGCGCTCAACGAGAAAGGCTGCGGTTTCAGCATTCCTCTGATCCGGGCGGCAGGGCTGCTTCATGATGCGCTGCGCGTTCGAAAGAAACACTGGCAGGCGGGCGCGGAAATGGCGTTCGATTACGGTTATCCGGAAGTCGCTGATATCATATACGATCATATGAATTATATGCATCCGATACCGGTACTGGATATTACGGAAAAAGATATCGTCTGCCTGGCAGATAAACTGCGCCAGGAGGATAAACTGGTGACCCTCGAAGAACGTCTCGCGCCCGTGAAAAAGAGATGGGCGGATAATCCGGAAGCGATACAGATTATCGAAGACAAGATCGAGGCGGCCCGGGAGGTGATGAAGTTTATCGAAAATATCATCGGTGTCAGGATTTATGATCTTTTAGCCAAAGACGATGAGCAGCAGGGCGGAAGCGCCGGCGAAGAGAAGGCGAAGAGACGCCGGCTCATTCTCGTCCGGCATGGAGAGACGCAGCGCCATGAGGAACGCGTCTTTATGGGACAGTACGATGTGCCTCTCGACGCGGAGGGGAAAGAACAGTGCACCATTGTAGGGCTGGAGCTTCAGCATTTCGATATCGACACGGATAAGATTTATACCAGCGATCTGATGAGGGCTGTGGAAAGTTCCGAGATTATTGCGGGGTTTCTGCCTTCCAGACCGGAGGTCGTCGCACTGCCGGAGCTGAGGGAGATGTCTCTGGGGTCTTGGGACGGGAAATTTATCCGGGAGATCCGGGAAACGTATCCGGAGGAGTATGCGGCCCGGGGGGAAAATCTGCTCACTTACAAAATCGACGACGAGGCGGAGAATTTTGTGCAGCTGCAGGAACGAGTGATGAAAAAGGTCAATGAAATCATCCGTTCTGCCGAGGGCGACGTGCTGATCGTAGCGCATTCCGGCGTCAACCGGGTCATCATGTGCAGTCTGATGGAAAAAGAGCTGAAAGATATCTTCCGCATCGAATTCGGCAGAGGAACGTATCAGATTATGGAGCTGTGACAGCAAAAACGGGCGGCAGTCTTCCGAAAGCCGGCGGCCGCTCTGTAAAAATCCGCAATTCCCGGCGGCGTTTCTGATTTTGTCACAAAAAAGGAAAAAAGGACAGACTGACCGGTCATTTTTGTGCGGCAGTTTTGTATAAGAAAAACCCTCCCGCAGTATATCTGTTATGGGAGGGCTTTTTTATGAGGAAAAATAACAGAAAAACCGCGAAGCTGCGGATGAAGATCGGAATCTGTATCGCTATCATCATCGCCGTTCTCATCGTGAAAAAATTTGACGGCCATGAGAAAAATAAATTCGTCGGTGCAGTAGCGGAATATTACGGCAGAGATTATTCCGTGGAAGACGTGGTGTCCGCCATGTCCAAGGGAATCGAAAAAGCGGAAACGATTCCGGATCTCATCGGCGGCGCGGATAAAGACGATTAGAGAAGAAAAAAGTGAAATATATCCTGTTTTATCTGATGACCTTTCTGTTTTCTTTTCTGCATGAACTGACTCACGCAGGGGCGGCGAAGCTGTTCGGATGCGGTTTTTCCATCGGAACGGCGGGAATTTTCGGGAATGTGGTCTATGTCAGGAGCGAAGGAAGCACGGTTTTTATCAAGACATTTATTCAGATTGCCGGTCCGGCGCTGAATCTGGTCATCGCCGGCGTTACTCTCGGGCTTGTTCACTGGAGGATTCTTCCGGAAAGCGATCTGACGGAAATGGTGATCTATTCCAACGGTATGCTGGCCGCTTTTAATCTGCTGCCGTTTTTTCCGCTGGACGGCGGCCGTATTTTTGAATCCCTGATCGCGTATCTCGTCGGAGACAAGGCGGCGAGAACCGCGGTCACTTTTTTTTCAAAGGGATTTGCAGTTTTTATTTTCTTTTCAGGTCTATACTTGGTAAAATATAATTTAGGAAATGTAATACTTTCACTGGCCGCCATCTATTTCTGGCGGATGATCGAGCGTGAAAATGAAAACTGGCTCTATTCGCGCGCGGAATTAAAATGGAAAGAAAGGCAAGTACAGGGAAATGAAACTTACCGGACGTATCGAGGAACTTTTGATGAGAGTTGAGAAGCCTGCGGCTTACATGGGCGGAGAACTCCATTCATATGATAAAGAGGAAGAGAGCGTGGATCTGAATTTCGGGTTCTGTTTTCCGGACACCTATGAAATCGGAATGTCGTATCTGGGTCTTCAGATCATCTATCACGTGCTGAACGAGCGGGAAAATATCTTCTGCCAGCGTTTTTTTGCGCCGGCGGCGGATATGGAACGGCTGATGCGGGAAAATGATCTGCCGCTCTTTTCCATCGAAAAGAAACAGCCGGCGAGGGAGATGGACATTCTGGGATTTACACTGCAGTACGAGCTGTCTTTTACGAATATCCTGAATATGCTCGATCTGGCGGGAATCCCGCTGAGGAGCAGCGAACGGGGAGAGGCGTATCCCATCGTCGCTGCCGGCGGCAACTGTTCCTTTAATCCGGAACCCCTGGCCGATATTATCGACTTCTTTATGCCGGGAGACGGGGAAGATGTTCTCATCGAAGTCTCCGAGGCGATAATCGCACATAAGAAATCCGGCGGAACCAAGCGTCAGCTGCTGGAAAGACTGGCTTCTATCGACGGTATTTATGTGCCGTCTTTTTATCAGCCAAAGTATAAGGAAGACGGCAGGATCGCGTCTTATGAAAAGCTGTATGAAGGCGCGCCGGATCAGGTGGTCAAGCGCATCGTCATGGATATGGACAGTGTCTCTTATCCGATGAAACCCGTCGTCCCTTTTGTGGAAGTGGTTCACGACCGTTCGGTGATCGAACTGTTCCGTGGCTGCACCCGGGGCTGCCGGTTTTGTCAGGCGGGGATGATCTGCCGTCCGGTGCGGGAGCGCAGCAGAGAAAAAGTGGTGGAATATGCCGAGCAGCAGCTAAAAAATACAGGATATGACGAGATGTCTCTCCTGTCTCTTTCCACCAGCGATTACTCGGAAATCGAGCCGCTGGTCACCGATCTGATGAAGAGCTGCAAAGCCCGGGAGGCGGGACTCTCTCTTCCGTCGCTTCGTCTGGATTCCTTTTCTTACGATGTTCTGAACGAGATTCAGGAATACCGGAAGACAGGACTGACTTTCGCTCCGGAAGCGGGAACACAGCGTCTGAGAAATATCATCAATAAATCCATTACCGATGAACATATCTATTCTGCGGCAGAGCAGGCCATCCGTCTGGGATATTATAATATCAAGCTGTACTTTATGATCGGCCTGCCCGGCGAGACCGATGAGGATCTGGACGGCATCGCAGAGATCGCCCGCAGAATCAATGAAATCTACCGCGAAGTCTGCGAAAAGAGGACGAGGTTTAATGTCACCGTCAGCGTCTCCAATTTCGTGCCCAAACCGCATACGCCGTTTCAGTGGTCCGCTCAGGATACGCCGGAGGAATTCGACCGGAAACATCATTATCTCAGAGAAAAGCTGAAAAAGATAAAAGGAGTGTCCTTTCAGTATCACGGTACGGAGACCAGCTTTCTCGAAGCGGTCTTCGCCAGAGGCGACCGCCGGGTGTGCGAGGTCATGCTGCGGGCTTACGAGCTGGGCTGCCGGTTTGACGGCTGGTCAGAACATTTCGACTATTCCAAGTGGCTGCGGGCCTTTGAAGATACGGGGGTCGATCCCGCTTTCTATTCTCAGAGGCTGCGGGACGCCGATGAAATTTTTCCGTGGGACATCATCGATTCCGGCGTGACGAAGAAATATCTGCAGAAAGAGTATGAGCTGGCGAAGAGGCAAATCCAGACGCCGGACTGCAGAAAGGGCTGTACCGGCTGCGGTCTCAAACGTTTTGTGGAGTGTCCGCAGTATGAACAGGGAAAGAATTATTCATAGCGAGGGAGCGGAAAATGGGAAGATATCTGCTGAAGTTTTCCAAGGAAAACAATTTAAAATATATTTCGCATCTGGATCTGCTCCGGGTGTTTCAGCGCGCCTTTAAACGGGCGCATATCCGGCTCCGCTATTCTCAGGGATTTAATCCCCACGCGAAGATCGGGTTCGGACAGCCTCTCTCTTTAGGCAGCGAGAGCACGGGAGAGTATATGGAATTCGAGACAGTGGAGGACCGCGCCGGCGGAGAGTATCTGACGGCTCTTTCGGGATGTATGCCGGATGGCATCCGGCTTCTCAGCTGTACAAAACTGAAAGAAGAGGGGAAGACATCCCTGGCCGCGGCGGTAGCATACGCGTCTTATGTGGTGAAATTCCGCGGCGATGACGAAGAGCGGCAAGTTCTGAGCCGACGTCTGAAAGAATATATCAGTCAGGAGTCTATTCTCTGTGAGAAGATGAATAAAAAGAAAAAAATCGTGGAGACCGATATCCGTCCGCTGATCCTGTCTTTTTCCGAGGTAAAGGCGGACGGGGGGCAAAACATCTATTCCATGACGCTGAAGACCGGCAGCGGAGGCAATCTGAATCCGGAGATGCTGGTGAAATCCTTCTGTGAGTTCTGCGGCGTGGAATATCTGCGTCACCGGTGGGATTACCGGCGTACAGAGATGTATTTTATATCGGGGGAACGTGGGGAGATTCAGCCTCTGACGGAGTTTTCAGGTTAACAGCTTAACAGCGCTCTGTCCCGGCGCCTCTCTCGAACGGAGATATGGCCGGTTTGAAAAGTAAAGTAAATAACAGACGAGAGGAAAATAAATGACAGAAAAGATCTATCAGAAAGACGCGTATCTGCGGGAGTGGGACGCAGA
>CAJLHL010000035.1 GCA_905206455.1 uncultured Eubacteriales bacterium
GCAGGTGTTCACCTACGACAAGGATCTGCTGACCATCGGGCTGGAGTTTTATCTTAAGACTTTCGGCACCTCACTGCTGCCAAAGGAAGGGCTTTTCTGCCGTGTCGTCACACCGGGAAAAATCGTAAAAGGCGATGCGGTATCCGTTGTCGAATAGATCGATTTCCCTGACATTCCTCTGAACCGGAAGCAGTTTTCGATGATCTGAGTCAGTGTGCAAAAAGCAGGCATCTGTTTACAAAAGAGTCCGCCGCGGAGAAATCTGCCGCGGACTCTTTTCTTTTTTGAACAGGAAGGATTGACATTTTTTGTAAAATGATTTATTCTTTACACGGGAGGATTGGAAATATATGGAAGTGGAAAGAAAACGGAGAAAATTCAGAAAAATTCTGCTCATCGCGGTATTGCTTGCCGCCGCAGCGGTCTACGGCACGGCTTCGCGTTCCTCGGAACAGGACATCAGCGTGTCTCTCGGAGAAGATTCTCAGGAGGAGGTCTCGACAGAGCGTAAAGAAGGAGAAACGGCAGAAAGAGGAGAGGATGGGGCGAATACAGAACCGGAAAAGGAAACGGTGATCTATGTGGATGTAGGCGGGGCTGTGGTTCATCCAGGCGTGGTAAGTGTCGCGGAAGGTTCCCGTGTATTTGAAGTCATCGAAGCCGTCGGAGGAACCACATCGGAAGCAGAGACGAAATATCTCAATATGGCATCGGAATGCAGCGACGGGCAGAAACTCTATATCCCTACGGTTTCAGAAGTCGAAGACGCAGCGGGCAGCGGCGTTCAGAGCAGCGGTTTATTTTCCGCAGATCCGTCAGCGATTTCGTCACAGAGTTCAGAAGGCGGAGGAGAAACGAAGGTGAATATCAATACCGCTACATCTGAAGAACTGCAGACTTTGAGCGGAATCGGCCCGTCTATGGCGCAGCGCATTATCGAGTACCGTCAGGCCAACGGCAGCTTTCAATCGGTAGAGGATTTGACGGATGTCAGCGGCATCGGAGACAAAACCTTGGAGAAATTTATTTCAAAAATTTGCGTATAAAAATATCACCAAAGTCAAAGCTTCCGCATATATTGAAAGTGGTGTGAATAAAAGGCCGCAAAGATGACAAGACTGCATGATAGAAGACGCGCAAAAAAGTCCGGCAGCGTTCGTTCCGGGCTCAGCGAAGAGAATTCATTAAGAATGCAGGTGATATCATGTTTGCACAAAAGAAAAAGAAATCAAAAATTTGGATCGCGGTTCCTGTCATCCTCGCTCTGGGTGTGGGTCTTTGGCTGAATGCCGGATTGAAGGACAATACCGGAGAAGAGAGTATACCGGCCGGTTCAGACCAATATGAAGAAGATATATCAGATCTTGCCGGTCTGTCGGATACTTCGTCCGATCCGGATTCATCCGCTCAGGCGGACGGGCAGAACGGCGCAGGATCAGAGACGGCAGATGACAGCAGATATGACTCGGATTCCGATGATTTTCCGGATGACGTCGGCAGCGATTACAGCAGCGGCAGCTTAAACGGAAACGGCAGATACGAGGACGGCGAAAAGAGTACGACCGGCGGACAGGAGAAGGAAAATCCTTCGTCCGCAGGAAATGACAGCGATAAAAAATATGCCGGCAAAATTCTCGTCATCGCCGATACCGAAGGCAGCATCTCAGTTCTCCGGTATGATAAAAATGGTAGCGTAACCTCGAGGGAAAAGACTACCATCGATTTGTCTATGCTGACGGAAACAGATCAGAAACTCTTTGAGAAAGGGATTGCACTAAACGACGACTCCGAACTGTCAGAGCTGCTTCAGGATTTTGAGGGGTGATGAAACCGCATGGACAGGATATCTGTCACATTGATCCGACTGATTTTTTTCGCCATTCTCGCCGTGCTGGTGGGAATGGCGGTATTTCGAATGTTCGCTTCCGGTCTGCCTTTTTCCAAAAGTGTGGCGGCTGGCAGCGGTAATTATGAGACAGCATCTGACGGGACGATAAGTCCCGATCTGGTGATCCCCGGAGGAAGATCCATCGGCGTCAAGATGGATGTGGAAGATGTCCTGGTCGTGGGTCTGGAAGAGATCAAAACCGCTGACGGGGAGGAGACCAATCCCGGCCTTAAAGCAGGTCTTCAGATCGGGGATATCATACTGGCGATCGACGGAAGTGAAGTTCACAGCGCTTCCGACGTGATGGCGATCGTGGAAAATACAGAAAAAGAGAGCGTCCGCCTGAAAATCGCAAGAAAAAACGAAATCCGCTATCTGGATGTGGAACCGGTAAAATCGGCGGAAGACGGTAAATATCGTCTCGGCGTCTGGGTAAAGGAAAAGACCGCGGGCATCGGTACGCTGACCTATTACCGTCCTTATGACGGAACGTTCGGCGCACTGGGTCACGGTATCACCGACGCGGAGACGGGAAGCGTTCTGAAGGTTGCGGAAGGTCAGCTTCTGGATGCGCAGGTGATGTCGCTGAAAGAGGGCAGAAAAGGTCAGCCCGGCGAAATCAAAGGAATCTTTTATGAAGCGGATAAGCCGCTGGGCGAATTGTCCAAAAATACGGAATACGGCATTTTCGGAAAGGCATACACCGATCTTTCGTCGGAAGAATACGCCACTCCGGTACATACAGCGGATCCCGACGAAGTGAAAAAAGGGGATGCTTGGATACTGACCACTTTAGAAAAAGATCACGTGGAAAAATTTAAGATAAAAATCGAAAAAATCAACAAAAACGATCCGGATTCTGTAAAAAATATGGTAATCCGGGTCACAGACAAGGATCTCATTGAAAAAAGCGGGGGTATCATTCAGGGAATGAGCGGAAGTCCGATCCTTCAGAACGGGAAAATCATCGGAGCAGTCACTCATGTCTTTGTCAACGATCCGCGAAGAGGTTACGGGATATTCATCAGCAACATGCTGAGGATGTCGGAGTAAACAGAGGCTGCAAAAGAATGCTTGAGAACGAAGCTTCATCCATGTATAATAATGTGTGGTTATTACAGGCAGAAAAAAAATAAACATAAATGAGGTATAAAAACATGGAAAGAAGAGTCGGCACCGTCTCCAGAGGTATTCGCGGTCCCATTATCCGCGAGGGAGACAATCTCGTAGAAATTACAGTAGACAGCGTGTTGGGGGCTGCGGAAAGCGAAGGGTTTGAACTCAGAGACCGCGATGTTATCGCTCTTACGGAATCCATCGTAGCCCGCGCTCAGGGAAATTACGCTTCTGTCGAGGATATCGCTTCTGATGTAAGAACAAAGCTGGGCGGAGAAACGGTGGGCGTCATTTTCCCGATCCTTTCGAGAAATCGTTTTGCGATCAATCTCAGAGGCATCGCTATGGGCTGTAAGAAAGTCGTACTGATGCTCAGCTATCCGAGCGACGAGGTCGGAAACGCTCTTCTCACCTACGATCAGGTGGATGAGGCGGGAATCAACCCGTATTCCGATGTTCTGACACTGGAAGAATACCGTAAATTATTCGGCGAAGTAAAGCACGAATTTACAGGCATCGATTATGTGGCATATTACTCCGACATCATCAGAGAAGCCGGCGCAGAGGTGGAAATCGTCTTTGCCAACCAAGCCAAGACGATTCTGGACTATACGGACTGTATTCTCACCTGTGATATTCATACGAGAGCGCGCACTAAGCGTCTCTTAAAGAAGGCTGGAGCCAAGATCGTGTGCGGTCTGGATGATATTCTCAACGCTCCGGTCAACGGAAGCGGATATAATTCCAAATACGGCTTACTCGGTTCCAACAAATCCACGGAAGATAAAATCAAGCTGTTCCCGGAAAAATGCAATGGTCTGGTTCGTGAGATTCAGGATTCCATCCTGGAAAAGACGGGAAAACATGTGGAAGTCATGGTATACGGCGACGGTGCGTTTAAGGATCCTCAGGGAAAGATCTGGGAGCTGGCGGATCCTGTCGTATCACCGGGGTTTACAGACGGACTCGTGGGCACGCCCAACGAGCTGAAGCTCAAATACCTGGCGGACAACGACTTTGCAAACCTCAGCGGTGCAGAACTGAAAGAGGCTATCGCAGAGAGCATTCGTTCCAAAGAAGACAATCTGGTGGGAAAAATGGCGTCTCAGGGAACGACGCCGAGACAGCTTACCGATCTTATCGGTTCTTTATGCGATCTGACTTCCGGTTCCGGAGACAAAGGTACGCCGATTATTCTCATTCAGGGATATTTCGATAATTTTACGACGGAATAGAAAGATTTCCGTCTGATCTATCCGATACGGCGGAAGGAAAAAATGGCGGCACAGGCTGTTTTTCACCGCATTTAAGGGAAAGTGAAAATGATGATTCCGGCAGCGCAGGATGAATGAAAAGCTGAATGAAATATAATGAGCGAAGAAAAAGAGCGACGCCGTTTTCAATGGCGCCGCTCTTTTTCTGCCTTTTGCCCGTGGTTTTACTGCATATTGCCGCCGGGCAAAACCGCGGACGATTTATCGTTTTACATCTTCCGGCTTGGCGTTGTATAGTAAAATCAAATTTAAAGCAGACGAGTATTGCAGAAAAGAATACCGGAGAAAAAAGGAGAATTTCAAAATGTCTTACCAAAATGTCAGAGCCTATTTTGAACGGGAAGGTATCGCCGATCATATCACAGAACACGACAGCACTGCGGATACGGTGGAACATGCAGCCCGGACCGTCGGCTGTTCTCCGGCGGAAATCGCAAAATCGCTGTCGTTTTCTGCCGGCGGAAAGCCGATCGTCATCGTCGCCGCCGGCGATTCCAGGATAAACAGTTCTAAATTCAAATCCTATTTTCATCAGAAACCTGTGATGATTCCAGCAGAGCAGGTGGAGATACTGATCGGACACGCTCCCGGCGGCGTCTGTCCTTTTGCTGTCAAGGAAGGGGTGGAAGTCTATCTGGACATATCTCTCAGGCGGTTTTCCGTTATCTATACGGCGGCAGGAAAAGATACGGCTACCGTACGTCTGACGATACCGGAGCTGGAACGGTACGCCCGGGCAAAAGGCTGGGTGGACGTATGCAAAGGCTGGATGTCCGGCGAAAACGAAAATCCGGTTTTGAGCTGACAGTTGAATTTATTTATAGAAATTTTTTATAAATGTAAACAAAAAAGAGGAAAGGATCTGCGCAGAGAAGCGTGAAAGATGTCTTTCCTCTTTTTCAGGTGGTTACGGCCTCAGGAAAACTACGAGACCCGCCTGGTAAGGATGATCGAGGTAGAGCGCCTCTGAAGATTCGGTTTTGTATCGCAGCAGTTTCAGGACAATGGTCAGATCTCCGCCTCCGGCGAAGATCATGACAGCGCTGATACAGAACAGGACGGCTGACCCCGTGACGATAGCCCCGGCGGCAGGCAGAAAGCCCAGCAACAGCGTGGGCATCAGAGCGCCGGTGATATACTCCCCTTTTTTAAGAGGCTCGTTACAGGTGCAGTACGGGGTGAGATACTGTGGGATAAAACCGAAAGAAATCGCCTTCCGGCCCTTTTTTGCAAAAACAGCCCAGGTAATGCCGTGAATCAGTTCATGAACAAAAATCAGCAGCAGACAGAACAGGAAGATCAAGACAAAATCGGCGCCGCGCCAGCTCGCAGCGGCGGATTCCGGTCCGTAAAACAGGCGGAGCAGATAAAGGATGAGCAGAAAGAGAATGATCGGCAGTCCGAGCAGAATCGCCATGACATTCGCATAAACCATGCCTACCGTAAGATCTGCGGTATGCCATCCCTGCGACAGAAACTCTTTCTTTTTCATTTCAAAGACAGTTCTTCGCTTTTCTTCCGCTTTTGACAGTCTGCGCTTATTTTCCGCATCTTTTGACAAACCGATCCGGCCGTCTCTCACTTCTTTTCTCTCTTTCGACAATTCAAGTTCAGAATCTTTTCGAAACTGTGTTTCTTTTTCCTCTTTCATAATCTCCGTCCCTTTTTTTCTTATTATAAAAGTTCCTTACAGTACAAAACTATTTTATTTTACCATCAGAATGTGTCTCTTTCAACTTCGTCTCGTTTCGCGGGCCTCGGAAAGACGTTTTCAGAGCAGGAAGAAAGATGCCGAAAATTTCCTTTTCTCTGTTCCATCACAGCGGCTTTCTTGATTCTCCTGAAAAACAGTGATAGTATAACATAGTACTTGATATCCTTCGCCGTTGCAGGCGGAGGATAGTGCCGGCCTTTCGCAAGAGCCGCAGTCTTTCGAGGAAAACGGAGAAGATGCGCGTGACGCTCTATTTATCTTATCGCTTTATCAGGCGGAACTGCCGGGGCTTTACAGCGGTCTGAACGGACATAATGGACAGAAACAGGCTGAATCCTGAGTGTGATTCCTGTATAATGGTTACGATACCTATAGAGGTAAAATGAAATAAAAGCTGAGGTAAGAATATGCTTGAATTAAAAAATGTGTCATTTGAAGTGACAGAAGAAAATAACAGAAAAGAAATTATCCGAGATGTCAGCGCGGTTATCGGCGACAGCAAGTTTATCGTCATAACCGGTCCCAACGGCGGCGGCAAATCAACTCTCGCAAAATTGATCGCCGGCATAGAAAAGCCCACTTCCGGAAAGATCTTCTTTGACGGAACGGATATCACAGATCTGGATATCGCAAAACGGGCAAGGCTGGGCATCAGTTTCGCATTTCAGCAGCCCGTCCGCTTCAAGGGAATTCAGGTGCTGGATCTGCTGCGTATGGCGGCGGGCAGAAGAATCGCCATTTCCGATGCCTGCGAATATCTCTCCGAGGTAGGACTGTGCGCCAATGAATATATCAGCAGAGAAGTCAACAGCAGTCTGTCCGGCGGCGAGCTGAAGCGGATCGAAATCGCCACAGTGCTGGCGAGAGGGACAAAGCTTTCCATTTTCGACGAACCGGAAGCGGGCATCGATCTCTGGAGTTTCCAGAATCTGATTCAGGTCTTTGAGCGCATGCAGGAGAAAAATCGGGACGGTTCGATTCTCATCATCTCTCATCAGGAGCGCATCATGAATATCGCCGATGAAATCATCGTCATTTCAGAAGGACAGATCGCGCAGCACGGAAGAAGAGCGGAGATTCTTCCGGGACTTTTGGGTACGGCTTCCGCTGCGGATATCTGCGGTGCATTCTGTCAGGGAGGTACAAAGAGATGTTAAATGACGTACAGTTAAAATTGCTTGAGGAAATCGCTGACCTTCACGGGGTGCCGGAAGGCGCGTACAATATCCGCGCCAACGGCGAAATGGCGCAGAGAAACACCACGGCAAACGTGGATATCGTGTCGAAGGAGGACGTCAGCGGCATCGATATTTTCATCAGACCGGGCACAAAAAACGAAAGTATTCATATTCCGGTAGTGCTGAGCAAGAGTGGAATCAAAGAGACGGTCTACAATGATTTTCACGTGGGTGATGACTGCGATGTGCTGATCGTCGCGGGCTGCGGCATCGACAACTGCGGTACCCAAGATTCGGAACACGACGGTGTCCACCGGTTTTTCGTAGGAAAGAACGCGAAAGTCAGGTATGTGGAAAAGCACTACGGTTCCGGCGAGGGGGAAGGAAAGCGAATTCTCAATCCGGTGACCGAAGTATTTATGGAAGAGAACAGCCTCATGGAAATGGAGATGGTACAGATCAAGGGAGTAGATTCCACCGACCGGAGAACGGAAGCGGAACTGGCGGCAGGAGCCTCTCTCGTGGTCCGGGAACGTCTGATGACTCACGGTAGCCAGAGCGCTGTCAGTTTCTATGAGGTGAAATTAAACGGAGAAGGATCCAGTGCAGACGTCATCTCAAGATCGGTAGCGAAGGACTCCTCTTATCAGAAATTTGATTCTCGTATCTGCGGAAATGCACCCTGCACCGGCCATACCGAATGTGACGCTATCATTATGGATAATGCTAAGATCCTGGCGATTCCGCAATTGGAGGCAAACGACATCGACGCCGCACTGATTCACGAAGCAGCCATCGGAAAAATCGCCGGCGAACAGATCATAAAACTGATGACTCTCGGACTGTCAGAAGAAGAGGCGGAAGAACAGATCGTCAACGGCTTCCTGAAATAATCGGAAGACGAAAAAATTTTTCAGAGAGCGTTCGATTTCAGTGTTTTTGAGAAACTCGGCTCGATTTCAAAAGATATTGGACCAACACCAGATAACAAGACAGGAGAAGAAGTATGGCAGCAAACGATCATATCAAATCCATGAAAAACGTCACTATTTTAGAGCATCCTCTTCTGAAACACAAGATTTCCATTCTCCGGAACAAGGCCACGGGCACAAATGAATTCCGTGCGATCGTAGAAGAGATCGCAATGCTCATGGGCTATGAAGCTCTGAGAGATCTCCCCACAGAAGATGTGGAGATCGAAACTCCGATCGAGACGTGTACCGCGCCGATGATTTCCGGAAAAAAGATGGCGATCATTCCAATTCTGAGAGCGGGTCTGGGAATGGTCAGCGGAATGTTGGCGCTGGTGCCTTCCGCAAAAGTGGGACACATCGGTATGTACCGCGATGAAGAGACCCATGAACCGCACGAATATTACTGCAAACTTCCTGAAAATATCGGGGAGCGGATCGTCGTCGTCGTGGATCCGATGCTGGCCACCGGAGGCTCCGCTGCGGATGCTGTCAGCCTGATCAAGAAAAAGGGCGGAGTCAATATCAAATTCATGGCCATTATTGCAGCGCCTGAAGGACTGCGGCGATTTACAGAAGCACATCCGGACGTTCAGATTTACGTAGGTCAGGTGGATCGCTGCCTCAATGAAAACGCATATATCTGCCCGGGGCTGGGTGATGCCGGAGACCGGATTTTCGGCACCAGATAGCGTTTTTTCCGCAGTGCGGAACAACCTACTTGGACAAAGAAAGAAAAACGAACAGAAGCGAAAAGAAAAGACCGGATACTGCGGCAGATCCGGTCTTTTCTTTTTATTTTATCAATTCTTTATTTCAGAACATTTTTCTCTGGACTGTGTCCGGAAGCGAATCAGACGCAGCCGTCTTCCGTGAAATCACAGCGGCAGTTATCCTGCGTCGTGCCGCAGACACTGTACTGCGCAGGCGTCTCGTCAGGAATGCGTCCCAGAGAAGTATTGTCGCAGTTGCGGTCGCGAAGTTCCTCCACCGGATTTTCCGCAGTTTCATACCGGTAGTCCGAGCCCTCGCAGTGAATGCGCTGCTGAATGATGTCGTGAGTGGCCACTATTTCTTCCGGCGTATTGACCGCGTACTGATAGAGAAAGAATGGATCGTCATGTGAAAGAGCGTTCAGGGGTACCACGTGTTCCATTTTCTGTGTATTTCCCACAGTCGTATTCAGTACACGGCGCACATATTCCACATTCGGTCCCAGACTGAGAATCTCAGGGAACGTTCCCTCTCCGACGACCTGCTGATAGTCTTTCTGTTCGTACCGCTGCAGCAATTCATTGGCTTTCTGGAGATGTGCGAGTTCCTGTGCGAGAGATTCCTCCCAGATCCGCCGGATGTATTCATCGGTCTCGGTAAGCATACAGGAGTAATAAAGATAACACTCCGTGTATTCGTGGAGAAGAAGATTTTCCAGCCAGGTGGCCCGGGGATCGGCGAGACTTTCATATTGGCTTACATGCTGCTCTTCGATCATGGCGATTTCCTGATACATTCTCCGTCCTTCCTCACGGCCCGGATAGAGATTCGCGGTATTCATGTAATAATTCATCGTCTGCTGCTCTGCGGCAGTGATAATGCCGATATTCAGTTTTGTCTTCAGATCCGCGCTGCGGTTATCCGCGTAATGACAGATGCTGTCCGTCGGAAACCGGTGTTCGCTGATGGTAGGGCGGCCGGGTGTAATTTCCGTGTAGCCTCCGGTGATTTTTTCCGGATAGACACCGTATTCCAGATTCAGCAGATTGGAGTAGCGGTAAAGGTGGTCGAAATCCTCCAGAAGCGCCAGATGCAGGGCGTTGATCACATTGCAGTCGGTTTCCTGTCTGGCCAGAGCGCAGGTGAGATCCACCGCTAACTGTTCATAGCCGATGGTGTGTTCGAGAATCGATTCCTCTTTCGGTTTAAGAGCGCTGATCCGTTTCTGCTGCTGCTGTTCGGAACGTCTGGACAGCGCCAGCTCGCGCCGTAGCTCATTGTCAGGACAGTGACGCGAAAAATTCCGCGAAAACCACTGGGCCTCAAATTCCGCACCGTTCATCAGAATCACGCGGCATCTGGTATAGGGATCTACGTCCTCCTTGTCATAAGGCCGCGGCTGCATTTTATCCCAGTTCATAAACAGCCGGTCCGGCGCAATCGATCGTTCGAGAAACGGATTAAACGACATAATTCTGTGTCCTCCTTAAAATATCTGCAGAATGAGATCTGCTGTTTTCTTTCCTTATAATTACGTCATAACACATGACCTAATTTCACTTTATGTGCAGGATCTTTGTCCTTATACGGCTTATTTTCCCGCCGAAAAGAAAAACAGTTTCCAATTCTCACAGAAAAACCGGAAAGATCCACTCTCCGGTTTTTGCCGAACGATTTTACTGTCTTTAGAGTACGCCTTTCGTAGACGGGATCCCCGTCATTCTGAGATCTTTTTCACAGGCAGTCCGCAGAGAACGGGCAAAAGCCTTAAAGATCGCTTCCATCACATGATGGTCGTTAGAACCGTACAGCTCTTTGATGTGAATATTCATCCGTGCGGAATAACTGACGGCATAAAAGAATTCCCGGACCATCTGTGTATCCATATCGCCGCAGGCAGGACTGCGGAAATCCGCATCGAAGATCAGATAAGGGCGGCCTCCCAGATCGACGGCGCACAGAATCAGAGCTTCATCCATCGGCAGCAGAAAGTGTCCGTATCTTGCAATGCCCGTTTTTTCACCCAGGGCTTTCGCGATCGCTTCTCCCATGACGATACCGATATCTTCGATGGTGTGATGGCAGTCGATCTCCAGATCCCCCTGGCAGCTCACCTCAAGGTCGAAGAGTCCGTGGCGGGCAAAACCGCTCAGCATGTGGTCAAAAAACTTTACCCCAGTATCGATCTTCTGTTTTCCGGAACCATCCAGATCGATAGAGACACGGATATTTGTTTCGCTTGTATTTCGTTCTGCAATTGCTTTTCGATTCATAATTACCTCCCGGCGGTATCTTTTCTGATATCCTGTAATATTTTTATTATCATTTTTTCGACAATTAGTATATCATAGAAAGGGAAAATCCATTTCTCAGAAGATCATCCAATTATCCCCATATTTTTTAAAATGCGGGAATGCATGCCGACCGAAAGACTGATAATAAAAGATTAAATATCGAATTTTGTCGAAGAATGATAAATATTGATTGTTAAAGGGATTGTTATCAGTATCAAAATTATTTAAAATCAAATGGTAGTTATTATTTTACAGGAGGGCAGAAATAATGTCAAAGATCAAACTAGCTATCGCTGATGATAATAAAGACTTCTGCGATATACTATATGAAGTTCTCGGTGAGGAGAAAGATATCGAAATCAGCTGGACCGCCAACGACGGCAGAAAGGTTTTAGAAGAAATTCAGAAGGAAACGCCGGATGTGCTGATTCTCGACAACATCATGCCGTATATCGACGGTTTTGAAGTGTTGGAGCAGATCAACAAGATGGAACTGAGCAAATCTCCCAAGATCATCATGCTTACCGCTATGGGCAACGAGACTTTTACCAAAAAAGCGATCTCTCTGGGCGCAAGTTACTACATAGTAAAACCTTTTGACCTTCAGATTCTGCTCAAGCGAATCTACAGTCTTTCCGGTATTCATAAGGAGGAAGATACTCCTGCGGCGCCGAAATCTGCCAGAAAGCTCATCCGCAAGGAAGACAGCGAAGAGATGTCCAATCTGGAAATCGATATCACGAATATGATTCATGAAATCGGTGTTCCTGCACATATCAAAGGATATCAATATCTGAGAATGGGCATCGCACTGTGTGTGGAAAATATGGATCTGATCAGTGCGGTTACCAAAGAACTCTATCCGATGATCGCCAAGGCCTACAATACTACGCCGAGCCGTGTGGAGAGAGCGATCCGGCATGCAATCGAAGTGGCCTGGAACAGAGGAAAACTGGAAACCATCGACAGTCTGTTCGGCTATACTGTTCACAACGGAAAAGGCAAGCCGACGAATTCGGAGTTCATCGCTATCGTAGCGGACAAGCTGCGCCTGGAGCGGGCGGTTTAAAGTTACTCTCTTTTCATCTTCACCGAGCGATACGGGAAAAGGGTGATCCCTGCCGATATCCTCCGAAAATGACACCGCTTTACATTGCAGACGAACAAGAGGATGGAACAGAAAAATGAGTGAGAAAAAGAAGGCGGCCGGCGTTCCCGGCAGAGACAAAACAAACAAAGCCAAAATAAATGAAAAAAACGACGAAAAAAGCGGCCAGAGCCGCCTGTTTCATAAATTTGAACCTATCTTTGATGAAAATTCCAGAATTCTGATTCTGGGAACTTTTCCTTCCGTAAAATCCAGAGAACAAGATTTTTATTACGCCCATCCCCGCAATCGTTTTTGGAATATCCTTTCAAAACTGACGCAGGAACCTCTTCCCGTCACGAAAGAAGAGAAGATCGAGCTGCTTCTGCGCAATCGGATCGCCCTTTGGGATGTGAGCGAAAGCTGTGAGATTACAGGCTCCAGCGACAGCAGTATCCGCAACGTCGTCCCTGCAAAGCTGGAACGGGTCCTCTGTGTACCGCAGATCGAGAATATCTACGCTAACGGAACTGCGGCGAAACGTCTCTACGACCGTTATCAGAGAGAGCAGACAGGCAGAGAAATTATCGGACTGCCGTCTACCAGCCCCGCTAATGCGGCCTGGAATCTGGAGCGTCTGCTGAAAGCCTGGAACTGCATTATTCGTGAATGAGATCTTCCAGCTTCAGCTGCTGGAGATACTCCAGCACCCGGAAAGCCAGCTCCAGAATAAAAGCATTTTCATAGTCGTTAATATCCAGATAGAGGAGTTCTTCGATCCGGCCCATTCTGTAGTTTATCGTATTTCTGTGGCAGGAGAGCTCCGAAGCTACCCGCTGTATGCTTCTGCCGGATTTCAGATAGACGGCCAGCGTCTTTACCAGTTCGGAATTATGCTTCCGGTCATAGCTGAGGATAGGTTCCAGACAAGTCGTATATTCTCTGAGAATCTTCTGATCTTCGGAAGAAAACAGCATTTTGTAAAATCCCATTTCATCGAAAGAAATGCATTTACTATCTTTAAATTTCGCATAACTGACGGCAGCCCGGGCGTTGCGGAAACTCAGTTTGATATTGGTGAGATTCGACACTATAGTGCCGACGCCGCAGCGCAGCGTACGGGAATGATGAATCTCGCTCAGATCTTTTACGATTTTTTTCGCATATGCATAAGCTCTTCCATACGGTACGTCCTGAAGTAATATGACGCCATATCCCGCTTCTCTGAAATAAAAGAATTTTTCTCCCAGCGTATAGAAAAAGCGATTGAGATATTTATAATTATCGTCATTTGCCGACTGAAAGAATACCTTTTCGTCATCGCGAAAAGCGAGAATGACATAATCCGCATCGAGAGGGAATCCGAAACGGACGATGTATTCTTCATTTCGGCTGCTCATGTGAGGATCGTATAAAAGACCGCTGAGAATATCGTTTACCGTATCGTAAGCGTGGTCAAAGTCGAACAGAGCGGAACAGGCTTCCCGGGTGATGTCTCCGATGTGAATACTTTCCGGGACGCAGAGCAGAGGGAACTGAAGTTCTCTGCAGAGTTCCTCCACTTCCGGAGCGATCATATGATCTTCACTGTCGGTCACATGAGCGTAAAGAATCAGACCGCTGGCATTCATATCATTGAGGCTGCGGATATAATCGAGCAGTTCGTCCGTGCTGACATCGGTATGCTCGGTACTGATCACCAGATCCCCGCTGCGCAGCAGATGGAGATTCGAAGCCCGTTCATCCTGCTGGATCCAACGTACCATACGGTAAAATCCGTCCGATCCCGCCAGTGGAGTGAGAGAAATCTTATCTTTTATTCTGTCATACAACGATTCAACCATCAGTTCCAATGTTAAAAGCCTCCTTCTGTCTTTATTCCGTCCTTTTTCCAACCATGACACAGTACCGCGGTTCCCAGGCAACGGGTCTCATTTCCAGGTTCCGGCGGGAAATCTGCGGAGCAGATATTACCTTGTACTGCGCTGAAATCCCCCGCGTTTTCCGATGAAGTCAATCTGTCAGAACACAGCTGTGATTTGAAATTATTATACCACTATTTGTGCTCTCAGCATAAATATCTTTCCTTATAAAACCATTTTCAGCAGGAAATATACGGATTTATCCTCTTTGCTGCGTTTTGTTGTGAAATATCCATATATTTTAGAAAATTCTTTTGAATTCATTGCTCTCAGCGAAATATCCGCCGGAAATCGCTTTGCCGATCGGCAGGATTTCGCATAATCTCCTTGCCTGAAAAAAAATTCTGTCATATAATAATCCGTAATTATATCGAGCACAGCTCTTGTAAATTCGCTTGCTTAGAATGTATGAACGGCTGCAGCATGCGCCGCCAGCTCGTCTCTTTCATTTTCAGCGGAAAGAGCACGGCTCCCCGCCGAAAGCCGGGGGACGGGATCCGCCGTCCGGAGAAGCGGAGACATGAACGCTAAAGTTATACTGAACAGCGAAGAAAAGGAGAGGGAAGATATGGTAGTATCCGATACAACTCTGGCGAGGATCAACGAACTCGCGAAAAAAGCCAAGACTGTTGGTCTGACAGAAGAGGAAATCGCGGAAAGAGACCTGCTGAGACAGGAATATCTCAGGAATTTCCGTCAGAAATTCCGCAGTCAGCTGGAGCAGATCCAGATCCTCGAGCCGGACGGCAGCGTCACACCGGTTCGGAGCCGGACGGCAAACGACAAAAAGAATTAAAAAAGGCTCGTTTCCTGTGCGCAGAATCTACAAATTCTGCGCTTTCTTTTTTTTATCATAAAATCGGTAAGAAAAGGAGGCAATTATGATGAAAAAAAGAATCGCCCGATCCGCGAAAGCACTCATATTTATCGTGGCGGCCGCACTGCTTTTCTCAGGTTTTACCACAGCCGGAGGCACCCGGCTGGAAAAAGAAGCGGCGGATCTGATGTTGCGAAGGACGGAGGCTATGCAGCGAGCTATGTTTCACGGAGGAAGCGACGCTGACATCTACTCCCATCTGGCGGCGGTAGAGGCCCATCCCCTTCTCAAAGAGGATATGGAATCCATCAGCGATTTCAGGGAAAGCGATGCGGATAAAGTGATCAATATGAAAGTGATTCGCTGCGAAATGAAAGAAAAAACGGCTAATACGCGCTTTTTTGATATTTCGGTCAAGTGGTACCTCCTGGGGTACGACGGTTATTATTCGGAAGAGCAGACCTACCGGATTCGTACGGTCACCCAGGGGAGAAAAATGTATCTGTCCGATATGCAGCCGGTATGACGATACCTATCTACTAAATAGGTATAAAAAATTGTGAAACAGGCCGAAAATAAATTAGAAATAATAAAATATAATTTGTTATTTTAAAAAATGATGCAAAAATATACCAAAGTATATAAAAATCCTCGGTTTTGCAAAAAAAACGGTTTATCTTCTTTGCAAAAAAGGTATAATATACCCAGCAAAACTTCGGGGTTGCGATAAAATATACAATTACAAATTATCGAATAGTAAAATATAAAGTTACTATCAGATCAATATTTGAGGAAGGATTATAAAAAAAGATGGAAGAAAAGAGACGGGTCTATCTCGATTATTCCGCTACCACGCCTGTAAAGCAGGAGGTAGTGGATGAGATGATTCCATATTTTACAGAGAAATTCGGCAATGCTTCGGCAATTTATTCCGCAGGCGCGGAGGCGAAGGACGCTCTGGAAAATGCCAGAGCCCGGGTAGCTGCGCTGATCAACGCAGAACCGAGAGAGATCGTATTTACCTCCGGCGGTACGGAATCCGACAACTGGGCGCTGATCGCCATGGCGAAGAAGCTGAAAAATAAAGGTTGTCATATTATCACATCCAATATCGAGCATCATGCGGTTCTTCATACCTGCGAATACCTGGCACGAAAAGAAGGGTTTGAAATCACCTATGTCGGAGTGAATCCAGAGGGAATTGTGGACCCTGCGGAAGTCGAAGCAGCGATCCGTCCCGATACGATTCTCATCAGCATCATGCATGTAAACAACGAAGTGGGAAGCGTGCAGCCGGTGAAAGAGATCGGCGCCATCGCCAGAGCCCGCGGTATCTTCTTTCACACGGACGCGGTTCAGGCGGCCGGAAATGTTCCGATCGACGTGAAAGAGATGAATATCGATATGCTGTCTCTCTCTTCGCATAAGATCTACGGACCAAAGGGTGCAGGCGCGCTCTATATCCGTACCGGCGTTATTCTGCCTACATATATACACGGCGGAGCGCAGGAGAACAAGAAGAGAGCGGGTACGGAAAACATCCCCGCTATCGTCGGTTTCGGCAAAGCCGCTGAAATCGCAAAAAGAGATTTCGATCAGCAGGTCGCTCATGTCAGCCGTCTGAGAGACCATTTTGTAAAAAGAGTGACAGAGGAAATTCCTCATACCTATTACAACGGAAGCAGAGACCGCCGTCATCCCGGCAATGCCAACATCACCTTCGAATATATCGAAGGCGAAGCGATTCTTCTCTATCTGGACTTCGCCGGCATCAGCGCTTCTTCCGGTTCCGCGTGCTCTTCAAACTCCCTTCAGCCGTCTCATGTGCTCACGGCGCTGGGGATTCCGGTGGAGCTGATCCATGGATCGATCCGCTTCACTTTCGGGGACTTCACTACGATGGAAGACACAGACTATGCAGTAGATCAGATAAAAAAGATTACAGAAAGACTCAGAGAAATCTCATCCATCTCTGAGAAGAAAGGTTGGTAGATAAAATGGCAATGTACAATGATACGGTAATCGATCATTTCATGAATCCTCACAATGTAGGCGAAATCGAAGACGCCTCCGGCGTAGGTACCTTTGGAAGCCCGGTCTGCGGGGATATGATGCAGATGTCCATCAAGGTGGACGATAAAGGCGTGATCACCGATGCGAAGTTCAAGACTTACGGATGCGGCTCCGCTATCGCCTCTTCCAGCATCGCTACCGATATGATCATCGGAAAGACCTGTGAAGAAGCGCTGAAGGTGACCAACGCCGATGTCCTGAAAGCCCTGGGAGGTCTTCCTTCCGTCAAGATTCACTGTTCGATTCTGTCCGAACAGTCCATCAAAGCGGCGATCTACGATTATGCGCAGAAAAACGGACTGGAGTTTGAAGGCCTCAAGGATTTCGATCCCGATGCGGAAGATCACGATCATGATTCCTGTGAAATCGACGGAGATGATCTTTAATTTTTCTTTTAAAAACGCGAAAGCGGAAGCCGCCGTTTCTGATCTGAAACGACAGGACTGTACGCGATCCGATATCCAACGAAAAACCACCAAGGGGCTGTCTTTTCAGACAACCCCTTTTCACAGTATGGAGAAAAATAAATGGCAAATAAGCTGACACCGATGATGCAACAGTATCTCGACATCAAGCAGCAGTACCGGGACTGTATCCTGTTTTTCCGTCTGGGAGACTTTTATGAGATGTTTTTCGACGACGCCGTCACCGCATCAAAGGCGATGGAGGTTACCCTGACCGGAAAAAACTGCGGTATGGAAGAAAAAGCTCCTATGTGCGGCGTTCCGTACCACGCTGCGGACACATATATCGCAAAACTCATCGAAAAGGGCTATAAAGTCGCCGTGTGCGAGCAGACGGAAGATCCCGCCGCGGCAAAAGGAATCGTAAAGCGCGAAGTTATCCGGATCGTCACGCCGGGAACCGTAGTGAATCAGGGAATGCTGGATGAAAAGGAGAATAATTATCTGGCCAGTGTCTATGCTTCGAAGGATGGAGCGGCTCTGACTTACTGCGACATATCCACCGGCGAGCTGATGTCCGGAGAATTCACGTCCGGAGATATCTGGGGAGATCTGCTCAACGAACTGATCCGCATCGATGTGAGAGAACTCATCACCGACGAATACCTTCGGGACACTGAATTTTACAGAAACGTATCGGATCTGACCGATGCTTATCTGTCCATCCTGCCGGACGCTTACTTCGACGGACAGCAGTCGGAGGCTTCGATAAAGCGCCAGTTCGGCGTAAGCTCGCTGACGGGAATCGGGCTCGGGGAAAGCCCTCTGATCGTTAAATCGCTGGGCGGTCTGCTTTCCTATCTGCAGGAGACGCAAAAAAACAGCGTAGCGCAGCTGACTCAGATAAATCTTCTGGACAGTGAAGGTCACATGTCGCTGGACAAATCTGCGATCAAAAATCTGGAACTTACGGAGACACTGTTTGAAAAAAAGGTCAAAGGATCGCTTCTGGGCGTACTGGATAAGACCCAGACCGCGATGGGATCCAGAAAGTTAAAAAGATGGATCAGAGAGCCTCTGAACCGTTCTCAGGACGTGAACCTCAGACTGAATGCGGTGGAATTTCTGATCGGCGATATCATTTTGCGCAATAATCTGAGAGAAGCGCTGAAATCCGTATATGATCTGGAACGCCTTTCCGGCAGAATTGCCGGAGGAAACGCCAACGGCAGAGATATGCTGGCGCTGAAAAATTCCGTAGCCGTTCTGCCGGAACTGAAATCCGATCTTCTTTCCTGCGGCAGCGAGATGCTTCAGATGATCGCGGAAAAAATCGATACGCTGGAAGAAATCTATGAAAAAATAGACGCCGCTATCACAGAAGATCCTCCGGTCACGATCAAAGAAGGAGGTCTGATCCGCAGAGGATACTCAGAGAAATTGGATGAAATTAAAGAAGCTTCCAGCGGAAGCCTTTCCTGGATTATGAATCTGGAATCCGCCGAGCGGCAGCGTACAGGCATCAAAAAACTGAAAGTAGGCTTCAACAAAGTTTTCGGTTACTATATCGAAGTTTCCAAAGCACAGGCGGAAAATGTACCGGAAGACTATATCCGCAAGCAGACCCTCGTCAACTGCGAGCGTTATGTGACGCCGAAACTGAAGGAGATGGAATCTGTCGTCCTCAACGCAGAAAGCCGCATCAACTCTCTCGAATACGAGTTATTCACAGAACTGAGAGAATATCTGAAGACTTTTACAAAGACCGTCCAGGAGACGGCAGATGGCGTCTCCGATCTGGACGTGCTGATTTCCTTCGCTGAAGTCAGCAGTAAAAACGGTTATATCAAGCCTGCGGTAGACGACGGCGACGTGATTCGCATCATCGGCGGCCGGCATCCCGTCATCGAGCAGACGATCACCAACGGTATTTTTGTCTCAAATAATACATATGTAGACCGGGACCGCCAGAGTCTGCTCCTGATTACCGGCCCTAATATGGCCGGAAAATCCACCTATATGCGCCAGACAGCTCTGATTGTACTCATGGCGCAGATGGGCTGTTTCGTACCGGCGGAAAGCGCTAAAATCGGAATCGTAGACCGGATATATACCAGAATCGGCGCTTCCGATAACCTGACCCAAGGGCAGAGTACCTTCTTTGTGGAGATGAGCGAGTTAGCTTATATTCTCAATACCGCTACCGAGCGAAGTCTCGTCATCCTGGATGAAATCGGCCGCGGGACCAGCACCTACGACGGTCTTTCCATCGCCTGGGCGGTGGTCGATCATC
>CAJLHL010000036.1 GCA_905206455.1 uncultured Eubacteriales bacterium
TAGCGCCTGACACCGGCGGAACGTCAGCCTCTTCAGGCGGCAGTCTTATAGACGGTAGATCAGAAGTGCGTCAGCCGATTATCTGCAGGTCGGCGGGCATGGAGGGATCGGCTCGAAACAGCCCGGCGGCATACTGCACGGTGCACAGCAGTTTGCCGGAGGCGGTGCGCACGGTGTGCAGCAGGAATCTTCTGTACCGCAGGTGTCGTCGTCTTCTTCCTCATCGCCTTTCTGCAGCTGATTAGGGAAGAGCTGCGGGAAGCTTGCGCATACCTGAGAAGCCTCTGCGCTGACTTCTACGAAGCCTGTGGACAGTACACAGAGCTGTACCGGCACGACGATCTTCTTTTCGCAGGCAACGCAGAGAGCGATGATGAGATTTGCGCAGACTTCTCCGTTGGAATTAATCGTGAGATCTCTGCAGTAGCTGTTTGTCGCCAGGCGGGTTTCGCAGCTGACATTGCAGAGCTCTGTGAATCTCGGCAGGATTGCCGTATTGTGTACGGACGGCATGCACATTTCGAAGAAACTGGTGAGAATCAGAGGAGAAGCCGACGGCGCGATCGTGATATTAGCCGAAACAGGGAATGTGACTTCTCTTCCGAAATTATCCATCAGGATCAGATTGAGAGTAACTGTGACCTGACCGGAGATGTTTACTTTCTGTGTGCCGAAGATCGGAGTGCCCTTGCCTTCCTCGTCGCACTCTGAAGTATCCGCATAGAGAATGCGTTCGGAGAGTGTGCCGTCCGGGCCGACGACCTTAGCTTCGCTGCCCTGGTCGCAGACGAAGCTGGCGCCGGAAATGGAAGTATTGCACTTTAATGTGAGATTTGCGTTGTCTCTGATATCTCCCGGATTGAAGTATTTGGAACAGCTGATTCCGGATACGCCGATGAGGCGGAAGCCGTTCGGAATACAAGGTGAGAATTTCTGTCCGCTGACTGTTTTGAGTCCCTGAAGATTGAGCATTACCGCGTCATAGATTTTCTGAACGTAGATCGGCTCAGAAACCACCTTGCTGAGATCCCCGTCAAAATTACACATGTCGTGAGCGTTGCAGCAGCCGTCGGAACAACAGTCCGATACGCATCCATTGTGACAACTGTTCTGAGAATTACTGAAGCAGCCATTGAAGCAACCCATAGATTTACCTCCTTTAAATGATGAATTGAAGTATTTTGATGCATTATATTCGGAGAATCTGCATATTGTTACAATTTGAGCGGAAAGTCAAATTTAAAGAATAAAATGGAGATAAAGGGTAGAAATTTGATTTTATTGTGGTATAATTTCAGACTGTAGGGCAGGCCGCCGATAAACGGCGGCGTCTGAAAAATATTTTTATATTCAAGGAGGATTTTATAATGACTTGTACAATGGATGAAATCGTAGCAGCAGCTAAAGCGAGAGGCTATAGAACAAAGTATAAGATTGACTCTAAAAATAACTCTCAGTACGGTATCATCACGAAGGACGGCAACAGCCTCGAGCTGCGTTACGTTGAACCGGACAGAGCCGGCGGCGTAAGAACACACGTTGGCAGCCTTATGAAGGACTTCCCGGGCACAACGGATGAACTCCTCGACTGGTATGAAGAACAGTTAGCGAACAGAAACAGAGACTGCAAGATCGCTGACTACGTTGAACCGAGACTCGGCGAATAAATTACGGCGGTATTTGATACTGCAGAACAGAGACACCGGAAATCCGTTTCCGGTGTTTTTTCTTTTTGGAGCGGATTCGGGCAGCCTGATTTTCTCTTCCGTAAGGAGAGAATACCGCGGCGGTTATTTCCGAAATCGTTTCAACGTACCTTCGGAGAGAAAAGAGGGATCTTTGCGCAGGGGTTTCCGTTCCGAAGGGCAATGCCGGTGAAGAAGAAAATAATGCTTGATTTTTCCGGAGGCTTGTTTTATAGTTATGTTAGCACTCGAAAGAGATGAGTGCTAACATAACTTATCAAAGGAAATGCGGTTTCGTATTTTGCAGATATTGAAAATCGACGCAAAGCTCTGAAACATTGGATGGGTCAGAGCGTGCAGACAGTTGCGGTGCGCGCCGAAAATGATTCCTCTGATTTCAGCGGCAAATTAGGATTTACGCTGAAAATCGGAAATCGAGAGAAGAATCCGCCGCGCAAAGAAGCGGATCTGTCGGCGCTGAGTCATAATGAGAGGTGCAGGAAAATGGCAAAAAAACAGTTTAAGGCGGAATCAAAAAAACTGCTGGATATGATGATCAATTCGATCTATACAAATAAAGAAATCTTTCTGAGAGAACTGATTTCCAACGCCAGCGATGCGATCGACAAACTCTACTACGAAGGACCGGAGGGGCTGTCCAGAGACGACTTTTATATTGCTCTTGAGACAGATATGGAGGAGAGAACTCTGTCCATCATCGATAACGGTATCGGTATGACAAAAGAAGAGATGGAAGAAAATCTGGGAACCATCGCGCACAGCGGTTCTTTAGATTTCAAAAAGTCTCTGGACGATCAGGAATCCGAAGTGGATATCATCGGTCAGTTCGGTGTCGGTTTTTATTCCGCATTTATGGTAGCCGACAAGGTTACGGTAATCTCCAGAAAGTTCGGAGAAGAGGAGTGCTGGCAGTGGGAGTCCACCGGAGCCGACGGCTACACGATGCTGGAAAGCGCGATGGTCGGCCACGGCACGAGAATCATTCTTCACATTAAAAATAACACGCAGGACGACAACTTCGACGATTATCTCTTCGACTACAAGCTCCGTTTCTTAGTCAAGAAATATTCCGACTACATCAGATATCCGATTCAGATGGAAGTGGAAAAGAGCAGACAGAAAGAAGGCGGAGAAGAAAACCAGTTCGAGACATACAAAGATATTGAAACGCTCAACAGCATGGTCCCTCTGTGGAAGAAGAGCAAGAGCGAAATCTCCGATGAAGAGTACACGCGCTTTTATCAGGAGAAATTCTACGGACAGGACAAACCGCTGAGAACGATTCATTACAGCGTGGAGGGTCTGTCTTCTTTCAATGCTCTTCTGTTTATTCCGGAGAGACCGCCGTTCAACTATTTTTCCGCAGATTATGAGAAGGGACTTCAGCTGTACTCCAGCGGCGTTCTCATCATGGACAAATGCGCGGAGCTGATTCCGGATTACTTCGGTTTTGTCAGAGGTATCGTGGACTCTCAGGATCTTTCCCTCAATATCTCGAGAGAAATGCTGCAGCAGGATAAGCAGCTGAGGAATATGGCGAAGAGTATCGAAAAGAAGGTCAGAAACGAGCTCCTTTCCATGCTCAATACCGACAGAGAAACCTATGCTAAGTTCTTCCAGGATTTCGGACTGGCTCTCAAATTCGGCCTCTATAACAGTTTCGGTCAGCTGAAGGAGGAGTTGGAAGATCTGCTGCTGTTTTATTCCTCTTCCGAACAGAAGATGGTCACTCTGAAAGAGTATGTGTCGAGAATGAAAGAGGAACAGAAGTATATCTATTACGCGACGGGCGCTTCTGTGGAGAAGATCGAAAAACTGCCGCAGATCGAACTGATTCGCGACAAGGGTTACGAAATCCTCTATATGACAGACGATGTGGATGATTTCCTGGTACGTATTCTCAGAAACTATCAGGAGAAGGAATTCCGCTCCGCTTCCGGCGAAGATCTCGGCCTGGAGGAAACGGAAGAAGAAAAGCAAGAATTCGAAAAGAAAGCGGATGAGAGCAAGGATATGCTGTCCAAGATGACGGAGATGCTGGGAGGAAGAGTAAAGGAAGTAAGGCTTTCTCACAGACTGAAGTCCAATCCGGTCTGCCTGGCGGTAGACGGCGATGTATCCATCGAAATGGAAAAAGTGCTCAATTCCATGCCGACAAAGGATAAAGTACAGTCGCAGAAGGTTCTGGAACTGAATCCGGATCATCCCGTATTCCAGTCGCTGGTCGGTGCCTACAACAGCGAGGATACACAGAAACTCCGGGTTTATACCGCGCTTCTGTACGATCAGGCGATGCTCATCGGCGGCCTGAATATCGAAGATCCGGTGACGTTTACCAACCACGTCTGCGAACTGATGAAATAAAGGCGCGGCGGTATCCTCTCGGATATCGCGGGACGCGGAAAAGTCTTTTCGGATTACCTGAACCCGTAGCAAGAGAAAGAAACGCATCCGGATTAAAAAATCCGGATGCGTTTTCCTGTTTTACGGGAAGAATGAAATATGTTACTATGAATATATTAGAGGAACATAGCGCCGGTACGTCCCGCTGTTATCAGCGGCGGGATCCGTTTCCGGATTTTGACGGTGATTTGTATGCAGATCCGCAGAAATCCGTAAAAACAGGCTGTTTCCGGCGCTGTGCTGAAATTTTCGCATGTCTGAATCAGGCGGACTGGTCGGTGCAGCATCCCGGTCGGAAGAATGCGAAAAACGGTGGGGTGAAGGAGGATGGCGAAACGGATGAACGCAGGTGAGAAGAGTCTGTTAAAAGCGCTGGATCAGGGCGGTATCGTAGCGCTGGTAGATCAGTACGGCAATTATATATATGTAAACAGACGATGGGAAGAGGATACCGGCATGACCTCGGATCAGGTGCTGGGCAAAAATGTGGAAGACGTCGTTTCCGGTTCAGCCGCGGTGCTGTCTCTGCGGACGGGCAGAGTGATTTCGGGAGAAATGTTTTTGCGTTCGAAAGCAGGCAGGGAGCTTTCTTCTATTATGAAATATCAGCCGGTCTTTGACGAAGAAAAAAATGTGAGCGGCTGTCTCATCACTTCTCTGTTCAGCAGATTGGAGGAAGCGCAGGATTTTTCAAAAAAACTGGATCAGATTCTCGAAGAGTTTCAATATCTCAAGTCGCCGGAGCGCAGTTCTTCCGGAGCGAAGTACAGTGTGCAGAGCATCATCGGAGACAGTCCGGGCATGCGGGATGTCAGAGAGCAGATTTATATCGCCGGAGCCACGGCGGCGTCCTGTCTCATCGAGGGAGAGACGGGCACGGGAAAGGAGCTGGTGGCGCATGCGATTCACAACGTCAGTATGCGAAAAATCTTTCCCTTTGTGAAAGTGAACTGTTCCGCAATTCCGGAAAATCTGATGGAATCGGAATTCTTTGGCTACGAGGAAGGTAGTTTTACCGGAGGCGTCAAAGGCGGCAAAGCGGGGAAATTTGAAAAGGCTCATTTGGGCAGCATGTTTCTGGATGAGATCAACGCGATGAGTCTCAAGATGCAGCCGAAGCTTCTCCGAGCTCTGCAGGAAAAAGAAATCGAGCGCGTGGGCGGTACGGAGAGCATCCCTGTCAACGTCCGCGTCCTTTCCGCATCCAACATGCCTCTCGATTATCTCGTGGAGCAGGGTGTTTTTCGCCGGGATTTATTCTATCGTCTCAATATCATCACAGTAAAGATTCCGCCTCTGCGCCGCAGGAAAGAAGATATTCTTCCGCTGACTCAATCTTTTATCAGACGGTATAATTCGGAACTGTGCCGGAATGTCAGCGGTATTTCCGACGGCGCGCTGCAGTATCTGATAGAATACGACTGGCCCGGAAATGTCAGAGAGCTGCAGAATGTCATCGAGCGCGTCATGGCCTCTACTTGGGAGGATCGTCTGGATGTTGAAGTCTTCCGGAGATTCTCTCCCCATATCAGCGCAGCGCAGCGGACTGCCGTACCTTCCGCTCCGGCCGCTTTGGAAGAGAGGCCGGAAACGGCGGTGAAAGCGAAATCTGTGCGGACGCCGGCAGAGGAGTCGACGGCGCAGGCCGGAGAGTCTCTGCGTGACGCGGACGCTTCCGCGGAAATACTTTCCTTGAGCAGGCAGAAGGAGGCCAGTGAAAAAGAGGCGATTCTGCGGGCTCTGCAGATCAGCGGAATGAATAAATCAAAAGCAGCAAGAATGTTAAATATTTCTAGAACTTTGCTGTATAAAAAGCTGGAAAAGTACGATATAACATGTTAGAATATCGGAGGTGTGGGATTTCCGGGCAAAAATCGCGGAAAAGCTAAAATAGTGTAAATAAAAATTTACACTATTGAAATGCGATTGGAATACAAATATGTAAATAAAAATTTACATATTGTGATGTAAGACGGCGCCCTGAGGATGAATGTCGGATTTTACGTAAAATTGTCTGAAAAAAATATTTTTTTACAGATCATCGGAGAATCGCTTTATCCTTGGAAAATCAGTGATCTCCGATATTTCGCAGCGACCTGTAAAAAATAATTAATATTTTTTTAACAGGATTGTCAAAATTGGCATGCAAATTGCAGTATATAAATAATGGCAAGCGAAGTGAGAGATTCACCGCAGGAGGTAATTTGATCATAGCATTGCTGCATGATTTAAATTAATAAATAATGATGCCCGTTCTGCGGATATGTGATCTGCAAACGCATATGCGCGAGAGGGACAGGTATCAAGTTACTCAACAAACCAATATCACAAAATTTTTAAGGAGGTGGCTTGTTTGAATATTTTAACTCCATTTGAGTATTTCGCTCCAGAAACTCTGGACGAAGCCCTCGAACTGTTAGCTACTAAGGAAAATGCCAAGGTACTCGCCGGCGGCACAGACTTAATGATTCAGCTCAAGGAAAAAATGATTCATCCAGCAAACGTAATCGATGTAACTCACATTCCTGAATTACAGGAATTTAAAGTAGAAGATGGTAAGGGTGCTGTTCTCGGCGCTGCTACCACGGATGCTTTCATTGAATTCTCTGAAGAAATGAAGGCTAAGTACCCTGCATTAGCTTATGCTGCAGGTGAAATCGGAGGTCCTCAGGTAAGAGAAATGGGTACCATCGGCGGTAACCTCGCAAACTCCGGTCCTTCCGCTGAAACTCCAGCTTCTCTGATTTGCTACGGAGCTGAAGTCGTTCTCGCTAAGAAGGGCGGCGAAAGAACAGTTCCAGTTGCTGATTTCATCACCGGTAACAGAAAGAACTGCCTCGAAGACGGAGAAATCATCAAGAGCGTCGTTCTGCCTGAACCTAAGGCTAATACATATGTTAAGTATGCGTATGTAGGTATGAGACAGTCCATGGAAATCGATATCGCTAATATGGCGATCAGCGTAACTGTAGACGGCGATACAATTACAGACGCTAAGTGTGTAATGGGTTCCGTAGCGATTAAGCCTCTGGTTTCCGAAGCAGTTCCTAAGGCTATCATCGGCACAAAGTTAGGTGATGAAGCTGCAATCAAGGCTGCTGGCGAAGCTGCTCAGTCTGAAGTTCATCCGATCACAGACGTAAGAGCTTCCGCTGACTACAGAGTAGACGTTATCGGCGCATTAGCAAGAAGAATCTTAAGAGAACTTGCTGAAGAAATTCAGGGCTAATAGGGGGTGTATTCGACAATGAAAAAACAGCTTGTTACGTTAAACATTAACGGCGAAGATATGGATTTAAGAATTGCTCCTACTGACGTTCTCGCTGACGTACTCAGAAAGGAAGCAGGTCTTACCGGTACGAAGAAGGGCTGCGGCCAGGGCGACTGCGGCGCTTGCACAGTTATCATCGACGGTAAGGCAGTATTATCTTGCCTGACTCTCGCTATCGCTTGTCAGGGTAAGAAGATCACTACAATCGAAGGTATCGCTGATCAGAAGACCGGTGAAATGAATCCGATCCAGAAGGCGTTCTTAAACCACGGCGCAGTTCAGTGCGGTTTCTGTACTCCTGGTATGGTAATGTCTTCTTACAACTTATTAACTAGAAATCCACATCCTACAAGAGCTGAAATCAGAAGAGCACTTTCCGGAAACCTTTGCAGATGTACTGGTTACATTCTGATTTTCGAAGCTGTAGAAGCATGTGCGGCAGAAGGCGGGGTGTTATAAATGGCTATGAATAAAATGTATGAAGTTTCCAATAGATATCATGACTATAAGGACTACACGAGAGAATATACGGAAGTAGGCAGATCCATTCCTCGTCTCGACGGTCCTATGAAAGTTACAGGTAAGTTACAGTACACAGACGACTTAACTTTACCGAGAATGGTATATGCAAAGATCTTAAGATCTCCACACGCTCACGCTGTAATTAAAAATATCGATTTCAGCAAAGCTCTGGAATTAGAAGGTGTTCTCGACGTTCTGACCGGTAAGGACTTCCCTATCGATTACGGTATCGTTGCTCACTCTGCAAATGAAGAAGTTCTCGCAAGAGAAAAGGTTCGTATGTGGGGTGAACCGGTAGCTGCTGTCTGTGCTATGACAGAAGAAATCGCTGAAAAGGCGCTCGAACTCATCGATGTTGAATACGAATTACTTCCGGTAATCGTTGACGCAAGAGATTCCGAAAGAATGGCAAACGAAGAAGGCGTTCTCATTCATGAGGATAAGCCGGGCAACATCGCTCACCAGGGTAAGCAGCAGTACGGTGACGTAGACGCTATCTTAGCTGAATCCGACGTTGTAATCGAACAGGAATTCTATTCCTGCCAGTATCATCAGTCCTTCATCGAACCTCAGTCCGCTTTAGCAGACTTCGACGTTCACAAGAACAAGCTCCACTTATACGCAACTTGCCAGGTACCTCACTATACTCACCAGCAGTTAGCTAAGGTTCTCCAGATGCCTATGAAGGACATCAGAATCACAGTTCCTCTCCTGGGCGGCGGTTTCGGCGGTAAGGGTGTAGCTACTACAGCTGACTTCATTACTTCCAAGTTCTCCTCCAGAGTAGGCCGTCCGGTTAAGTGCACTTACGAAAGATCTGAAGTATTCGCACAGAACCAGGGTCGTCACCCTTGCTTCATGAAGTTTAGAATGGGCTTCGATAAGGAAGGTCATATCACAGCAGTTGACTTTGATAACCTGATGGTTGCAGGTGCTTACATGTCTTGGGGTGTTGTAGTATTATTCTACACAGCTTCCATGACTCACCTCCCTTATGTAACTCCGGCTGCTAAGTTCTCCGGTAAGCTCATCTACACAAATACAAACACTTGCGGCGCGCACAGAGGTCTCGGCGGTTCCCAGCCAAGATTCGCAATGGAAATCTTAATGGATATGGCAGCTGAAAAGCTCGGCATGACTCCGTTACAGATCAGATTGCTCAACGCAGTAGAATCCGGTCATACTTGCCGTTCTATGATGTATGTACCTCATACAGAATACAAGAAGACTCTCCAGACTGCTGCGGATAACTGTGACTTCGAAAACAAGTATGGCAAGCTTCCGTTTGGTGAAGGTGTTGGTATCTCCGGCGGTTACTATATCTCCGGTACTTCCTACACTCTGTACCTCTCCTACAAGCCTCATACTGTAGCTAACGTTAAGATCGAAGGCGAAAACAACGTAGTATTATACTGCGGTGCTACAGATATCGGTCAGGGTGCTGACATGGTTATGGCTCAGATGGCTGCTGAAACTCTCGGCGTAAGATCCGAAGACGTTAAGGTAGTATCCAGAGATACTGAGCTGGCTACATTCGACCTCGGTACGTTCGCTTCCCGTGTAACTTATGCTACCGGCTGGGCGATCAGAAGAGCGTGCGAAGCTGCTAACCAGTTACTCTTCCCTGTTGCTGCTGCTATCATGGGCTGCCGTGGTCAGGAAGTCGGCGTTAAGGACTATCAGTTCTACTCCATCTACGAAAAGAAGAGAAAGAACGTTGACTGGAACGAAGTAGTAGATCAGTACATCTCTGCTAACGGTCCGCTCATCACTTCCGGACAGTTCACACCTCCAAGAAGAAAGGGTATCCAGCAGGGCGGTAACATCGGTCACTCCCCTACATTCGGTTTCACGACTCAGATCGCTCACGTTAAGGTTGACCTCTACACCGGTAACGTACACGTTCTGGACATCACAGAGGCAGGCGACCTCGGTCAGCCGATCAACCCTATGTCCTGCGAAGGTCAGGTTCACGGTTCCATCCAGATGGGTCTCGGTAACGCATTACTCGAAGAAATGCGTTATGCGGAAGACGGCAGATTACTCAACCCGTCTTTCCACGACTACAAGCTCTGCGGAACTTTAGATATGCCTGAAATCAACGCTGAGATCGTAGAATCTTACGACCCATCCGCTCCTTACGGCGGTAAGGAATCCGGCGAAGGTCCTATCCAGCCGACACCTCCTGCAATCTTCAACGCTGTATATGATGCGATCGGTTACAGATGCACAGAACAGCCTCTGACACAGGAAAAGGTTCTCAACTACCTCAAGTCTATCGGTAAGAACCTCTAATTCTCTGCGAATTAACAAGGCTATTTTTCGGAAGCGGCAGATATTCTGCCGCTTCTTTTTGTGGTGAAAGCACGGCGAAAGATGTATGGAAATAATCGATTTTCCTATGTTCTGCGGTGCTGCCTGTACATACATCTTTGTATGTCGGTATATAAAATTAATTTGATATTTTTTAGACATTTTTGTTATCCTTTTATCTTATCTTCTTTTATATTTTTGTCTCTTCGCATCCCGATGATTGCGATACGCGCAAATTTTTATGCTACGGCGCTCAAATGATATGAAACAATTCTATTATTTTTATAGATAATTCATTTAAAAAATATTCACCGATGGCAGTGAGACCGTAATTTTTTCTGAAAATGTTAAAAATATATCACACAATTTTTCTGCATCTGTGCGGATATGAGAAATATTGTTGACTTAAGCTTATATTTAGGTATAAAATAAATTCAGTTCGTATATAAAGAATGTTCGATTGGAGGACAGATAAACAATATGAGTAATCCATATAAAACCCGTGAGGGCGGAGCGACGGTAACAGTATTCGTTCCTTATGACTGCCAAAATAACTGCCCTTTTTGCGTAAATAAGGAAGAATATGAAAATATGGAAGGTTTCAGTCTCGAGAAGATCTGCGAGAGCATCCGTGTGATGGACGGGATTACGCCGGAATGCGATTTTGTATTCACCGGCGGCGAACCGTTTTCGAATCTTGAATCTCTTCAGATCCTCTTGGATCAGGTGCCGGCGACGCATAAGGTGTATATCAATACGACATTCCCGGTATTTGCTGACCGTACGGGTGATGAGATGATCGAGTTTGTGGAGCGCAACAAGGACAAGATCACCTGCATCAATATTTCCCGTCACCTCGTACCTTATGTGGAAGAATCTCCGGATGAGCTGATCGCGAGAATTCCGACGAATATCCGTGTAAACTGTGTGCTCTACAGGGATTATCCGAGAGACGAACTGGTGCAGTATATGAGGCGTTTTAAAAAGTATCGTATTCCGATTCAGTTCCGTTTCGATTATACAGATACGACACCGGAAAATCTCTACGATGAAGAACACGATATGATTCTCAGAGATCTGAAAGAATTCTGCAGATATACCGGTCTCGACGGCTGCAGAATGCGCTGCGGATATCATTTTGATTTTGAGGGGCTGGAACTGACTTATCATAAGACTTTGCCGTACAGCACGATCGTGGAAAATGACGGTGACCAGACATATGATATTCTTTACGATATTCTCATCAAACAGAACGGCGATATCCACGGCGATTGGGACGGCAAGATTCTTGATGTGGAAAAATACAGAAACGTTACCTTTGAGCCTTACGATCTCAGATGGATCGAAACCTGCTAAAATATGCCGGACGATTTTTCCGCTCCGCAGCGCCTGCTGCGGAGTGTTTTTTATTCTAAAATGATTTTAAATTTTGCGTTACAGGAGAAAAATCCGGGTATTTATACATCGTAAGCCGCAAATCAGCACAGACTTCATAAAGACCCAAAACCCGGCGGCTGCAATGACTGAAGAAAAAACTTGTTCTTGCTATATTATCGAAAATGAATTAGAATAATTGTGCAAGATAATCATAGCGGATCCGATTTCAGATCCGTTTTTTTATCGCAATCGGTATCGGAACGAAATAAAGAATCGAAAGAGGCGAGGCATCGTCAGATGCTCCGCTTATTTGTCTGCAAGCCGGCGGATACGCGGTTGTTTCCGGTGAGGACAGAGCGTTTTTTCGATTATGATGCCGGCAGGCGAGGGACGATGCCGGCATCCCATTCCTGTAGGGGATGAACTGCAATTGGAGGCTTATTTTGAAGAAGGAAATCATCAGAACAGAAGATGCGGTAGGCAAGATTTTAGCTCACGATATTACCAGGATTGTAAAGGGAGAATTTAAAGGCTCTCTCTTTAAGAAGGGTCATATCATCGCTCCCGAGGACGTGGACCGGCTGCTGGATGTGGGAAAGAGCAATATTTATGTGCTGCAGCTTTCCGGCAGCGAAGTTCATGAGGACGAAGCGGGAATCCGTCTGGGAGCTGCGATCAGCGGCGAAGGGATTTATACGCAGCCGCCGAAGGAGAGCCGCGTCAATCTGTTTGCAGAACATGACGGTTTGCTGAAAATCAATGAAGAAGCGGTACAGGAGATCAACGACCTGCCGCTGGTCATATGCGCGACACTGCCGAATCATACGCCGGTAGTCAAAGGACAGATGCTGGCGGGGACGAAGGTGATTCCTCTGGTGGTCGATGAGGCGGATATCGCGGAGGCGGAGAGGATCTGCAGCGAAGCGGACTGGGTCATCGAAGTCAAGCCTTACAAAAAGAAGAAGGTGGGATGTGTCATTACGGGGAGTGAAGTTTTTTATAACCGCATTCCCGATGCTTTCGCTCCTGTGATTACGGAAAAAGTTGAACATTATGGATCTGAGATTCTCGAGATCACCTATGCTCCGGACGATCTGGATATCATCTCTGAAAAGATTCTGGATCTGAAAGCAAAAGGCGCGGACGTGATTTTCACTACCGGCGGCATGTCGGTGGATCCGGACGATCTCACGCCGACGGCGATTAAGAAGGCGGGGGCTGATATCGTCACTTATGGCGCTTCTGCGCTTCCGGGGGCTATGTTTATGATGGCTTATCTGGACGATACGCCGATTCTCGGCGTTCCGGCCTGCGGTATGTTTTTCAGGACGACTGTCGTCGATCTTCTCCTTCCGAGAGTCTTCGCAGACGAAAAGATTACAAGGCGCGACATTACCAGCTTCGGCGTTGGCGGCCTTTGTATGCAGTGCGACGTCTGCGTATGGCCGAAGTGCACATTTGGAAAGTAAATTTTCGGACAGGTAATCTGAACCCGGTCCGGCGGACAGCCGATGGGTTTTTAAATAAGATAAAATAAGAAATTGGAGGAATCAAAATGGCAGAGTATACGAGAGAGTGGAAATACAGAGCCTGGCATCCGGCAGAGCAGAAGATGTATTCGCCGGAAGATCTGGAAGAACCGGATACAGAAGAAGACGCGCCGAAAACGATTTACGGACAGCTGATCGACGGGGTTCTTCATATCGCGGATATCAAGACACAGCCGCCGACCGAACTGGTACCGATGCAGAGTACCAACTGGTTTGATCAGGAGCAGTTCGAAGTGTACGAAGGCGATATCGTGGAAATCGACGGAAATCCGTTCCAGGTGATCTGGGACGATGAGATCTCCGGATATCTGCTTTTGGGTCTGGATGGCACGATTTCACCGGGGGGAGCCTATCTGGGCGACGCGATGAAGATCGTAGGAAATGTCTTCGAAAACGGGGATGCCGATCCGGAGGAGCGCAGACGTGAATTGAAGTTCAGAGCCTGGGATCCGGACGCTAAGATCATGTATGAGCCGGAAGATCTGAAAGATCCTCAGACGGATATGATGATTTCACTTTATGCGTATCTCTCTTTCGGCGCTTTATATATCTATGACTTAAAGAATGATCCGCCGATGGAGCTGATTCCGATGCAGAAGACCGGCTGGAAAGATGCCGACGGCGCGGAGCTGTATGAAGGCGACATTCTCTTCTATGGGGAATATGATGAAGTAATTCAGATCGTATGGAGCGATGAAGTCGGTCAGTTTATGCTGATGGCAAACGACGGAACTCTCTCTCCGGGAGATAAGATGACAGTAGAGCAGACCAAGCTGGCGGGAAATATCTATCAGTCGCCTGCCATGGTACCTCAGCTTTAGTAAAGGAGTGTTCATTTATGGAAGAGAATTACAAGAGACTGGATATTTATAATAAAGATATTATTGAAAAGTTCGACGGCATGTACGTTGATTTTTATCTTGAGGACGACATGTTCGAAATCGAAGGTCAGTTCTTTACGATCGACGGTCAGCTGTATATCGAAGTACACGATTCCGTAATGCATATCCTGGAGATGGCGGGCAAAGAGTTGAGGGTAGGTCAGGTAGGAGAACTTTTCACCGCCACCAGACCGGATAATCACCGTTTCTACATGGAAATCAACCGGGTTTATTATCTGATGGAAAATCCGGCAGCGGCTGATTTTATGGAAATGTTCGAAAAGAACGGGGTAAGCCAGTTCTTCCTCAAACTCACAGACGTTATGGTGAAGCATGACGGAGAGACAAACAAATGGAAGATTACCAAAAATAAGATCAATATGTATTATGTGGGCGATACGATCGAATATGATTCCATCGAAGAGCTCTGCGCGGACAATGCGGACGTGATGAGCGGCACATGGCAGGCGGTAGTCTATGAGGCTTATGAGGAGGAATCCGATTTTACCGTCTGGCGTTAAACGGAGGTATTTATGGGGAAAGTCGTAATTGAAAGCGGTACGATAGATTTTGAACCGGTAAGACACAAGGAAGGCTGCGGCAGATGTCCGTCCGGGTGCCGAACGGTATGCCAGCGCTATAAATCAGTAGGTTACGATATCGTCGAAGGCGAGATGGACGATTTTGAGCTGGTTCCGATTACGGTGGATTACGGTTCTTTCCGGAAGCCAAAACCGGACAGCGGAGAAGAGTAAGAGGACTGAAATGGAATTTAACGGAAAAAAAGCAGATATCGTGTTTACGATAAAGGCGGTGGAGAGTATTCCCTGTGATCTGAGAGGGCAGGTTCTGGGTTTTGACGGAAGCGGAGTTCAGGTCTCCGAGCCGATCGAGACGCCGTGGCCGATGCCCTGGGTGACAGCGGAAATCATGAAGTACGCATCCGGTGAAATCGAAATGCCGAAAGAAGATAAATTCCGAATCTATAATCCGGAAGAACCGGATCAGTATGTATTCGTATCTGTGGAGAGATTTTAACCGGCTTTTACGAGACACGCCGCCACCGAAAAGAGAAAAGGCGGTATAAACAGCATACCGGCGGTTACATGCGCGGAAAGGGATCGTTTTAGATTTCCCTTTCCGCGTCTTTTCGAGCCGGCAGCGGGAAAGAGGACGAAGCGGTCTTACAAAAGAGGCCGCAGAGGGAAAGTGCAAATGCTGAAACTGATAGTAACATTGAAACAGGCGCCGAAATCGAATATGGTTTCCATGCAGGAAGGAACAAATATCGTAGTCCGAAATTCGGAGGACGCGATGCTTACGTTTGACGACTGTAATGCCCTGGAACTGGCCATGACGTTGAAGGACGCCATGGGAGACGACGTACATATCACCACACTCAGCTTCGGAAACGACAAGACAGAGGAAATTCTGCGGGAATCCTTGGCTCTCGGTGTAGATCGGGCGATTCTTGTAAACGACGGGCAGATGAGAGGGTCGGATACCCTGGCTACGGCGCGGGCTCTCGCCGCCGCGGTGAGAAAGATCGGCGACTTTGACGCCGTGCTGACAGGGCATGCCAGCATGGACGGCAGAACCGGCTTTGTGGGCCCCATGCTGGCCGAGGAACTCCACCTGCCGTATCTGACAAACGTGTGCGAATTTGAGAAGCACGGCCAAGGGCTTACCGTAAAGCGGGATTTGGGCTCCGTCATCGAGACGGTGGATTCCGGCTGTCCGGCGGTGCTCAGCAACCTCAAGAAAAAATACAGCCTGAGAGTCATGTCCATTGCGGGGATTCGGGCTGCCATGAAAATGGAAATCGAAAGATGGGATCTGGAGGACATCGGACTCGATCCGGCAAAGGTAGGTCTTTCCGCCGCGGGGGTTGTCATCGATAAAATTCGTCCGTCGAAAAAGGAACGACTGCAGATACAGATGTTTTTCGATCAGTATAAAGATGGAGATTTCGACGATATTCTCAGAGAGATTCAGCGAATAAAATAAGTGATGTAATTTGCTTCACCGAAAGAGATCAGAGGATCTGTTCCGTAAATTTCAGCGTTTACGGAGCAGATTTTTGTTTTTATCTGGTCGGTGTTCCTGTACGGAAGAATTATTTTATGAGCGGCTGCAAGTGTTTTGATCTGTTTCTGAAGCTGACAGCGGCGGAGGGAAATCGAGGAGCCGGACGAGACGTACAGCGCCGGATTGAGATGAAATCTGATACGCTGGAAAACGGAGCAGAGGATCGCCGGTTGAGAAATATTGAAATTTCAGTTATTATATGACATTTGAGACGGTCTGCCAAAAAGCGCGCTGATTCAGTGATTGTTTTTATATAAACAGAAAATTTTGGATAACATGCATAAATAATTCCAAAAAAAGCAGAGAATTATTTTTCAGGAAGAAAAAAGATTGTACAGATGCACATAATTGTTTGACTGAATTAAGTTGATGGTATACTATATATTATTGGTATGAACAAAATGGCGAGATTTCATATTATATACTGACATAATATATTTGAGCAAATAATTGACAAAATCTATAAAGGCTATTATAATTAAAAGGAAGTTGTTATGCGTATAAATATCGTCTGTATACGCGCAGGTCCGAACCATTTTGATTTTGGGCGATAGAATGCACAGAGGAGGTAATACCATGGGTTTTGTCGATGAAAGAAGAAAAGTCATTATCACACTTACAGACGGAGTTTGGGAATTTAAAGCTCTCGACGGCAGCGTGCTGAGCAAGCCGGAAGGAGCGGATGAGAAGCTTACGGCGGCATTGGCCGAAACTGCGAAACAGCAGGAGCTCGTTTCCGGAGTCAACAGCGCGAAGATCACTGTTGACGGAAAGGACTACGATCTCGAGATCGAAAGACTTCTCGATCTGAAGGTAGGCGAGGTTCTCGAGGAGACTGCAAAGCTCTATCCGGATCAGGAAGCTCTGATCTCATTTGACGGTACGAGGAGAATCGATTATAAGACTTTTGATGAGGATTCCAAAGCGTTCGCCAAGTACCTGCTGAGCATCGGGATCGGCAAAGGTGATCACGTAGGTTTATGGATGGCGAACGGAATCGAATCTCTGACCGCAGCTTATGCGATCAGCAAGATCGGCGCTGTAATGATCGCATTCACACCGTACGAGAAGCAGGATCGGATGGAAGAGCTGGTCAGAAGATCGGAGATCTCCACCTTTATCCTCTATCGGGGTGCGAAGGTGCATGAGAATATCGAAATGCTGGCAGACGATATGTATCCTGAGATCAAAACACAGAAATACGGCGAGCTCTCTTTGGAGAAAGCTCCTCTGCTCAAGAGAGTGATTCTGGTGGATGCGACAGATCAGTTCGCCTATCCGGGCGTCTATGATTTCTATACGGCTGTGGAAGAAGGACGCGCGATGGATGATGCGGCATTTGAAGCCGCGAAATCCGCGTTTACCGTAAAGGATCTGGCTTACGTCATCTATACGTCCGGAAGCACAGGTTTCCCTAAGGGCGTCATGCTTTCCCACCTCAACGTAGTGGAAAACTCCTATACGATGGCAAACCAGATGGACCTCACCCATGAAGATAAAATGTGCATGCAGATTCAGCTGTTCCATACCTTCGGATCCGTAGCTTCCTGTCTGCCTTCGATACATAGAGGTATGCCGATTGTGCTGACAAGCCGGTTCAAGCCGGGAGAATCTCTCGAAATGATTCAGAGAGAGAGATGTACGACGGTATGCGGCGTTCCTACTATGTTTATCGGATTCATCGACGAACTGAAAAAGAATCCGGATAAGTATGAGGTATCCTGCATGAGCAAGGGAATTACTGCGGGCGCTCCGTGTCCTGAGAGAATGGTTCGTGAAATCGAAGAGATCATGCATATGAAGAATATCATCATTTGCTATGGTCTTACCGAAACTTCTCCGTGCGTATCCGGTACGAAGACGACGGATCCTGTAGAACTGAAGGGCAATAGTGTCGGTGAAATTATGCCGGGCGTTCAGATTAAATTTATCGATCCGGATACTCTGGAAGATGTGGGTCCGGAAGGCCCGGGTGAAATCTGTGTCAAGGGCTACAGCCTTATGATGGGCTATCTGGGCCAGCCGGAAAAGACGGCAGAGACCTTTATCGAAGGCGGATGGCTCAGAACCGGCGATACGGGAAGTCTCATGGAGAATGGTTATCTGAAGATCGGCGATAGACTGAAGGATATCATTATCCGCAGCGGCGAAAATATCAGTCCGGGAGAGGTGGAGAAAGTTCTGACTTCTCATCCGGATGTCGAAGAAGCGTATGCGATCGGCGTTAAGGATTACAAATACGGCGAGATCGTAGGTACATTCGTCAGACGAAAAGAAGGTTCCACGCTGACAGCAGAAGAGCTGAGAGCCTTCTGTGTAGGCAAGACGCCTACGCTGTCAATTCCATCCTATTACTGGTTCGTCGATGAGTTCCCGCTTCTCAATAACGGTAAGGTTTCCAAACCGGAACTGAGAAAGATCGCGGAAGCTACGAAGGAGGATATGCCGAAAATCGAGGCTCCGAAGAAAAAGTAATACTATCAGTTAAAGAAAATGATTAAGAGAGGATGTATTCTATGTTCGATATTAATGAAGAGATGACATATTTAGTTTACGTCATGCAAAAAAGAATGCGTCGACAGATGTCTGCTGCTCTGGACAGAGATGATATCACTCTGGAACAGTATGTGGTACTTTACAATTTAGTTGATCAGGACGGTATTAACCAGAAGAGTTTATCACATAAAGTAGACAAAGACCAGGCTACTCTTGCCAGAATCCTCGATATTCTGGAGAACAGAGGTTATGTGGTAAGACGTACGACCGAAAAGGACCGGAGAGCATTTCTCGTCTTCATTACGGAAGAGGGAAAGAATAAGGTCAAGGAAATCGCACGCCGCCTGGGGATGGTTCACAAGGAGATTGTGGAGGGCATCCCGTCGGACAGGGTGGATCTGTTTGTGGAACTGATCAAGCAGATGAACCAGAATCTGGCGGAAAAAGAGATGAATCAGTAGTTAGGGGGTTTCCAGACTTCTGAGAATGAAATTTCCGGTGCAAAGTGAATAAAAATTGCCGAGAGCGTTCCGAAAAGCCGCAAGAGCGGCTCGGGGGAACGCTCTCTTTCTGTATTTTGATAAAGTAAAATTGTAAATACACTGTAAAGAATGGTAAAATAGGTTTTAATATGACTTCCGGTGTTATGGAAAAGCTGGAAAAGAGACAAAGTAATAGAGATGCAGAAAGGGTGTAAGTTGGA
>CAJLHL010000037.1 GCA_905206455.1 uncultured Eubacteriales bacterium
ATTTCGCACTGAGCAAAAAAGGGCTGGGCCCGGAGGTGATCGCAGCGCAGATGAAAGGCGAAGCGCTGGCGATCCGTGATGAAGATATCGAAGTCTGCCGCAAAATCGGAGAACACGGTCTGCGTCTGCTGAAGAGAGGACAGGGGATTCTGACCCACTGCAATGCGGGGCATCTGGCCTGTGTTCGCTATGGAACGGCCACCGCTCCTATCTATCTCGGCTGCGAGCGGGGCTATGATTTCCGGGTCTTTGCAGACGAGACGAGACCTCTGCTGCAGGGCGCGCGGCTCACTTCTTTTGAGCTTGCCAGAGCAGGGATCGACGTCACTCTGATCTGCGACAATATGGCGTCTTCGGTCATGAAAAAGGGCTGGATCGACGCCGTCATCACCGGCTGCGACCGGGTGGCGGCCAACGGAGATGCAGCCAATAAAATCGGAACTTCCGGAGCGGCGATCCTGGCGCAATATTACGGGATTCCTTTCTATATCGCAGCGCCGACATCTACGATCGACTTCGGTACCGCCACGGGAGCGGACATCGTCATCGAGGAACGTTCCGGCGACGAAATCAAAAAAATGTGGTACAGTGAACCTATGGCTGTCGACGAAGTGAAGACTTTCAATCCTTCTTTCGACGTCACCGAAGCATCTTTGATCACGGGGATTATCACGGAATACGGTGTTCTCTATCCGCCGTACGATGTATCTCTCGCAGAGCTGAAGGAAAAAATCGGCAGAAAGGAGAAATGAGATGAGCGGTAAGATTCTGTTTCCCGATGATAAAGAGGCGAAACGCCTGATCATCGAAGTGGGAAAGCGTATGTACGATAAAGATTACTGTGCTGCCAACGACGGCAATATCAGCTGCCGTACGGAGGATGACGCACTCTGGGTGACGCCTTCCGGCGTTTCCAAGGGATTTATGACGGAAGATATTCTCGTAAAGACGGATCTGCAGGGCAATATCCTGGAAAATCCGGATGAGCGGCGGATTTCATCCGAGGTAAAGCTCCATCTGCGGGTTTACCACAACAGAGCGGACGCAGGCGCGGTGGTTCACGCCCATCCTCCTGCGGCGACCGCTTTTGCCTGTGCGAGGAAGGCGCTGACGCGCCCGGTGGTCTCTGAGGCGATTCTGCATCTGGGAGAAGTACCCTGCGCGCCTTTCGCCGTACCGGGAACCGACGCGCTGGCGGAGTCTATCGTGCCTTATCTGCACGGACACGCGGCGGTGCTGATGGCCAATCACGGCGCAGTGACCTGGGGCAGCGGAATGATGCAGGCTTATTATCGTCTGGAAACTCTGGAATATTACGCTAATATGCTGATCCGTGTCGGAGAACTCCCTCAGCCCGCAGTGGAACTGACGGAGGAGGAGACTGCGGAAATCGCGGCGTTGCGGCAGAAATTCGGTATCGTATTATAATACAGCGCCGGTAAGATCCGCGTCTGCAGACGCAGATTTCATCTCCCGGTTCCTGCGGAAATCACAGTTTCATGCACGGCCGGGAGGAGCGGATGCTCCCCGCGCTGTATCGGAATTATCGGCGCTCTGACCGGGGAAGTCTGTCATAGCCCGGTTCCGGTTTGATAAAAGAGGTGAATTTATGGCACTGAAGCCGATTACCGTTTCACAACTGAATCGCTATATCGGAAAGATTCTGTCCACCGATCCCATTCTCGGGAATGTGTCCGTGCGGGGAGAGATTTCCAATCTGAAATATCACGGATCCGGGCACGTCTATTTTTCCCTGAAAGATGCGGGCAGCAAAATCAACTGTTTTCTTCCGGCTTCTTCCGCCGGAAATCTCCGTTATCAGCTGACCGACGGTATCGAAGCGGTGGTTTCCGGCTATCTTTCGGTCTATGAAGCGGGAGGATATTATTCTCTCAACGTCCGCGATGTGGAGATCTCCGGTGCGGGAAGCCTGGCGGCGGCCTTCAGGGCGCTGTTTGAGAAGCTGGAGAAAGAAGGTCTGTTTGATCCGGAATATAAAAAACCGATACCGGAATTTCCGCAGAAGATCTGCGTGATCACCTCGGAGACGGGAGCCGCCGTCCGGGATATTCTGAAAATTATCCGATCGAGAAACCGATTGGTCAGCGTATTGGTCTATCCGTGTCTGGTACAGGGAAAATCAGCGGCGGCAGATATCGCCGATGCGATTGTGAAGGTCAATGAAAAGTTCCCTGACACGGATGTGATCATCACGGGCCGCGGCGGAGGATCGGCAGAGGAACTCTGGGCTTTCAATGAAGAAATCGTAGCGAGGAGTATTTTTGCCTCGCGGATTCCCGTGATTTCTGCAGTGGGTCATGAAACGGATTTTTCCATATCGGATTACGCTGCCGACTGCAGGGCGGAAACGCCGACGGCCGCGGCGGTGTTGGCAGTGCCGGATACGGCGGAGATGATCGGCAGAGCGGAGGAGTGGAAACTGCAGATGAACGCGCGGATGCACAGGATTCTGGAGCTCGGTGAAATTAGGCTGCAGGCCTGCCGTCCGGAAGTTTTTCTTCGTACTCTGAAAGAACAGGTGATGATCAGAGAAAACGACGCCGCCTGGCTCGACCGGGAGATTTCCGAGGGAATAAGGGACTTTCTGATCACGTATGAGCATGAGGCGGAAAAAGAGAATCTGCGCCTCGAAGCGGGAAGTCCTCAGCGGATTATCTCCCGGGGATATGCGGCGGTGCGCGACTCAGAGACAGGAGAGATGATTTCGGCTGTCCGCGGAGTTTTGCCCGGAGATGAACTGGGAATCGTACTGAAGGACGGAGAATTGATCTGCCGTGTTCAGGAGAAGCGGGAGAATACGTGAAAGCCGCGGAAACATAAGAAATCAAACAGCGGCCGATAAATGCCTGCACAGAATTTGTCACTTGAAAGAGAATGGTCCGCGTCATGATTCGATCAGGCGGACCGGCCGAGAAAGGACAGGACGGCAGATGGAAGAGAAGAAAGAAGATCTGAAATTCGAAGAAGCTTTTGAACTGCTCCGGCGCGAGGCGGAGATCATCAGCTCGGACAGCGTCTCTCTGGAGGAAGCGATGGAGAGCTATAAAAAAGGAAAAGAATATTTTGAAATCTGCAGCAGAAAGCTGCAGGAAGCAAAACAGCTGATTCAGATTTACGATAAAGAAAACAATACGATAAAGGAGATGTAAGAGTTGGCAGAAGATCGCTATTCAATCTGGAAGCGTTATATCGAGGAGAAGCTTGCGGACTTTCTGCCGGAAGCGGAGCAGAAGAGCCGTATTCTGTCAGAGGCCATGCGGTACAGTCTCTCGGCGGGAGGAAAGCGTCTGCGTCCTCTTCTTCTTCTGGAAGCCTGCAGCGTCTGCGGCGGAGATGCCGAAAAGGCGCTGCCCTATGCCTGTGCCGTGGAGTTTATCCACACCTATTCTCTGATTCATGACGATCATCCTTCCATGGATGATGACGATTACCGGAGGGGAAAGCTGACGAATCATAAAGTTTTCGGTGACGGGATGGCGATTCTGGCGGGAGACGGACTCCTGAATTCGGCTTTTGATGTCATGATGGAAGATATCCTGCCGGCAGCCGGCAGGGGCGAGGATGTGTCGTTTCTGCTCCGGGCGGCTTATGAGATTTCATCGTCCGCCGGAGTGCGGGGGATGATCGCCGGGCAGGCGGCGGATCTGCAGAATACGGGAAACGGATATCGTCAAGATGCGAGATTCGCCGGGAACCTTCAGGGTAAGAGAACGACGGTGCGTGAACGGTGCGCGGCAGCAGACAGTGAAGCGGGCGCCGGAACCGTCCGGGAGGAACTCAGCGGCGACGAGGAAGGCAGAGAGAAGATGCTGCTCTATATTCATAAAAAGAAGACAGGGGCTTTGATCCGGGCGGCGGTCCGGGCGGGCGCTCTGATCGCAGGTGCATCGGAGCGGCAGATAGCAGAGCTCACCGAGTATGCGGAAAACCTGGGACTGGCTTTTCAGATTTCCGACGATATTCTGGACGTCGTCGGCAGCGAAGCGGAGATGGGAAAGCGCGTCGGAGCCGATCAGCGTCTGGGGAAACTGACCTATCCGTCGGTCTTCGGCCTGGAGGTTTCCCGCCGGCGGCTGGCGGAAGCTACAGAGCGGGCTGTAGAAGCGGCTGCCCGGTTTGGAGAGGACGGCGGCTTTCTGGAAAAACTTGCTATTGACCTTCAGAGTCGAATATCATAAAATGAATGGAAAGTGGCGCAGTATTCTAGTCAGAATTTGCTTTTTCTGAAGACGGGGCTAAAAATCCGTCAAATGGCACATCGATGAAGCTCCTTGTTTTTGCTGCCGACGCCCAGTCGGGGGTATTTTCAGGGAGAAAGATGGTCAGGGCGATCCATAATGGCATATGGGCGTGAACCCTGTTCATCGTGGAGGCTTGCACCGCCGGACCGACGGGAACGGCTGTGTAAGAAATAAACCTGAAGTAAGGCTGTATCGAAATCATTCGCTGACCTTACCTAAGCGTAGCTTGCCTTGAGTGGGAGCGGGGGAATACAGATCTATGCGGCAGTGTTCGAGGCCTGGGCGCGGACCGCAATCGCTGTGTGAAACCGGTTCTGCAAAAGAGGATAGGAAAAAGCAATACTGTTGAGGAAATCTCCTAGACTGTTTGATATACGTGGATTGCAGTACGGACTTAGTGGCAATCCGGTACCGCAGTTGGCAACGCTGCGGGCGGAGCTTTGAAGGGAAACCGCTGATCAGGCGACAGATCAGCAGCACCGTAGGAAATCTGACCGGACCTATGCCGTAAGGTTTACACGTATATTGTCCACTTCATTTTTATTTATGAAATGTTAAAGAGGACAAGATTATGAGAGGAAAAAAGGACAGCGATCCCGATAAAATACGACGAAGATGGGTGATCTTCATCACGATTTTCGCATTTTTACTGTCGGTTTTTATGAGTACTTTTTCGGATATCCTGTTGAGAAAGTCCAATACCGCCGTCGCGTTTATCGTCCTGATCGCCATCATTTTTATCGGTATTCTGTTTGATATCATAGGCGTAGCGGTGACCGTCACCGACGAGAAGCCGTTTCACTCTATGGCGGCGTCCAAGGTAAAGGGCGCGAAGAGTTCGCTCATGCTGATCCGGAATGCCAGCAGAGTTTCCAATGTCTGCAATGACGTCATCGGCGATATCTGCGGCATTATCAGCGGAAGTTCGGCGGCGTTTATCGTCACTCAGGTGGATTTTTCCGACGTCGGATTTATGAGCGCGGCGGTTTTCTCCGTGATTCTGAGCGGTATTGTGGCGTCACTGACCATCGGCGGAAAAGCTTTCGGAAAAGAAATCGCCATCAACAATTCCAAAGAGATTATTTCAATGATCGGAAGGATTCTCTCTGTTTTCAGCAAGTGATAAGGACATCTTTCTCATGATAAAAAAGATAGAAGAAGGAATATATCCGGCGGATATAAAAAAAATGGATATCGGGCAGTTGGAGCTTCTGAGCTATGAGATCCGGGATACGCTGATTTCCACCGTATCGGACACGGGAGGACATCTGGCGTCCAATCTCGGCGTAGTGGAGCTTACGATTGCGCTGCACAAGGTGTTTGATGCCCCGAGGGACAGAATTGTCTGGGATGTCGGACACCAGTCTTATGTTCACAAACTTCTCACCGGCAGAGGCGCGTCATTCGGAACCCTCCGTCAGATGGGAGGAATGAGCGGTTTTCCGAAGCGCTGTGAAAGCGGATACGACACGTTTGATACCGGCCACGCCAGCAATTCCATCTCGGCTGCGCTGGGAATGGCCGCGGCCAGGGATCTGCGAAAGGAGGATTATGCGGTGGTTTCTGTCATCGGCGACGGAGCTATGACAGGAGGCATGGTCTACGAAGCGATGAATAATGCTGGAGCTATGAATACCGGGTTTATCGTCATCCTCAACGACAATGAAATGTCGATTTCGCAGAGCGAAGGCAGTATGGCACAGCACCTCGGAAAGCTGCGTTCCTCGGAAGGATACAACAATCTGAAAAAATCCCTGAAAAAATCTCTGAAAAAAATTCCCGTGGTGGGCGATCCCCTGATCGAAGGGTTGGGTACGCTGAGAGACGCGGTAAAATATACGATGGTTTCCGGTGTTCTCTTCGAGGAACTGGGATTTGTCTATCTGGGACCTATCGACGGACATGATATCGGTGAACTGACGGAAGTGTTTCATTATGCCAAGATGCTGAACCGGCCGGTTCTGGTTCACTGTGTTACAAAAAAAGGAAAAGGGTACCATCCTGCAGAGCAGAATCCGTCGAAATTTCACGGGATCGCGCCTTTCGATCCCGAAACGGGAGCGCTGAAAAAGCAGACGGAACAGCCTTCTTATTCCAAGGTGTTCGGCAATAAATTAAAGGAAATGGCGCTGAAAGATTCTTCGATCATCGCAGTGACGGCGGCGATGACGGAAGGGACCGGGCTTTCGGAGTTTGGAAAATATCTGCCGGAACGTCTTTTCGACGTGGGCATCGCCGAGGAACATGCGGTGACGTTTGCCGCCGGAGCGGCTGCGGAAGGGCTCCGGCCGGTGGTAGCGATCTACTCCACATTTCTGCAGAGAGCTTATGATCAGATTCTCATCGATGTCTGCATGCAGAATCTTCCGGTGACTTTCTGCATCGACAGAGCCGGTATCGTGGGAGCGGACGGTGAAACGCATCACGGCGTGTTCGATATTTCCTATCTCATTTCCATGCCGAATCTGATGATCTTTGCGCCTTCGGACCGCAGAGAACTGGAAGAGATGCTGGAATATGCGGTGTTTTCTGAATGTCCCTGCGCTGTCCGCTATCCCCGGGGAGCGGCTCCGGCGCCGCTGTGCGGTTCCGGCGGAGAACGCAGAGAAAATGCAAAAAAGGATCCCGGAGATCGTGGAACAGAGGAAGCGTTTTTGCAGGCGCGTGTCCTGAGAGAAGGAAGCGACGTGACTATCATTTCCGCAGGTGAGATGACCCGGGAATGCGCGGAAAGCTGCAGAATTCTGGAATCCCGGGGAATCCGGGCGGAACTCATCGACGCCCGGGTGCTGAAGCCTCTGGATCGCCGGACTTTTGAGGCGTCGGCGGCGAAGACGGGTCTCGTATTTGTCGCAGAAGATAATGTGGCCACCGGCGGATTCGGCAGCTGCGTGGAGGAGCTCTTTGCCTGCAGTCCTCAGATCGAAGTATATAAAATCGCCTGGCCCGACGAGTTTATCTCTCACGGTACCCAGGCGGAACTGAAGAAAAAATACGGTATGAATGCAGAGGCTATCGCGGAAAGGGTGCGTGAGGGAGTTGAAGGAAAGGCTTGACGTTTTACTGGTAAATAAAGGGTTTTTCTCCTCCAGAGAGCGCGCTAAGACCGCTATCATGGCGGGGGACGTCTATGTCAACGGCGGCATTTCGGACAAAGCGGGAACAAAGATCGATGAGGAAGCGGAGATCACGGTAAAAAACGACCAGTGTCCTTACGTGGGCCGGGGCGGATATAAGTTAGCGAAAGCCATCGGGACTTTCGGTCTCGATCTCGCTGCAAAGACGGCGATGGATATCGGCGCTTCTACCGGAGGATTTACGGACTGCATGCTGCAGAACGGCGCGTCGAAAGTCTATTCTGTAGATGTGGGCTACGGTCAGCTGGACTGGAAATTGCGCAACGATCCTCGGGTCGTCAATATGGAAAAGGTCAATGTCCGCTATCTGGAACCGGATACGATTCCGGACCGGATGGATTTTGTCAGCATCGATGTGTCTTTTATCTCTCTGAAGCTGATCTTTCCGGTGGTCAGAGAGCTGCTGAAAAAGGGAGGAGAGCTGGTCTGTCTTATCAAGCCGCAGTTTGAAGCCGGACGGGAGCAGGTAGGGAAGAAAGGCATCGTCAGAGACCGGGATGTGCACCGGCAGGTGATCGAAAACGTCATCATCTACGCGGTTTCAAACGGATTGAAGCCGGAGGAACTCACTTTTTCCCCGATGACGGGTGCAAAAGGGAATATTGAATATCTTCTCCGAGCGGTGAATGTACCGGAGGGAAGTTTCTGTGATTCAGAGATTTCCAAAGAGACGATCGGTTCTGTCATCGACGAGGCACATCTGGCGCTTCAAAAGTAAAGCGGGACTTGAGGAGAGCGGGCCGTGTCTTGGGTATCTCAGCAGACGAGTTTGGCTGCGCTTCGGAAAAATCTGCAGATCGCCGGTGAGGAAAGGCAGGCTTCAGAAAAGCAAAGGGAGGCGGACGCATGAAAAAGTATGATGTAATTCTCTTCGATCTGGACGGCACTCTTCTCGATTCCCTCGAAGATATGAAAGACAGCGTAAATCATGTGATGAGGGACTTCGGCTATCCGGAACATACGCTGGCGGAGGTGAGAAGTTATATCGGCGACGGTATACGAAAGCTTATCGAGAGGGCTCTGCCGCCGGATGCCGGCGATGAAATCCTCGAAGAAGCGCTGAAGGAATACAGAGAGTATTATAACGCTCACTGTATGATAAAAACGAAGCCTTATCCGGGAATACTGCCGCTTCTGAAAAATCTGAAAGAGAGGGGATATCCGATCGCGGTGGTCACAAACAAGAATCACGAGGCGGCAGAAGCCATGTGCAGACGCTATTTTCCTGATATGATATCCGCGGTGATCGGCCAGAGAGACGGAATTCCGAAAAAACCGGATTCGATCATGGTATCTCTGGCGATGACGCAGCTGAATGCAGAAGGAAAGAAAGCGGTTTACATCGGAGATTCTGAAGTGGATATTCTCACCGCGAGAAATTCCGGCCTGGACGGTATCATCTGTCTGTGGGGATTTCGGGAAGAAGCGTTTCTGTCGGCGAAGGGCGCAAAGGTCACGGTACGCGAAGCGGCAGAGATCGCCGCGCTGGTATAAGTTTCTTCTTTCAAAAAATCTATTGACACGAGGAGCACTGTTTCATATAATATGTCCAAACCTATTTGAATGAAAGGGAGAAACTGCAATTATGGACGACGCCGACAGTAGCGACGCTGACCGAAACCATACAGATCGAAAACCGAATATGTTATATAGAGGCATAGCCTGCTCGTCATAATATCTGACAGCGGGCTGTGTCTTTTTGTGTTTTTTACTGGCTACCGGATAAACGGCGGCTGAAATGTAACTCTTCATGAGAGAAAGGAGTGGTCCATCTTATATGGATAATCACAGACAGGTGCCTTGGCACGCAGAGAAGCTGACGGAGGTTTATCAGAAACTACATACCTCTGAGAAAGGATTGAGCGATGCCGAGGCTGCCGAAAGGCTGAGAAAAAACGGGCGCAACGAACTGCGTTCCAAACCCCCGAAGACAATTCTTCAGATGCTGAAAGCGCAGATCTCCGATCCTATGGTGCTGATTCTGATCGGCGCGGCGCTGTTTTCAGCAGTGCTGCAGGAATGGACGGAAGGAGCGGTGATCTTTACAATCGTTATCGTCAATGCGGTCATAGGTATCGTGCAGGAGAAAAAAGCCCAGTCTTCGCTGGAGGCTCTGCGGAATATGAGTTCTCCCGCGGCCCGCGTGCTGCGGCAGGGAGAGGAGAGTATCGTACCTTCCGGCGAGCTGGTGACAGGAGATATCGTTATGCTCAGCGACGGCGATATGGTTCCGGCAGATCTGCGTCTGATTGACTCGGCTAATTTAAAAGTACAGGAAGCATCGCTGACGGGGGAATCTCTGCCGTCTGAAAAGGATGCCGGTGATATTTTGCCAAAAGATTGTCCTCTCGGCGACCGAAGCAATATGGTGTACACTTCCGCTATCGTAACTTACGGACGCGGGACGGGTGTCGTCGTCGCTACCGGTATGGATACGGAGGTGGGCAATATTGCCGGTATGCTGGATGATCAGGACGCCACAGATACGCCTTTAAAACGAAAGCTGAACGCTGTCGGCAAGACGCTGACGGTGGTGGGACTGATCGTATGCGCTTTAATTTTCGCTATCGGCGCGCTGTATCATCGTCCTTTGATTCCGCAGTTTCTCGTGGCGATTTCGTTAGCGATCTCTATTATTCCGGAGGGGCTGCCGGCTACAGCTACTATCGTCATGGCCCTCGGGGTACAGCGGATGGCGAAAAAGAATGCTCTGATCCGAAGGCTTCCCGCGGTGGAAACTTTGGGTAGCGCGACGGTGATCTGTTCGGATAAGACGGGTACGCTTACCCTAAATAAAATGACCGTAACGCACATCGCTGTCAATGGAGATTTCGAGTCGGCAAAGACCACTTCGATACAAGACGCTGCAAAACAGCATCCGAAAGTGTATGAGGAACTGGTCTGCGCCGCTGCTCTGTGCAATGACGCGAGTTTGGATCCGGACCGGGAAGGAGAGATTATCGGAGATCCCACCGAAGGAGCGCTGATTCATATGGCACAGGCGTTCGGTATCGATCATGAAACGCTGGAAGAGGAGTATCCGCGCGTATTCGAACAGCCTTTTGATTCAGACCGAAAGCGTATGACAACAGTACATCGGATGAAAAACCGCTGGACCGCTTATACAAAGGGAGCCGTAGATGAAATGCTGCCGCTATGTACTCACATCCTGACTTCGGAAGGCGTGCGCCCTGTCACAGAGACAGACCGGGCGAACATCATGAAACTCTGCCTGTCGATGTCGGAGGATGCTCTTCGGGTATTGGGATTTGCCATGCGCACGCTGACGGACTTGCCGGTGAGCGCAGAGGAAGACATCGAATCCGATCTGATTTTTATCGGTGTGGCCGGTATGATAGATCCGCCCCGCAAAGAGGTGGCGGAATCTGTCCGCATCTGCCGCGAAGCCGGTATCCGTACGATTATGATCACCGGAGACCACAGGGTAACCGCTCTGGCAATAGCGAGAGAGCTGGATATTTACAGAGAAGGCAGTACCGTGATTTCCGGCGATGAACTTGAGACTATGACAGAGGAAGAACTCGATCGTGCGGTGCAGACTGCCGCTGTTTTTGCCCGCGTTTCGCCTGCTGACAAACTGCGGATTATCCGGAGCCTGAAACGTACCGGTGAAGTGGCGGCGATGACCGGGGACGGCGTAAACGATTCGCCGGCCTTAAAGGCGGCGGATATCGGCGTAGCGATGGGGATTAACGGAACCGATGTGGCGAAGGACGCTTCTGATATGATTCTTCTGGACGATAGTTTTACTACGATCGCTTACGCGATTAAGGAAGGACGCCGCGTTTACCGAAATATTCAAAAAGTAATCCAGTTTTTGCTGGTAGGAAATATCGCGGAGATCCTGACGCTATTTACTGCTACGCTGTTTAACTGGGACGCCCCGCTGCTGGCAGTCCATATTTTATGGGTGAATCTTGCTACCGCGACGCTGCCTGCACTGGCGCTGGGGGTCGATCCCGCCAGTAAGAATATTATGAAGCACCAGCCGGTAAAGTCCGGAACTCTGTTCGAAAAAGACCTGGTGCACCGCGTGATTACCCAGGGGGTCTTTGTGGCGGCGATGACGATCTGCGCTTACTGGATCGGTGCGGAGATGAGCGGTCATACGGCAGGTCAGACAATGGCGTTCTGCGTGCTGGCGCTCTCACAGATGCTGCGCGCTTTCAATCAGCGTTCGAATACGGAGCCGATCTGGGTCAGAGAAGAAGGCGTCAATCCTTGGCTGATTCTCTCTTTCGCCGCATCTGCGCTGCTGATGGGCTGCATCTTATTTATTCCGGCTCTGCAGAGCGCATTTCGTCTTACCCTGCTGAACACGGCGCAGTGGTCAGTCGTAATCGGACTGTCCCTCCTGTCCATCGTTCAGGTGGAAGTCGTGAAACTCGTGAAAAAAATCGGTCAAAAGGCCGGCAGGCCGGCCGAACGATGAGAAAAAATTCCATATAACTGCAGGATAGTTTCTGTGATTTTACAGAAAATTACAGAAAAATCGTCGGGAAGAAACGGCGGGCAGAATGCTTGCCGTTTCTTTCTTTTTTGGGAATTTTTATTACATAAGGTATTTTTGTTTCTTAGTTTTTTATTAAAATTTTTTTAACAGTTCCTATTTATTTCTTAAGAATTCTTCAATTCTGTTATGAAGTCGGTTTTTGTCAAAAAAGCGTGTTACAATCAATCGGTAATATCTTCTTTGCAGGCTGATGATATAGGATGCAGGGATAAAGATCAGTAAGGAGGGATAGCGATGCGTCTGCAGCAAAAGATTCTCATCGTCGATGATGATGCGGATATCAGAGAGGTTCTTAATATTCAGCTGACGAACGAGGGTTATACGGTATTTGAGTCAGCGAACGGAATGGAGGCGGTCGAAGCGGTAGCGCATAATTCGGATATCGATCTGGTGATTCTCGATGTGATGATGCCGGGAATGTCCGGTGTGGAGACGTGCACGGAAATCCGGAAGCTTTCCTGTGTTCCTGTTCTGTTTCTCACCGCAAAATCAAAGGAGAGCGATAAAGCAGAGGCTTACGATAACGGAGGAGACGACTATCTGGTAAAGCCCTTCTCCAAGGCGGAACTGATGATGAAAGTGAAATCGCTGCTGCGCCGTTATGTCGTATATCGGGGAAAGCAGGATGGAAGCGCTTCGGAGCAGCAGGAGATGATACAGATCCAGGATATCCTCGTAAGCCGGGACCGGCGCGTTCTGGTCAGAGACGGGCGGCCGCTTAATATCACCGGTACGGAGTATCAGATTTTTATGTATCTGCTGGATCACAGAGGCAGAGCCTGCAGCGCGCAGGAAATTTACGAGAGTGTCTGGAAGGAGAAGTTTCTTCCCTCTTCGGCGGGAACGATCATGGTGCATATTTTAAATCTGAGAAAGAAGCTGGAGTTGGATCCGAATAATCCTGTCATCATCCGAACGATCTGGGGAAAGGGCTATCAGATCGATGAAGCATAAAGAGAAAAAACGCATTCTGCGTCTGCGGTACAAACTGTTCTTTACACTGGTGCTGGGAGTGCTTCTGGCGATAACTCTCTTTCTTCTGGTACAGTCCTCGGGCACCGGTCTGATCGAGAAGTACTATATGGATCCGACTTCTGTCGAGGAACGGCTGATGTATTATGAGAATTCCCTGGACGCTTACGTCACGGCAAACGAGATTTCTTCCCAGGACACTGCGATGCTGTCGCAGTGGGTCAAGGCTCAGGGCACTGTTTATCTGATTCTCTATGACGACGATACGATCATCTACGAATCCGGCTGGTGGGATGAAAAGGAAGTCATGAAGAATGAAGAGACGGAGGAAAGCGAGACAGACGACAATCTGTTCGGTGTGTCGGCCGTCCTGTCAGAAGACGATATCGGCGCGGATCCGGACGAGCCGGAAGAAGGGACTCCCGGCGGAGCACAGGAAGAAGTCTCTTCTGTAAACGGCGAGGTTTCTCGGGGGACACAGGAGGCCTCGGGGCCTGCCGGCGAAGAACAGGAGGATGCGGCCGACGGACAGATCGGTTTGGCGGCGAGTCAGGAGCTGGAATCCACGGGAGAAACCTCCGCGGACAGTTCTTACAGTATGGCTGTCTCATATGATATCGCTTTTGCGGACGGGGTCTACGGAGCCAGTATCATCGAGTTTTCTGAGATGCAGTGGTATGATCTGGTGGATATTCTTTCTTGGTGTGTATTTATTCTGACGCTTTTCATCGTGCTGCTTCTTTACAACAGGTATATCACGAAGCGGATTATCCGGCTTTCAAAAGAGGTTTCCGTCATAACCGACGGAAACTGGGAGGCAGCGATTCATCACAGGGGAAACGATGAAATCTCTCAGCTGTCAGAAGGCGTGGACGATCTGCGGAACGCTATGGCGCAGCATTTTGAAAGAGAAAAAGAGGCGTGGAATGTGAACAGCGAACTGATCACATCGATGTCTCACGATATCCGCACGCCTCTCACTTCGCTGATCGGCTATCTGGATATTCTGGATGGCGAGGTGTATCCGTCGGAGGATGACTGCCGGCGCTATGTAAAGAGCTGCCGCCAGAAGGCGCTACAGCTCAAGGATCTTTCGGATAAGATGTTTCAGTATTTTCTCGTATTCGGAAATGATTCCATCGAGATGAGCGTCGAACCGTATGATGCGGATATTCTCCTTCAGCAGATTTTTGCGGAGCAGATTTTTCAGCTGAACAGCGCGGGATTTTCCGTAAAAACGGATTTTACGAAGCGCGTCGGAAGAATCCGGGCGGATGTCCAGTACATCAACCGGCTGTTTGACAATCTGTTTTCCAATGTGCGCAAATATGCGGCTCCAAAGAGCGAGGTCGTTCTGCGTACCAGGATGGCAGGCTCTGAAATATTGATCAGCATCGGAAATGAAATCCGCACGGACGGAGCTCTGGTGGAAAGCACAAATATCGGATTGAAGACCTGTCAGAAAATCGTGGAACAGATGAAGGGGCGTTTTCGGATCAATCGGTCGGAAACTTATTTCGAGGTTCGCATCGTTTTTCCGATCGAGCCGGAGGAAGAAAAAATAACCAAAAATTTACAAATGGGGGGGGTATGAAGACATGAAGAATGTGTTGGAATATCTGGAAAATTCGGCTGCGCTATGCGCAGAGAAGACGGCGGTCCGTGATCCGGAGGAAAGCTATAGTTACCGGGAACTGACGGATCGTGCCAGAAGAATCGGCAGCGCGCTGTCGGAGGTTTTTTCCGGCGCCGCAGGAAAAAATAACAGGGGCCTGCCAGGAAAACCGGCGGTAGTCTATATGGAGAAGTCGGTCAGGGCTCTGACTTCTTTTATGGGAATCGTATATGCGGGCCGCTTTTATACTTATATCAGTCCCGAACAGCCGGCTGCGCGGATTCGTCAGATTCTGGAGGTTCTGCAGCCCGACTGCGTGATTGCGGACAGCGAGTCGGCAGACGACGGAAAGCTTGAGGAAGCGGGATTTTCCGGCAGAGTCCTCGATTATGACGAATTATGCCGGGCGGAGATCTCAGCGGAAGTGCTGGCGGAGGTGAGGGAGCGAAGCTGCGATACCGATCCGCTGTATTGCAATTTCACTTCAGGATCTACAGGAGTACCCAAGGGGGTTCTTGTCTCTCACCGTTCCGTCATCGATTTTATCGGTGTTTTTCCGAATTTGTTCGGAATCACCGGAGAGGATGTCATCGGAAATCAGGCGCCTTTTGATTTCGACGTTTCCGTTAAGGACATCTATTCGTCTTTTCGCATGGGCGCTACGCTGGTGATCATACCGAAGCGGTATTTCTCCATTCCGGTTCAGCTTATCGATTATCTGTGCGAGCAGGGTGTCACGACTCTGATCTGGGCGGTTTCCGCCCTGTGCATGGTGACACAGCTGAAAGGATTTACTTACCGGGTACCCGATAAGATAAATAAAGTCCTGTTCAGCGGGGAGGCTATGCCGGTGAAACATCTGAACCTGTGGAGAAAGCATCTTCCGCGGGCGCAGTATGTCAATCTGTACGGTCCTACGGAAATCACCTGCAACTGCACGTATTACCGGATTATGCGGGAATTCGGACCGGAAGAGAAGATTCCGGCGGGCCGGCCTTTTCCGAACGAAAAAGTGTTTCTGCTCAGTATCGGATGGGACGGCGAAGTGCCGGATGCCGAAGTCCTCACGGAAGAAGCCGGTTTTGGGGGTGCGGAAACAGAGATCACAAAACCGGGAGACATCGGTGAGATCTGTGTAGCGGGTACGGCGCTGGCTCTGGGATATTACCGGAATCCGGAACAGACGGCGAAGGTATTCGTGCAGAATCCTCTGAACCGGGATTATCCGGAACGGATCTACCGCACCGGAGACCTGGGGTTCTATGATTCGGACGGAAATCTGTGTTTTGCGGGCCGGAGGGATTTTCAGATCAAACATATGGGACACCGCATCGAGCTGGAGGAAATCGAGCTGATTCTCAATGGATATGAAGAGATCAGCCGGGCGGTCTGTCTCTTCCTCGAGGAGAAGGACAGGCTGATCGCCTGTTATTCCGGAGACATCGACGGCAAGACGATTCGCTCCAGAATGCAGAAGACGATGCCGATGCACATGATTCCTCAGGTATTCCGTCAGTTTCCGCAGCTTCCGATGACGGCCAACGGAAAGATCGACCGCAGAGAATTGAAAGCGCGGTATCTGAAATAAAGGCGGAAAAGATGATGAAAATCAGAAACAGAATCGCTGACAAATCTGCCGGACAGCAGGCAGAATAAATCGAGGGGGCAGAGATGAACGAAGAAGTGAAAAAGCAGGAATTCTGGAATTACCAGACGCCATTTTATATATTTGATACGGATGTTCTTGCGGAGCGTATCCGGAAAATACGTTCTGTCATAGGTTCGAGAGCGGAAGTCTGTTACGCTATGAAAGCGAATCCTTTTCTGACGGGGGCTCTCACTCAGCTGACGGATTCTTTTGAAGTGTGTTCGCCGGGAGAATTCCGCATCTGTGAGAGGGCGGGTGTTCCGATGGAAAAAATCATAATGTCCGGCGTATACAAGAATCCTGAGGATATCTTCCGTGCGGTGAAGACTTATGAAGGAAAGGGGGCCTATACGGCGGAATCGCCGGTGCAGTGGGAGCTCCTCAAACGATGTTCCGAAGAATGCGGCGTCGTGCTCCGCGTTCTTCTGCGCCTCAGTGCGGGGAGCCAGTTCGGCATGGACGAAGAGGCCATCCGGAAGATCGTCTCGGAGCGGATGAGTGCACCGAATCTGGAGATCGAAGGACTGCAGCTCTTTTCGGGGACACAGAAAAAGTCTTCTAAAAAGTATGGCAGAGAGCTTTCGAGGCTGAACGGATTCCGTATAGAATTGGAGAAGGAATACGGATGGAAGGCCTCGCGGCTGGAGTACGGACCGGGCCTGCCTGTGGCGTATTTTGAGGAGGAAGAAGACTCAGGGGAAGAGCTGCTGACTCTGCTGGCATCGGAACTCGATGCCGTGGATTTTGACGGCAGAGTCGTCCTGGAGATGGGGCGGTTTATCGCCGCTTCCTGCGGAAGCTACGTCACCAGCGTTGCGGATCTGAAGATCAGTGAAGGGCAGGGTTACTGCATCGTGGACGGCGGAATCCATCACGTGAATTATTACGGTCAGATGATGGCGATGAAGAAGCCGCCGATCCGGTATCTGAGACAGATGGCGGCGGAGACAGCGATCTCCGGTGATGTTGCAGCAAAAAAGCCGGAGTGTCAGGCGGAAAATTCGTGGACCGTCTGCGGTTCCCTCTGCACGATGAACGACGTCCTGGTAAAACAGTATCCTTTAAGCGGCCCGGCTATAGGGGACAGGCTTGTCTTTGAGAGGACCGGCGCTTATTCGGTGACCGAAGGAATTTCTCTTTTTCTGAGCCGTCCGCTGCCGCAGGTTCTGCTGTATTCCGAAAAAGAGGGTTTCCGGGTTCTTCGAAAAAGTCTGCCGACGGACGTGCTGAATTACGATTCGGCGGCGCCGGAAAAACAGGCCGCAGACTGATCTGAAGAGACGGCGGAAGCACCGCGCCGGGGAAGATCCCGGCGTATTTGAATCGACTGTTTATTTTGAAAGTGTTTAGAGAAAAGTGAGGAAATGCAAGATGGAAAAACTGATTGAAATGTTAGAAGACTTAAATCCGGATGTGGATTTTTCAACAGAGGAGAAACTGATCGACGGAGGTCTGCTGGATTCTATGGCGATTCTTTCGCTGGTATCGGATCTGGAGGAGGAATTTGACGTGGAAATCACGCCGGTGGAACTGGTACCGGCCAATTTCAATTCTGCAGCCGCTATGTGGAATATGATCCAGCGCCTTCAGGAGAATTAATTTATCGGGGATGAAAGATTGATTGACAGACAGGGGAAGTTAGACCATGAGTTACAGTTCCATTCTTTATATTTGTATGTTTCTTCCTGCCGTAACTCTGCTGTATGGAATCATGCCGCAGCGCCATCGGTGGAAAGTTCTGCTCGCCGTTAGCTACATTTTCTTTTATCTGCTCAGCGGAAAACTGGTGATCTATCTGATTGCATCCACGTTTTCCATCCATCAGCTTGGCCTGTGGCTGGATCACAGCAGGAGGATTTATGATCTCAGCCGCAAAGACGCGCAGGCGGACGAGAAGGCTGTGCTGAAGGCCGCTTATACCAAAAAGAAGCGGGGAATTCTGCTGTTTGCCGTTCTTCTGCATATCGGTATGCTGCTGTTTCTGAAGTATTTCGACTTCTTCGGACAGAATGCAAATCAGCTGCTGTCGCTGCTGAATCTGCCGGAGGTCATCCCGACGCTGAAATTAGCGGTGCCGCTGGGAATTTCCTTCTATACGATGCAGGCGGTCTCTTATATAACCGATGTATATCACGGAAAGATCGAAGCGGACGACAATCTGGGAAGACTGGCGCTCTATATGTCCTTTTTTCCGATTATCATGGAGGGGCCGATCTGCCGGTATTCCGAGACTGCCGTCAGCCTTTATGAAGGCCGTCCGCTGCTGTATAAAAATGCGGCTTACGGTTATCAGCGGATTATCTGGGGGCTTTTCAAGAAGATGGTCATCGCCGACCGTCTGAATCCGCTGGTGGCTAAAATCTTTGATAATTACGGGGATTATGGCGGCGCAATCGTCGTTGTGGGTGCGGTGCTGTACACATTTCAGCTGTACGCGGATTTTTCCGGCTGTATCGATATCACTATCGGTGCGGGAGAGATTTTCGGCGTAAAAATTCCGGAAAATTTCCGACAGCCGTTTTTCTCCAGGACGGCTTCCGAATTCTGGCGCCGCTGGCATATCACGCTGGGCGCCTGGTTTAAGGATTACGTTTTTTATCCGATTTCTCTGACGAAATTCGTCAAAAATCTCAGCAAGAAGGGCAAAAATCGTTTCGGCAAACACGCCGGTCAGCTGATCACTTCGGCTTTCGCTCTGTTTGGTGTCTGGTTTTGCAACGGACTGTGGCACGGAACCGGCTGGAATTATATTTTCTTCGGATTATATTATTTCGTTCTGATCTTCGCTGCGAGCGCTTTCGAACCTCTGATCGAAAGAGGGACAGCCCGACTGGGAATCCGCCGCGACGGCGTCTGTTATCAGATTTTTCAGCGTACAAAGCTGCTGATCATCGTCTTTATCGGCGAGATGTTTTTCCGTGCGGCGACACTTACCGCAGGAATGGAGATGTTCGGAAAAATTTTCACAGATTTCCGCGGATCCCAGCTGATCGACGGTACTCTCTTGAAACTGGGAATTTCCGAGGCGGAATGATTCCCAGAATGTCCGCATCCTTCTTATTGATGACAATGGTG
>CAJLHL010000038.1 GCA_905206455.1 uncultured Eubacteriales bacterium
TACAGCGCGCGTCCCGGCTCTCTTCGGTTTATCGATCGACGGCAGCGGAATTTTCTTTCTTTTTACCGATAATGCCGCTGCCGGCGGGGCAGCCCCGCCTCACACGAAACCGTAATCTTTCCGAAAAAGTAAATCTACAGATCTTTTGCAGACAGGACCTGATCGTTCATCGCATTGCCTGGAGGAACGATCGGGAACACATCTTCTCCGGTATCGATATCGCAGACGATGAGATTTCCCCTGCCGCTGTCTGCCGCTTCTTTGAGGGCCGTTTTCAGCCCGTCCAGAGTATCGGCGCGGTAGCCTCCCAGTCCGAAAGCCCCCGCCAGTTTCACATAATCGATGACATCCGGAAGCGTCGTAGCGGAATATCTCTTTTCAAAGAAGAGCTTCTGCCACTGACGTACCATGCCCAATACATTATTTTTAAACAGAATCGTGATGATCGGCAGTTTGTTCGCCGCTACCGTCGCCATTTCATTGCAGTTCATGCGGAAACTTCCGTCGCCGGAGATATGAATCACCCGGGCGTCCGGATTTCCCATCTGCGCGCCGATAGCCGCTCCCAGGCCGAATCCCATGGTACCCAGACCGCCGGAAGTGATATTGGTGCGCGGCTTCGTAAACGGCCATTCCTGAGCTGTCCACATCTGATGCTGTCCCACATCGGTAGCCACGATCACGTCATCGCCCAGCACCTCGTGAATCACTTTAAAGATATTCTGTGGCACAAAAGCGTCCTCAGAGATCGCCTTCGGAACACGGAAGGAATCGATCTTCTCCAGCCATACAGGATTTTTCTTCTTCTCCGTCTTTTCCAGAAGCCTGCTGAGAATCTCTCGCATATCCCCGATGAGACTGAGATCGACGACGACATTTTTGTCGATTTCCGACTCGTCGATATCGATCTGAGCGATGACCGCATTCTTTGCAAAATGATTGACATCACCTGTCACACGGTCGCTGAATCTGGCGCCGATAGTGATCAGAAGGTCGCTGTTGTGCACCGCCTGATTTGCTTCCGTCTGTCCGTGCATTCCCACCATCCCCAGTGAGAGAGGGTGCTTTCTGGAAATCGCGCCCAGATTCATAAGAGTGGAAACTACCGGAATATCCGCTTTCTCCGCCAGTTCCGTCAGCTGAACGGAAGCTTCCGCGGTGATGACACCGCCGCCGGCATAAATCAGCGGGCGTTCCGCACGATTGATGAGTTCCGCCAGACGATCCAGATCCTCATCAAGGTACTTTTTCACGACTGCGTCTTTTTCTGCCGCAGGGAGAGCCTCATATTCGTAAAGCTGTCCCATGATATCCTTCGGTACATCCACGAGAACCGGACCCGGACGTCCGCTTTTCGCGATGCGGAATGCTTCCCTGATATCGTCTGCAAGCTCGCTGATATCATTTACAAAGAAATTATGCTTCGTGATCGGCAGAGTGATTCCGTAAATATCGACTTCCTGAAAAGAGTCTCTGCCGATGAGAGCCAGCGGTACCTGCCCTGTAATGACCACCATAGGCACCGAGTCCATAAACGCTGTGGCGATGCCTGTAACGGTATTGGTAGCCCCCGGACCGCTGGTGGCAAAAGCTACGCCCACCTTTCCCGTAGAGCGGGCGTAGCCGTCCGCAGCATGTGTGGCGCCCTGTTCATGGCTGGTGAGAACGTGATGAATATCGTCGCTGTAGTCATATAATGCGTCGTACAGCGGCATAATCTGACCTCCGGGATATCCGAAAACAGTATCCGCGCCCTGCTCTTTCAGACATTCTAATATTATATTTGAACCTTTTATTTTCATATTTCTTACTCTACAATCTGTCTGCAATGCTGAAATAACTTCCGTATTTGAAACGGGCAGCGCATTTTCATGCGCTGCCGTAAAGATCCCGTTATTCCGATCTATTCAGAAGCTCCGCGCCTTTATTTATCGTCGCTCCAGGAATACATCTTTCTGAGTTCTTTGCCCACTTCTTCCAGCTGATGAGCTGCCTTCAGCTTTCTCGTAGCGTTGAAGTGCTGTCTTCCGACCTTGTTTTCCATGATCCAGTTTCTCGCAAAAGTACCGTCCTGAATTTCTTCGAGAACTTTCTTCATCTCCTTCTTCGTTTCTTCTGTGATCATTCTCTTGCCGATCTCGTAATCGCCGAATTCCGCAGTGTCGGAGATAGAATGTCTCATCTCGGAGAAGCCTCCGTGATAGATCAGATCCACGATCAGCTTCATCTCATGAATACATTCGAAATAAGCGTTTCTCGGATCATAACCCGCCTCCACGAGAGTTTCAAAACCCGCCTGCATAAGAGCGGTTACGCCGCCGCAGAGTACGCACTGTTCGCCGAAGAGGTCCGTCTCCGTCTCCGTCTGGAATGTAGTTTCGAGAATCGCAGCTCTCGCGCCGCCGATGCCGGCGCCGTAAGCCAGCGCCTTTTCGAGAGCTCTGCCGGAAGCGTCCTGATGAATCGCCACCAGACAAGGCACGCCCTTGCCTTCCACATATTCACTTCTGACGGTATGACCAGGTCCTTTCGGAGCGATCATCGCAACGTCGATGTTTGCAGGAGGAATGATCTGCTGAAAGTGGATATTGAAGCCGTGAGCGAACATGAGCATGTCGCCGTCCTTCAGATTTGGTTTGATGCTTTCGTTATATATATCAGCCTGTTTCTCGTCAGGTGTGAGAATCATGATAATATCTGCAGCGGCTGCAGCTTCCGCAGCGGTAGCCACCTTCAGGCCTGCTTCTTCCGCCGTCTTCCAGGACTTGCTGCCTTCGTACAGACCGACGATCACGTTTACGCCGCTTTCCTTCAAGTTCAGCGCATGAGCATGTCCCTGGCTGCCGTAGCCGATAATCGCAACCGTTTTTCCATCTAATACGGAAAGATTACAGTCGCTCTGATAATAGATATTTGCCATTTTTTATTCCTCCTTTTAATTTGAAATTCTTATCAAAATCAATACCAATGTACTTGATATCCACTTTACCAAGGCACTTGATATTCACCTTTTATCTTACTATTCGAATCTGGCGAAGTCAACGCATTTTCAGTCTTTTCAGCGTTTTTGCCAGAAATAATAGTCCCGATTCAGATAATCGCACCGGTCTCCCTGAAAAATATCCTCCGCCTCCATGATCTCGTCGATGATATCACGTATCCTCCACCAGCTCATGCCCCAGTTGCAAAAGACGGTATTCTCCTCCGGCGCCCGGCTGACCAGCCGCTGCACACAGATCTCGGGAGAGAGAAAGCGGAGAAAACGGACGACTCTCTCAGCATATTCTCTCGGACCGATGAGCTGAAACTCACCGTCTTCGTACTGACGGCAAAGTTCCGTGTCTCTCTCGATATACAGAGAATGCAGCTTGACTTGCTCCACTTTCAGGGAGGTAAGTATTTTGGCCGCCTCCTCCGCATCCTCGCCGTCATCCCAGGGCAGATTGAGAATCAAATGCGCGCAGACTTCAAAACCGCGGCTGTGGCAGCGCAGAACACCGTCGATAAATTCCGCCAGAGAATGTCCCCGGTTGATTTTTTTCAGCGTTTTGTGCCGGATGCTCTGAAGCCCCAGTTCGATAACAGCGGGCTTTTCGAAATCACCGCAGATTTTCGCAACGGCGTCCAGATACCTGTCGGATATACAGTCCGGCCGGGTGGAAATACAGACCTCGGCAATCTCCGGTATGGTGAGAGCCTCTCTCAGACAGTCCGACAGATCTTCGACAGGGAGAAATGTATTCGTAAAGTTCTGAAAATATGCGCAAAAAGTATCCGCCCCATAACGTTTTCCGATGTATTCCATATTTGCGCGCAGCTGCTCCGTCACGGAAAGCGCGGCGGAAAGATTTTCAAATCCGGCGCCCGCAGCGCCGCAAAACGTACATCCCCGCCCGTCCAGCCGATTGGGACAGGAAACCGTTAGACTGACCGGCATCTTATATACTTTTCGTCCATATCTGCGTTTCATGTATTCTGAATAAGACAGATATCTCATATGCGTGGCCTCTTTTCCCGGAAAAACCGCCCGTCTGCCGGCGGAAAAACACTTTTCCGAAAGATCTGTTCAGATCCGGATGCGCATCCATCCGGAAAAACACTCAGAATCGCGCCGTCTTTCGGAGAAAGGATTTCTCTGCAGCAACCGAGAATTCCGGCAAAAAACAAAAGAGGGATCTCCGGCATCACACACCGTCGTTCCCCCTCCTTGATGCAATTTTTCCGAATATTACTTATGTACCGAAAGTTATTTGTTTAAAATTTCGTACTGTCTCACGCTGGCATCCAGTTCTTCCAGATCCGCACTGAGGCTTACGACGAACTCGATACCGGACTTATCCGAAATCACCTGAAGTCTTCTGAGGAATTCAGGAAGATCGCGGACAGCGATATCGGCATGCTTGAGGATGCTGTCGATAAAGATCACTTCGATATCGTGGTTGGAACTCATGATACCATAGATAAATCCGATATATTCGTCTATATTATTGACATATTCATAATCATCCATCACGATCATTCTAATGTTGATATCGAGGTCGTGCTTCAGTCTGTCGTCTTTAATGATGAATACAACGCTGCCGTCTTTCTCTGCGATGTCGCGGTTGGCCATTTCCACCATCATTTTCGTCTTGCCGGTGCCTTTGTGACCCACTAAAAGTTTAATCATTGTATCTATTCTCCCTTCGATGAAATTTTGTCTTTCATGAATCAATTATACTATCTGAGCCGAAAAAGAACAACCGCTATCAGCAAGAAAAATCGTTGTTTTACTAATTTTTTAGTTCTACAATGTAAATATTACCAATCCTGCGGATTTAACGAATTTATTTCGGCGGCGTATCTTTTTTCGCCGCCAGCCTCAGCTGGCCGCAGGCCGCGCTGATATCGGAACCCAGCTCGCGGCGTACGGTAACTTCGATACCTTTGTCTTTCAGCGCAGAAGCGAACAGCTGCGCACGCTGCCGCGCGGAACCTCGATACTGTTTTTCCGACACGTCGTTGAGGGGGATCAGATTGACGTGACAGAGCATTCCTTTCAGCAGAGAAACCAGTCTCCGGGCGTCTTCGAGACTGTCGTTGACTCCGGAAATCAGTGCGTATTCGAAGGTGATTCTGCGGTGTGTCCGCTCCGCTGTGCGGCGGCAGACCTCCATCAGCCGTCGCATATCGTAGCCTGCCGCCACCGGCATGAGTTTTCTGCGCGTCTCGTCGTCCGCAGCGTGAAGGGAGACCGCCAGATTGACCTGAGGCATGTCCTCTGCAAACCGCTGAATTTTCGAAAGAAGGCCGCAGGTTGAAACCGTTATATTGCGCAGACCGATGTTCAGTCCGTTTTCATCGTGAAGAATCCGGATAGCTCTGAGCAGTTCATCATAATTGTCAAAAGGTTCTCCCGTTCCCATGACGACGATATGGCCGATCCTCTCACCGGTATCCCTGCTCATGGCCGCTACCTGATCGGCGATTTCTCCCGCCGTCAGATTGCGCTCCAGTCCGCTGATTCCCGACGCGCAGAAAGCGCATCCCATCCGGCAACCGGCCTGGGAGGAAATACACGCGGTATTTCCGTACCTGTACTTCATAAAGACGCTCTCGATGGCAGAACCGCCTTCTACTTCAAATAGGTATTTCCGCGTCCCGTCTTTTCGGGACTCTTGTTTTTTGAGAAGACGTACCGAATCGATAACCGCGGTTTCTTTCAGTCTGTCTCGGAGCTTTGACGAAAGCTCCGTCATTTCGTCGAAGGATGCGGCTCCGCCGTAGATCCTCCGAAAGACCTGCAGAGCCCGGAACTTTTTTTCCCCGAGATGCAGAAACCAATCCTGCATCTCAGGGAGAGTCATATTTTTCAGATGTGTTTTTTCTGTTTCCATGACACGCGCTTATGCCTTTTCCACAGCGATACCCGTGATATGGCCGTTGAGCTTAAATTCTTCCAGAGAGTCTGCCGTATAATTCAGCTGCAGCGCCAGAGTTTCTTTCATTATATAATCTCTGTGCTCTTCAAATGCATCCCTGGATTCTTCATCGCAGTTTACATGGATATGGATATTATCCATCATCTCCAGATTTTTCTGCTTTCTCATCTGCTGAACCTTGGAGATCAGCTCTCTGGCCAGGCCTTCGGAGACCAGCTCCGGCGTCAGCTGCGTTCCCAGGATGACGAACACGCCGCGGTCTGTTCCCACAGCAAAACCCTCTTTGGCCGTCACTCTGACCTCGATCAGATCCCCCGGGATTTCGGTATCCTCACCGCCCAGATTTAAGACGATCTTATCTTCTTCACCCAGTCTGGCGATGACTTGTTTAGCGTCGGCAACGGCGAGAGCCTTTCCGAACTCTTTTACCTTTCCGCCTAGCACAGGACCCGCTTTCCGGAAGTCCGGCTTCAGAGAATAATTCATATAAGTGTCCATATTCTTTTCGAATACTACAGCCTTGACGTTGAGCTCTTCCATGATCAGCTGAACCATGTCGCCGATCTGCTCTTCGTATCTGCTGTCCACCAGAATCTCGGACAGCGGCTGTCTCACCTTGATCTTCTCTTTTTCTCTCTCTCCTCTTCCCAGAGTTACGATCGTTCTCACCAGCTCCATCTTTTCTTCCAGATCGGTATCGATAAGGGCTTCCTCCGCCTTCGGGAAGAAAGCGAGATGCACAGATTCTTCACCGGTGAGCTTCGTATACATTTCGTCGGCGATAAACGGAGCGAACGGCGCGGAGAGCAGAGCGGCGCCCCGGAGCATTTCATAGGTCGTCAGCAGAACCGCTTTTTTGTCCTCTGTCATCTCTTCCGCGTAGAATCTTCTTCTCGCTCTTCTGATATACCAGTTGGACAGATCCTCTGCCACGAATTCCGTAATCTTCTTCACCGCTTTCATGTGCTCGTAATTGTCCATCGCCGCGGTGACGTCTCTCACCAGAGCGTTAAACCGGGAAAGAATCCAGCGATCCAGCTCCGGACGCTCTTTCGGAGCGATCTGAAGATCCGCGATATCCACATCGTCCGTATTGGAATAGAGCACAAAGAAATTGTATACATTTCTCAGTGTTCCGAAATATTTGCTCTGAATCTCCTGAACGCCTTCCTCGTCGAACTTGGTCGGAGACCAGGCCGGAGATGTATACAGAAGATACCATCTTGCCACGTCGGCGCCGTACTTGTCGAAGAGAGCAAAAGGATCCACCGTATTGCCCTTGGACTTTGACATCTTCTTTCCCTCTTTGTCGAGAATCAGATCGTTTACCAGGACATTTTTATACGGCGCTTTTCCCATGATGAAAGTGGAAATCGCCAGAAGGGAGTAGAACCATCCTCTGGTCTGGTCGATGCCCTCGCAGATGAAGTCCGCAGGGAAGCATTCATCGAAATTCTCTTTGTTTTCAAAAGGATAGTGCTGCTGAGCAAATGGCATAGATCCGCTGTCAAACCAGCAGTCCATGACTTCCGGGATTCTCGTCATCGGCTTGCCGCAGTGCGGACAGGTGAGGTGAACGTCATCCACATACGGCCGATGAAGTTCGATGCTCGTATCGATGTCTTCCTGAGCCTTCTCCACTAATTCCTCGCGGGAACCGATGCATTCCAGATGTCCGCATTCACATCTCCACACCGGAATCGGCGTACCCCAGTATCTGTTTCTGGAAACCGCCCAGTCTTTTACATCGGCGATCCAGTTTCCGAATCTTCCTTCTCCCACGAAAGGCGGCTGCCAGTTGACGGTGTTATTATTTTCCACTAACTGATCTCTCAGTTTTGTCATCTCGATATACCAGCTCGGCTTCGCATAATAAATCAGCGGCGTTCCGCATCTCCAGCAGTGAGGATAATTATGAGCTATTTTTTCCTTGGAAAAGAGCTTCTTTTCCGCCGCCAGATATTTGATGATATCTATGTCGAGGCCGTCTTCCATGACAAACCGGCCCTCCCATGGGGTTTCGGTGTATTTTCCGTCTTCACCCACCGGATTCAGTACCGGCAGATCGTATCTGCGTCCCGTCTGATAGTCGTCTTCACCGAACGCCGGCGCCGTGTGGACAATACCCGTACCGTCCACCGTGGTGACGTAATCGCCCAGGGTCACGAAAAAGGCTTTCTTATCCGTGGACAGAAACGGCATCAGCTGTTCGTATTCCTGATATTCCAGCTCCGCTCCCTTCATCTCCTGAAGTACGGTATACTGACCTTCGCCCAGATGCTTATCCGCCAGATCTTTCGCCAGATAGAAGATCTCACCGTCTTTTTCGGCTTTGATATAATCGATTTCCGGCCCCACTGTCAGAGCGGCATTGGCTGCCAGCGTCCACGGTGTGGTGGTCCAGGCCAGGAAATATTCGTTGTCCGCGCCCTTTTTCTTAAACTTCGCCGTCAGCGTATTGGACTTGATTTCCTTATAACCCTGCGCCACTTCATGGGAAGCCAGGCCCGTGCCGCAGCGCGGACAGTACGGCAGGATCTTATGGCCTTCATAGAGAAGCCCTTCGTCGAAAAACTTTTTGAGAATCCACCAGCCGGTCTCGATGAAATTATTGTCCAGCGTGATATACGGATTGTCCAGATCCACCATATATCCCATGCGCTTTGTCATATTTCTCCACATGCCCTCGTATTCGAAGACGGATTCCCGGCATTTTTCGTTGAACTCTTTGATTCCGTACTTTTCGATATCCTGCTTGCCGCTCATATTGAGCTTTTTTTCAACTTCGATTTCCACCGGGAGACCGTGGGTATCCCAGCCGGCCTTTCTTTTCACCTTGTATCCCTGCATCGTCTTGTAGCGGCAGACAGAATCCTTCAGCGTTCTGGCGATCACATGATGAATTCCCGGCTTTCCGTTGGCCGTCGGCGGTCCTTCATAGAAGACGAAAGACGGCCGGCCTTCTCTTTCACTCACACATCTGCTCAGAAGATCTTCCTGTTCCCACCGGTCAGCCTGTGCGTTCTGCACCTCGCTGATGGGCTTGTCCGATAAATTTTCAAACATTTATTTCCATTCCTTTCTGTAAATTAGATACACTATCGACGATTGCATCAAAAAAATCCGCCGAAAACGATTCCCTCCTCAGAGAGACCTCCCGGCAACCTGCGTGATCCCGCAGGACACACAGGCGGTGAAATAAAAAAGTCCCCGCATCCGAAGATGCAGGGACGACAATGAACTCGATTACCGCGGTACCACCCTGATAGCATTCTCTTTACGCGCCGTCTGACCGAAACCGAAACGCGACTGCAGACGGATCTTTCAATATACCGATCCGCAACCGATCCCAAAGACCGGAAAATGCCTCTCATTTTCCGCGTAACGTGCGGCGGCGGACCCGCTTACTGAGAACTGCGGCAACCCGGAATTCTTCTTCTCTCACCATTTCCCGAAAGAAGATGAGAAAAGCTTCCGATCCCACAGCCCGTTGGGCCGGTCAGCTCAGGAGTGATCTTCGCATACGCCTCATCCGCGGGCTCCCACCTGTCCCCGCTTCTCTGCAGAATGGACAGCGCAGCTACTGTCTCCGTCAGTGCTTTTCGCTTATCGATTTGTCTGTCATGGAAGAATCCTGCAGGATTCTTCCGATGTAGCTTTTATTTTAACCGAACGGCGGGGAATGTCAACCGAAAACACACAGAATTCTTCTTTTTTCTGAATTTCATGCGCTTCACTGACACTGCAGACCTATTTTCTGACTCGCTATCCCATCAGATCATCCAGATAATCTCCTACCGCGTCGTGGAACTCGTCATCCGACAGTCTTCCATCACCGTCATGGTCATTTTGCGAATAATACTTATCGTTCGGATCGTACTTCATACCGCCTTTACTGCTGTAACTCTTTTTCGATTTGTAAGAAGAAGAACTCCTAACCGTTTCTGTCTCCCTGGAGGAATCCACCGATTCCACTGCGGTGTCAGACAGATCAATCCAATTGAAACCACCATACTCTCCGATATAGTGATGTTCAGTCTTTTCAGAAGGAGGATTTTCATAACCTTTATTCATTTCTGTGATGATTTCCTCTGCCGCTGCTCTCACCTTCTCCCAGTCTGCCTCAGCTTCCATCTCTTCCTCTCTGCTCTCAATGTCCTTCTTCTTTTCCGCAGTCAAATCATCCAGATCGCTTTTCAGCTTGTCGATTTTCGTCTGACTTTCTTTCAGAAGTTTTTCATAACCCTCTAAACCGCTGTTGATACTCTCATACTTGACTTCATTCTTCACGTATTCCATATCTTTCTTGTAGCTGTCGTCCGAGTATTTTTCTTTCACAGCGTCGGCAACCTTCTGATAATCGGAGAATTCCGCTGCATGCTGATTCTGATAGTCTTCTTTCGCCACCAGATTAGACGCATAGACACAGCGTTCTTTATAATAATTTTCTCGATACGACGCCTCGGCATCATGAATGCTCTCATAGATCTCTGAAAGGCCGCTGTCATTCAGCTTCTGTCTCTCGCGGAGATCTTCGATGGCATAAGTATACTGCTGTACCTGAAAAAGCTGATCTTCATAAGCTTTCAGTTCCCCATTGCGCATCATCAGTTTCAGGTACCGATTATCATCCTTATATTCGTCCCCGGCATCTTTCTTTATCGCATCCACCGCACTCTTATTCGCGTCGAGAATACTCTGTGCCGCAGCGGCTTTGCCTACGGCGTTATTCCGGCAGACAGCCTGCGCCAGAAGCAGTTCTCTGACCTCCAGATCATCGGCGCTGATCTCATCCTGCTGTTTCATTTTTTCCGCGCGTTTCGTACCGTCGGCTTCTTCTGCTGCTTTGATCATCTTTTCCAGATAATCCGCATAAAAATCGTACAGATCAAACTGCTGCTGATAGGAATTTGCAGCGATCTTGAGATAGTAATCTTTATTTTCTTCTAATGTTTCCGCTTTCTTCAGATCGCTTTTATACCCCTGATACGCAGCATATTCTACAGGATGCTGCGCCTGATAATCTTCTGTCTTAAGCAGCAGTTCCGCCAAAAGTGTACGAAGTTCTTCCGGAGTGCTGACTGCGCTGTAGTTTTTGCCGATTGCCGATGCGATATCTTTTGTTAGCTGAGCTGAAACAGTCACATTCTCCGATACCAATCCGGCAGCCGCCTCTGTCTTTTTCAAATCCGCAGAAGAATCGTCGGATACAGCGCTGCCTGTGTCACTGGACGCGGCATCCGAAGAACTGGAAGACGAAGTTTGCGAATCAGATGAAGAATCGGATTTTGCCGCAGCAGCGGCAATGCTGTCAAAATGTTTTTTCGCGTCTCCTTCAGCACTCACCAGATAGAGCTCCCCTCCGTCGCTGTTTTTTCCGTCACGATAGCCTCGATTTCACTGAGATCGATATTTTCCAGTTTCCCTGTCTTTTCTTCGATGATCTCCGCCAAAGTCTCCTCGCCTGACGGCACAGCAACTTTGACATCCGTAATGTGATTCAGAGAAGAATATTCAAAACTCTGCCCTGCGGCTTTCGCGTACTTCTCCATATTCTGCATCTCCTGCGATGATAAGCCACTCCCGCAGGCTGCCAGGCTGACCGCAAGAAGTCCGGTCAGTACGACGGCTAAAATACGTTTCCTTTTCAAATTGCAACCCTCCTATGCTCCTGTTCCGTAAAATAACAGCCTTTCCAAAACAAAACCGGGCCCTCCCATCGCATTACGAACGAGAAGATCCCGGTACATCTTTTGCATATCTGCAGATATATTTACCTCTCTGTGGCCTTTTCCACGGCATCGGCCAGTTCGTCCAGCCAACTGCCCTCAAAGAGTTCGATGAGACCTGCGTCCACACCGGCGGTCAGCTTCGGATCTACAGGAATTTTAGCCACATTGGAGATATGGAACTTCTCCGCGGTCTCTTCGATATGGCTTTCTCCGAATATACGGTGTCTGCTTCCGCAGTCAGGACATTCGAAATACGACATATTCTCCACCAGACCGAGAACCGGAATATTCATCAGTTCTGCCATTTTTACCGCCTTCTCTACGATCATGGACACCAGCTCCTGCGGAGAAGTTACCACCAGAATCCCCTTGACCGGAAGAGACTGAAACACGGTGAGAGGAACATCTCCCGTGCCGGGAGGCATATCGACAAACATATAATCCACATCTTTCCATACCACGTCTGTCCAGAACTGCTTCACCGCTCCGGCGATAACGGGGCCTCTCCATACCACAGGATCGGTATCGCTTTCCAAAAGCAGATTGACAGACATCAGCTGAATGCCGGTCTTCGTCTCTACCGGGAAGATATAATCTTCATTTCCCTGAGCTTTTTCCGTTACCTGAAAGGTCTTAGGTATCGACGGACCGGTAATATCCGCATCGAGGATAGCGGTACGGTACCCTCTCCGCTGCATGATCACCGACATCAGAGAAGTGACCAGGGATTTGCCTACGCCGCCTTTTCCGCTGACCACGGCAATGACATTTTTAACGTGAGACAGATCGTTCAATGGTTCGATCAGACTCTCCTGCGTTCTTTCGCCGCAGCTGCTGTCTGCGCAACCCGCGCAGTTGCTGTCACAAGATGTGCTCATTTTTTACCTCTTTTCTTTCCGCCGCCTTCTCTTTATCCGCGGCGCTGCTCTGTTTTCTGCTTCTTTGCACCACACGAAAAAAACGATTATGCCGCAGCATCCCTCGTTTTTCTGTACAGTACGCATACAGGTATCTCAGATGGAAAACGCTGCAGATTTCAGCGGTTCTCCTCTGACCTCTTCATTTATTCTGCACCGTTTATACAAAAAGCATGAAATCTCCGAAAATTATAACGCTGAATATAAACATATGTCAATAACATAACAAATCCGAGCTCATCAGCGGACAAACTGCCGTCTCATTTTTCTAATATTTTATAGCCTTTCAATCCTGCGCACCGCTTCAAACGCCAGCTCCGGGGAAAACCCCGCCGAAATTAGCCGGCGTGTCACTTTCGCCTTTGCCTTTTCCCGATGAGACCGGCGCGTCAGACGGTCGGAACGGATCTCCCCGTCGGTGGGTTCAAAATATTTGAGAGACGCAGATTCCTCAGTTTCGGAAAAAAGATCCGTCCTCCGCTGGATTTCCCCCTCATCGCTGACTTCAAACCGGTCCGACAAACCGCATACAGAAAGGGCTTTTTTAAGACAGAGAAGGAGTTCGTCCTCTTCCTCCATCAGTTCCTCTATCACGGTTTCGACGATTTCAGCAGAAATTTTCTTTTCCCGCAGTTTACCGACGATATAATTTCGTCCTTTCCCCGCCGCGATCTTGGACTGAGCGAAGACAGAAGCATATCTCCTGTCGTCCACCAGTCCGCATTCCTGCAGCGCTCTTACAGTCTCTTCCACATCCTCTGCGGAGTAGGATTTCTTTTTCAGACGGTCTCGCAGTTCACCCGCGCTCCGGTCCTGATAATCCAAAAGCCGCAGCGCGGCTTCTCTCACTTCATCCTGCACAGCTCTATCCTCCTGTCCCCCGTATCTCTTCTACGGCAGAGCACCGCATACAATTCCCCGGATAAATTCAAAGGCTGAAATTCCACCAGCGGATCCTCACAAATTCCATCTGATTTTTCCCGGTTCTGCTCCTGTGTCAGACACAGCGACACCATAAACTCGGACATGCCTCCTGCCAGTCCCGCGCCGGTATATTTCAGATACGCCTCTTTACGCACCCAGATTTTCAGGAACCGGCTTTCTTTTTCCGCATCTGCGTTTCGTTCCGTTCCGCCGGAACTTCTATTTTCTGAAAAGTCCCGTATCTGAGTGTTTCCTTTCCCGGACGCTAAACTGACAAAACGGGCTTCTTCCGGACGGAAAAAGCGACGGGAAAGAGTATCCGGCTTTCGTACGCTTCTCCTGCGCAGCTCCGCATCGATTCCGAAAGGACCGTCTTCCGCTCTGCCCACGGCGCAGATCCACCAGTCCCCTGTATGGGTGACGGAAAAATCGAGTTCCGGCGCACCGGCAGCCCGGGGTTTTCCCGACGCATCCCGCAGAATATTCAGCTTCCGCCGCTTTGAAAAATCTCCGAGATACAGACAAAGCGCCCGGAGGAGTCTGTCCTCACTGGAAACGCCGTCTTTCTCACATGTATAATATATTTTCATCCTGAAACTTCGTCAGCAGCAGCCGAAAGGGTTGAAACACGGACAGAGAACGCTGAAGCAGACAAAATCGGAACAGCAGCCTCCCATGCCCCGCTGCCCCCCGTAGTTCTCGCTCATACTGTCATAGCGATAAGTTCCGTAGCTCAGCTGCTGTACGAGATTCCGGTAAGCGGAATTGGACGGATCCATAGACGCCGCCGTCTTCGCCTGCTCCGCGGCTGCATAATTATTGCCGATGCCCGCATTGGCCACTGCGCTGAGATAATACCACTCCGCCGTTCTCTGAGAAATGCTCGACAGAACATTGAGAGCTTCCCGGAAGTGACGGGTATTGATATAGTTCGCTGCCGCCTGCATGCGCAGGGAATACTCATCCGATCCTCCCGGCGCCGCTGTCCGCCCCGCCTTATAACCGCCAAAACCGGTTCCGTATCCTCCGAATCCCGCCCCGGAGCCTCCATTTTTACGCTCCTCCATAATCTGATCATAGGCCTGCTGCACTTCGGTAAACTTGGCTGCCGCCTCTTCCGCATTCGGTTTATTGATATTGGCATCGGGATGATATTTTCTGCAGAGGGCCCGGTAGGCCTTCTTCACTTCATCATCGGAAGCGTTTCTCGAAATTCCCAGTATCATATACGGGTCAGACATTTTCTCTATTCCTATCCTTTCTCTTTTGCAGGGCGATCTCAAATTTCGACCATACCCCCGCGTAAATTATATTTCGCAATATCTCCGTGTGATCTTCCACCGGCAGCCGTTCAAATGCTTCGGCGCACGCTGATATCATCATCTTCAGCACAGCGCCGCACCGCTGATCAAAATCCGGCCGGCCGTAGATTTCAGAAAAGGGATTGAAGTTTCCCTTTTTCATATCTTCTTCGATATCATCGTAAGCATCCAGAAGGTAGATAAATTTCCCCAGATAAAAACCCGTCCGGCGCAGCGTTTCTTCCCAGACATCGTTCCGATATGCGAAGATTTCCGCCAGAAGTTCTCCGAAAATTCCCGCCGCCTGATCGAGACTGACCGCCGTATCTTTTGCAGAACATTCCTCAGCGGAAAGACGATCCAGACAGATCCTGACCGCTTCTGCCTTCTCCGGATATTTTCGCCTTACTTTACTCACTTTGCCTGAGAGAAACAGTGCGGAAAGTCCGCGGAAAAACTTTCTCTCGTCCCGCCAGTCGTCCAGGCATTTATAGTAAAAGAGCAGCAGATTCATATCTGCCGCATACTCGGTAAATTCATTCCTGCGCTCTGTGTGCTTTCGAAACGGATGGACGAAGCAGCGCCGCTCCTGCCGCACCTCTTCTTCCGTATCGTACAGACCGGTGAGCAGAATAACCAAAAAAGCCATGTCATAGTTCAGCGTCATCCTTGCCGAAAAACCGTACCCGCTGTTTAAACTGCGGCACAGACCGCAGTAATAGGAACGGTACATATCATAATCTTTAAATCTGATCTCCGGTTTGTTTATCGTAACATATCCGAACATAGCCTTCCCTCTGCGGACCGCCGCCCCAGAAATCGAAGCGGGGTCCGGTAAGTTATCGCGATTTGGGTGAGAACGGTTTTCGCAGAGCGTCGAAAGACATCTCCATCCCCGTTTTCAGCGAGAGAAGTTCTCTTTCACTGAAACCGGAAAGCCTCTGCCTATATTAAATCAGTCCGTCGATATCGTCGTCGACGTACTCATAAATCTTTACACCGTCATCATCATAATGCATTCTGACTTTGCCGTTATGATAGAGAAAAACCATATGCGCGTCCGCTTCCCCTGTAGCGAACCACTTCTGCGAAGGAGGAAACCCCTCCCAGTTTTTCGCATCGATCTTCCATGTCATATTAGCTGCCGCATCCCAGGAATCCATCGGTCCGTAATTTTTCAGCGTGTGCAGAGCTTCAGCGCACCGCTTTGTATGATGGACTTTCAGACTGTCGATCCTGCCGTAGATGTCCTGCAGCATATTTCTGTGACCGACAAAGATCGTTTTGATCGGAAGTTTCTCCAAAAGCCTGAGGCTATTTACATAGTCGGTAAGAGGATCGTCCAGATATAATTCATAGCACAGATTCGGCGTGATATCGCCCAAAATCATATCGCCAGCAAAGAGAATTTCCCGTTCTTCGTCATACAGACAGGTATGACCCGGAGAATGCCCCGATGTAACAATGCACCGCAGATTGTAATCGCCCACCGTCATCGTCTGACCGTCTGTGATGTAAGTAAAATCGATTTCACCGTCCGGCCGCCACATGACGCCAGGGTGAGTCGCGACCGCTTCTTCCTTCGGCAGCTTCAGGCCGGCTTTTCGGAATTCTTCATAGATATGATCCCAATATTCGTCTTTATGAAGCATATTGACCACTTTTGCCTCGCGCTCCTCTGCAAAAGCCCGGTTCTTCTCTGTCTTGACGGAAAAAAGCAGACCGCTGTGATCCGCATGAAGATGGGTCAGAAACAGATCCGTGCGGTCGAAATCCACATTCAGCTCTTTCAGGCCCGACATCAGGGCCTCTTTGCATTCCGGCCGGTTAAATCCCGTGTCGATCACCAGACTCCTGCCGTCGCTACGGATGAGATAAGAATTCAGCAATTTCATCGGGTTCTTCGGCAGAGGAACCTCGATTCGGTAAATATCTTTCATCAATTCAGTAACCATAGATTGTATTCCTTTTCTGTATTAAAAACGCAGTCCACCCTTTGCAAAAAGCGGAAAGATAGGGACTCTATGCTATTTCACCCCCGCTGCTTCACCATTTGATTCCGCCGCACCTTCCGCCATCTCGTCCGCTGTGATCTCCGCCGCATCTGCCGCCTTCGGCGGTACCTGGTGCGAAATCACTTCCTCCGGGAGGATTTCACCGTTTTCCGTGAGCATGTCGTTCTTTTTTATATGTTTTCCGACGATTTCGGAGACATCCGATACAGTCACAAAAGCGGACTGATCCGCATCTCTTACGATCTTTTTCAGTTCGATCAGTTCCAGCTGTGTAATAACGCAGTAAAGAACCGCTTTCTTTCCGCTGATCAGACCTTCTCCCTCCAGCGTCGTTACCGTCCGGCCCAGACGAACATAGATCTCATCGGCCATGCGCTTTCCGTCATCTGTGATAATCATGACGGATTTTGCCTTACTGAATCCCGTCTCCACCATATCGATGAGCCTCGACGTGATAAAATACGCCATCAGACTGTACATCGTCCGATCCCATCCGAACAGGAACCCGGCTACACAGTAAATCACGATGTTAAAACACAGGATAGTCTGTCCTACAGACAGAGATGTCTTCCGGCTGATGAGGATCGCCACCATCTCCGTACCGTCGATACAGCCCCCGGATCGGATCACTACTCCGACGCCGATTCCCAGTACCACGCCGCCGAACACCGTCGCCAGCAGAGAATCCTGCGTCGCGTTGGAAACATCCTTAAAATATTCCAGGAATACGGAAAACACGACGATCGCATAAGCATATTTGACGATAAAACCTTTCCCCAGCTGAATCAGTCCTACTACAAAAAATGGGATATTCAGCACGACGATCAAAACACTCAGCGGCAGATCAGTCAGAAAATTGATGATCATTCCGATACCGTTGAGACCTCCGTCAAGAATCTTAAAGGGAATCAGAAAATTCTCCAGCGCCGCAGCTGCCAGAATTGACCCCGCTGTCAGGCCGATCAGCGAGATCACCCAGTCTTTTACTTGTTCTTTCATTTTATACTCCTCTCTGCTCCCCTGCATTCTTGCTTCATTTCTGTCGTGAAAATACTATTCGTGATACGATGCCTCGATCTCCTTCGCTCTGCAGTAGAGAAATTCGTTGGCCGGCACGGAAATTCCGTGTTTCTCAGCAATACGAATCACGGTGCCGGCAAACAGATCCACCTCTGTACGGCGCTTCTGCAGACTGTCCTGGCGCATGGAAGGGATGCTGTCCGGTTTCAGAGATCTGACGATCTCGATATATTCTCCGATAGCATCCTCCGTCAGATTGACACCCTCCGCGTCTGCGATACGAATCACTTCTTTCATCGCTGAGATGAAGGTATCATGAGCCTGCCCCGGCGCAAGACATCCCGCGTAATCCGTTTCAAAAGCCATGCACGTCTGATTGATGCCTACGTTCAGCATAAACTTACTCCACATGCGCAGAATGATGTCTTCTTCCTGCTTGTAAGGGAGTCCGATGGACTCAAAATAACGTACGACAGCCTTCAGATTTTTATCATCCATTCCCTGCGGCACGCCGACGTGAAGCTTTCCCATCTGCGTATACGTCAGATCATCTCCGATTTTCACCGCATCCATGCCCTGCGCCACCGTGTGTACGATTCGCTCCGCACCGTAACGTTTTGCGATGATCTCTTCACTGGTGATACCGTTCAGAAGCGACAATATGATCGTATCTTTGCCGACACAGTTTCTCATCGTATCCATCGCCGACTCCAGGTCGTTATATTTCACCGATACGAGAACCAGATCTGCCGGTTCGGCGGATTCCTCGGCCTGCATAGCGGGAGCTACCACCTTTCCGTTTACTGTGAAAATTTTATCACCGTACCGCGCCATCCGCTCCTCGCTGAGGAGAAAGACAGCGTCGTTTTCCGTCTGATCTGAGATAAAAGCGCCGTACATCAGTCCCAGCGCTCCCATGCCAACGATTGCAACTTTTTCTATCATTCTTCAAGCTACCTCTACTACTCCAGGCCGGTCCACACCGGCCGAACTATCCGTCTCGCTATTATCAACAGTATACACTACTACTTCCGCGATTTCTCTATTATTTTACATATAATTTCACCGCAGTACAGAAATAACTCCCCTCCTGATAGAGTTCCATCGATCCGTTGAATTTCCTGACTGTCTGAGCCACACTCTGCAGACCGATC
>CAJLHL010000039.1 GCA_905206455.1 uncultured Eubacteriales bacterium
GTGTCTGACTCCGGTGCGCCGGTTTTCTTTTTTTGAATCTGTTTTTTACCGACAGCCGTGTTGTCTGTGTCCGGCACAGGCAGAGCGGATCGTTGGGATCGTCTTATTTTCATAAAATTTTTGGTTTCGCGGCCAAGCTGCCGGAGGATATCGCGGCTGCGCCCCTTCCCCGGGAAATGAAAATCGTTCGAATGCGGGAAAAGTCCCGCTTCCCTCTGAGAACGAATGTTATCGGCGCTGTATTAAATAGAAATGATATGAAAATACACTGCATTCAGTTATGATAAAAAATAAGATATAAAATAAACTAATTCAAATTGATTATATGAAAAATAAATTGAAATAGATGGAAAATTATAATATATTATTATCTGTATTTCAAATTGAAACAAGGCTCTGACAGGTTCGTCTGATCGGAGTGCAGACGATTTCAGCATAGCGCCGGAGTTTTTTCTGATTTTCTATGAGAAGCGCAGTCTTTTGCGGAAAAACTGGAAATCATCTCTGCCGGCGGCAGGGAAAGGGGACGCCGGCGCGATAAGGCATTCCGAACAGATGGCCACTGCGATGGAGGCCAGAGCTTTCCGGGCGATGCCGCGGCGTACGAGTATGCGGAAGCTGAAAATGAAAAACAGAGACTGGATCTGTCTCGGCATTTTTCTTTTTCTGATGATTTTGCCGGCGGCGCTGTCGTTTGCACTGTAAACATGCGGTCCGAAAAAGGATAAAACAGAGGTGATATATTGAAGATTCTGCTTACTGGAGAAGTACAGGTCGGGAAAAGTACGATAATACGCAAAGTGACAGAAAGGCATCCGGATTGGAAGATCGGCGGTTTTGTCACGGTAAAGGCGCCGAAGGGAGCGCAGATACCGCAAAACTGGCCGGAAGGGCAGGAATTTCTACCTGACGCCGTCTATATCTGCAGAGCCGGAAAACCGCTGTTTTCTTCGGAATTCGGCGTGGTGGGAGACTGCGGTGAGTTCGGGTTTCCGAAAGGTTTTCCGGAGGTGTTTGACCGCGTGGGAAAGAGACTGGCCGAAGATACATCGGGCTGTCATCTGATGCTGATGGATGAACTGGGATTTATGGAAAATGAGGCGGAACTCTTTCAGGAGGCTGTGATCGAAACGCTGAAGAGCGGCGTTCCCGTTTTGGGGGTGGTAAAAAAGAAGAGTTCTCCTTTTCTCGACCGCGTAAGGGCTCTTGCCGGAGTGCGGATCATCGAGGTGACGGAAGAAAACCGGGACTCTCTTGCGGCTGCGGTGGAGCGGGAGATCTCCGGCGCGGTGGAGGATTTCCGGCGGGAAAGCTTCTGATACAATTAAGATGTGTAAATCTTGACGAAATAGGAAAAGTATAGTATAGTATTAAAAGCTTAAAACAACACGACGTTATTGCAGAGAGTGGGGTGATCCCCACTCTCTGTGCATTGTAGGGGAAAATCCGACGATGCGGTGCGGCGTGATGCATTGGGAAGAAAGGTGACAGCGGTAATTATGGCAAAGAAAAAAGTGAAAGACGCCGCCCGGGATCTTCTCGGAGATTTTCTGGGCGAACATTCTCTGGAGCTTTTCAATATCGAATTTGTGAAGGAAGGCAGAGACCGGTATCTGAGAGTCTATATCGATAAACCCGAGGAAAGCGGAGAATACGTCTCAATCGACGAATGTGAGCTGGTCAGCAGGTATCTGAGCGACCGGCTGGACGAAACGGATCTCATCGAGGACAATTACTTTCTGGAGGTGTCCTCCCCGGGTCTGGACCGTCCTCTTCTGAAGGATTCGGATTATGTGCGCTACGCGGGCAGGATGGTGGACGTCAGTCTGTACAGCGCTGCAGACGGCCGGAAGCAGATCTCAGGCGAGCTTGTCTCGCTGAAAGACGGCATCGTGACGATCGAAGAGGAAGCGGGAAAGACGGTGGAAATTCCGATCGGACAGATTTCAAGAACCAAGCTGGCAGTAATCATTTAGAGAGGGGAACAGTCAGATGAACAAGGAGTTTATTCTCGCGGTGGAAGAACTCGAGAAAGAAAAAGATATTTCGAAAGATCTTCTCATCGATGCCATCGAGTCAGCTCTCGTATCGGCATATAAGAAGAATTACGGCAACTCGCCCAACGTCAGAGTCAATATCGACAGAGTCAACGGCGACATCGATGTATATATGAGAAAAAATGTGGTGTCGGATGAGGACGTCATGGATGAGTACGGAGAACTCACGCTGGATGAAGCGAGGGAGATCAACGAAAATTATGAGATCGGCGACGTGGTGGAGCTGAAGATCACGCCGAGAGATTTCGGCAGAATCGCCGCACAGACCGCGAAGCAGGTGGTGGTTCAGCGGATCAGAGAAGCGGAAAGAGGCATCATCTACGACGATTTTGTAAACCGTCAGAGCGAAATCGCTACGGGTATCGTACAGCGCATCAGCAACGAGACGGTATTCGTGAATATGGGAAGAACGGAAGGAATTCTCTCGGCCAACGAGCAGGTTCCGGGAGAAACGTATGAGATCAATTCCCGGGTTAAAGTATATATTATGGATGTGAAGAAGACTACGAAGGGACCGCAGGTATACCTTTCCCGCTCTCATCCGGGTCTGGTCAAACGTCTGTTCGAACTGCAGGTTCCGGAGATCCGTGAGGGGATTGTGGAGATCAGAAGTATTTCCCGTGAAGCCGGTTCCCGGACGAAGATCGCCGTCAGTACGGCTGATCCCGATGTAGATGCGGTAGGAGCATGCGTGGGACCGAGGGGCAGCCGCGTACAGGCGGTGGTAGACGAACTCTTCGGAGAAAAAATCGATATCATCAACTGGAGCGACGAACCGGCGGAGCTGGTCAGCAGCGCATTGAGTCCCGCAAAGGTGGAGCAAGTCTTTATCAACGAGAACGATTCTTCCGCCACGGTGGTAGTTCCCGACTTTCAGCTGTCTCTGGCCATCGGCAAAGAAGGGCAGAATGTGCGTCTCGCTGCGAAGCTCTGCGGGTGGAAAATCGATATCAAGAGTCACACGCAGTTCGAAGAGGCGGGAGGTATCTACGACAGCCTGCGAACGGAAGCAGACGACGATGCCGGCGAAGATTTTATCGCATACGGGGAAGAAAATACGTTTGCAGAAGAGGAATCATATGAAGCGTTCGCTGAGGACAGCGAAATATGCGATGAGACGGCTGACGCGTACGATGAAGACGATGACGGCATCGTCTTCACCGCGGAGGAGTAAACAGAAGCGGGAAAGCAGCGAAGCGTCATGAGCGGCGTATATTTCTTCAGCAGATTTCGATCCGCTGCGGAAAGGAAGCCGCGGAAAGCGGGGCTTAAGATGAAAACGAAAAAAGTACCGATGCGCCGGTGCGCGGGCTGTATGCAGTCGAAGCAGAAGAGAGAATTGATCCGAATCGTCGGTGACAAAGAGGGCTGTGTAAAACTGGACGTTACAGGCAAAGCTCCGGGAAGAGGGGTTTATCTGTGTCCGGACAGCGGCTGTTTCCGCATCGCGCGGAAAAAGCAGGCGATTTCCAGGAATCTCGGAATAAAAGTGCCGGAAGAGGCGCTTGACGAAATTTTTGAGGAACTCAAAAATTATGAAAAAGAGTAAGTTAGCGAGTTATTTAGGTTTGGCAAGACGCGCGGGAAAAGTCCTTTCGGGCTATAAGACCTGCGCCGGTACGATCGGCAGAGGAAATATAAAACTGATTATCCTCGCTGAGGATACGTCGCAGAATACAAAAGACAAATTCACGGCGCTGTGTGAGCGGCGCGGGGTGCCATTTAAAATTTACGGATCGTCGGAAGCACTGTCGGCGATGACAGGACTGACGGGAAGAGGAATTTTCGGCATCACAGACGTTAATTTTGCGGAAGCGATGATAAAGGAGATCGAGAATGAACAGATAATGCTGAACGTGGAATAAAGGAGGACGGTTATGGCGACAAGAGTGTATGAGTTAGCCAAGGAATTGGGCATGAGCAATAAGGAAATGCTCAACAAGTTAAACGGCATGGGAATCGAAGTATCGAGTCATATGAACGCTGTTTCAGATAAGGATTGTCTCGCGGTGAGAAATTCGATGGCGAAGAACAGAGCGCCGAAGGACGTAAAATCGGAGACAAAGAACAAATCTGCCGATGCAAAGGGCAGAAGCGGCGAAGCTCCCGGTGAGAAGCAGGAAAACCGCCCTGCAAAGCCGAAAGGAAAAGGCAGACCGGTTCAAAACGGGCAGCAGAAGAGCGGTCAGGAAAAGAGAGCAGATCGGCCGCAGCAGCAGAGAAATACGCGTCCCGGCGGCCAGAATGACCGCAGCGACAGAAAGCCGGGTCAAGGCGGTCCGTCCAGAGATCGCAAAAATGATAACAGAAAAACCGGAACAGGGACGCAGCGCAGCGATAATTCCAAAACGGCGCGGGGAAAAAACGGCGGCAGCGGCAGCAGAGATAACCGCACGAGGAACAGCAGCGCGGCGGGGGGAAGCCAGAGTTCCAATCGCAGCGATTCGGATAAAAAGAACAGCAGAGATAAAAAGTTCAATATGACGAAGATGGCAAAACCACAGCACAAACACAGAAAAGATCACAGAAAAGAGCAGCGAAAGGAAGACGCGAGAAAAGCGGAAGAGGCTGCTGCGGCAATTCCTGCAGGGGCTACGGTCGTAACCGTTCCGATTACGGTAAAAGGACTTTCCGAACAGATCGAAGTCTCAACCTCGAAACTCATCATGACCCTCATGAAGATGGGCATTATGGCTAATATCAATCAGAATCTGGATGAAGATACCGTCCAGATCCTCGGTGACGAACTGGGCAAACAGATCGTCATCGGCAAGGTCGAAGAAGAGGAAGCGGAAGAAGGAATCGAAAACTTCACAGACCGCGAGGAGGATCTGAGAGCCAGACCGCCGATTATCACCGTTATGGGTCACGTCGATCACGGTAAAACCTCCTTACTGGATAAAATCAGACATTCCAGCGTCACTGCCAGTGAATCCGGCGGAATCACACAGCATATCGGCGCATCTGAGATCACACACAACGGACAGCGTATCGTATTCCTCGATACGCCGGGCCACGAAGCGTTTACAGCGATGCGTGCCAGAGGCGCGTATGTCACTGACATCGCGGTACTGGTCGTTGCGGCGGACGACAGCGTAAAGCCGCAGACGGTAGAGGCGATCAGCCATGCAAAAGCGGCGGCGGTTCCTATTATCGTGGCGATCAACAAGATCGATAAACCGGGCGCCAATCAGGAAAAGGTAAAGCAGGATCTGGCGGAACACGGTATTCTGGTGGAGGACTGGGGCGGCGATGTGATCAGCGTTCCGGTATCCGCAAAGACGGGAGAGGGAATCGATTCACTGCTGGAGATGATTCTTCTTCAGGCAGAGATGCTGGAGCTCAAAGCGAATCCGAACAGACTCGCCCTGGGTACGGTAATCGAAGCCCGTCTCGACAAGCAGAAGGGCGCGGTAGCGACACTGCTGGTACTCAACGGCACACTTCACGCGGGCATGTCTGTCGTCGCGGGCAATTGCAGCGGCCGCATCAAAGCGATGACGAATTACCGGGGCGATAAGCTCAAAAAAGCTGGTCCAGCCACTGCGGTGGAAATTCTCGGCCTGACCGAAGTCCCGGAGGCCGGCGACGAGTTTAACGCTGTCAGCTCCGATAAGGTAGCCCGTGAGATCGCGGAAAACAGAAAACTCAAGCAGAGAGAACAGGTGATGCAGAAGAACGCCGGCGTTACGCTGGAACAGTTATTCAGCCAGATCGAACAGGGCGATGTAAAGGAACTCAATCTGATCATCAAGGCCGACGTCCAGGGTTCGGTGGGCGCGCTGGTGTCTTCTCTCGAAAAGCTCAAGAAAGAAAACGTGGCGGTGCGGATTCTCCATACCGGCGTAGGTACGATCAATGAATCGGATATCATGCTGGCCAGCACCACAAACGCTATCGTCATCGGCTTCAATGTGAGACCGAGTGTGGCAGTCTCCAGCATGGCGCAGCGAGACGGCGTGGAAATCAGAACCTACAGTGTCATTTACGAGGCCATCGAAGAAGTGGAAGCGGCGCTCAAGGGTATGCTGGATCCTGAATTTAAGGAAGAGGTTCTGGGCAATATAGAAGTCAGAAACACCTTTAAGGTGCCGAATGTCGGTATCATCGCCGGCGCTTACGTGCTTACCGGAAAGGTGGAGAGAAATGCCAGCATCCGCCTCATCCGCGACGGCATCGTAGTGCACGAAGGCAAGATCTCCTCTCTGAAGAGATTTAAGGACGATGCAAAGGAAGTCAGCCACGGATTCGAGTGCGGTATCGGCATCGAAAATTATAACGACATCAAGGAAGGCGATATCATCGAAGCTTTCAAGATGGTAGAAGTGGAAAGAAAGTAAAATGGCAAAGAATTACAGATCGGGCAGGCTGGGCGAAGAAATCCGTAAGACCGTGGGCATGATGCTGCTCACCGAGCTGAAAGATCGCAGGCTTCAGGGCAGGATGATCAGCGTATCTGATGTAGAAGTCAGTTCTGACGGCAGTTACGCCACCGTATATCTCAGCGTGATGGGCAGGAACATCGAAAGCGGCGCACAGGAAGAAGAAAAAAAGGAAATCCTGACGGCGATGAAGAGTGCGGCAGGCCTCATCCGCAGAGAGATCGGAAGAGCCGTCAAAGTGAGACATGTGCCGGAACTGACGTTTAAGATCGACAGCTCGCTGGAATATGGAAGACATATGTCCAAGGTGATCGACAGCCTGAACATTTCGAAAGAGAACGAAGAGACAGATACGGCGGAGGAGCCCGGAGACGAATAGTTTCCGGCTTTTCCGCGAAGGCGTAAAACATAAAAAGGGCTCGGGAACAGTATCGGCCGGAGCAAATGAATTTGCCGCCGGCGGCTGTTTGTGCGCCGCGTTAACCGGCGCGGCCGGTTTGCAGAAAGGGAGACTCTGTTATGTGGAAAGTCAGTGACGACATCAGAAAAGGCATGAAGAATGCGGCAGAGACGATTATGGCGGCGGAATCCGTCTATATTTTCTCTCATATCGTAGCGGACGGAGACGCGCTGGGATCCTGCGCGGCTCTGTGCCACGCCCTGAGAATGCAGGGCAAAGAGGCGGATATTCTCTTTGAGGACGAAGTGCCGGACCATCTGCGGTTTCTCGATCAGGGATACATCATTTTTGCCGATGAAAACACAGAGCTTCCGGTAAGGGATCTCTGTATCGCTTTGGACTGCAGCAGTCCGTCGAGATTTCCGAAGAGAGAAAAGCTCTTTTATCACGCGGGAAAAAAGACGGTCTGTATCGATCACCATATTTCCCGGGGCGAAATGGCGGAGGTCAGCTACATCGATTCTGCCGCTTCCGCTACGGCGGAGATCGTCTATGAGCTGCTGCTGTGCATGGGAATTCAACCGGACAAAGAGATCGGGGAAGCTGTCTATACGGGAATCGCTACCGATACGGGAAATTTCCAGTACACTAACACGACGAAGAAGACCCATCTCATCGCGGCGGAGCTGTATGATCTGGGCATTGATACGAAGAAGATCAACGTGATTCTCTATCAGAGCGACCGGCTGCAGAAACTGAGACTGCGCAATCTCATCATGAATGAGATGGATCTTTTCTGCGACGGTCTGGCGTCCATCGCTTATGTGACTCTGGATATGTACAGGGAGGCTGACGCCAGGGTGGAGGAGAGTGACGGCATCAATGCGGTCCTCAGAGATATCCGCGGCGTGGAAATCGGGGTATTTCTGCGGGAAAAGCACCCGGAAGAGGTGAAAGTAGGACTTCGGAGCAAGAAGTATATCGATGTTTCAGAAATCTGCGCGAAGTTCGGCGGCGGTGGCCACAAGCATGCAGCCGGCTGCACGATACATAAAACGATGGAAGAGACGATTCCGCTGATCCGGGAGGCGGTGGAGGGAGCTATACGGCAGTTCGCTGCCGAGAATCCGGGTCTTTTGGAGACGCCGGAATATTAGCAGGACGATTTGAGCCGCCGGCTGCGGTCCGGGTCACAAACGTCGGAGGAATACAGAAAGGACAGGCTTTTGCTGGACGGATTTATCAATCTGCTGAAACCGGCGGGGATGACGTCCCACGATGCGGTTTCCGCTTTGAGACGTATATTGAGAACAAAAAAGACGGGACATACGGGGACGCTGGATCCGATGGCGGCCGGCGTCCTGCCGGTCTGCGCCGGCAGGGCCACGAGAGCCGCAGAGTATCTCGAGGCAGATCGGAAGAGATACCGCTGCGAGCTCTTGCTGGGCGCCGCTTCCGATACCGGAGATATCTGGGGAGAGGTGTCATACGACGGCAGCGGCGCCGCCGGCCGCCTCACTCATGAACAGGTCCGGGAGGCAATTCTCTCCGTGGAAGGAGAACAGCTTCAGTATCCCCCGATGTATTCCGCGATAAAAAAAGACGGAAAAAAGCTCTACGAGTACGCGAGAGAGGGGATTGCGGTGGAGGTGGAGCCCCGGGCGATTACCGTCTATGAGGCGCTCCCCCTGCGGATCTTTCACGAACCCGGAAGGGCTCTTTTTGAGATCGAATGTTCCAAGGGAACGTACATAAGATCGATCTGTGAACAAATCGGAAAAAAGCTGGGCTGCGGCGCGGTGATGACCTTTCTGGTGAGAACGCGAAGCGGCGGCTTCGATATCGGGCAGTCGGTCACTCTCGAGGAAATCATCGCGGAGATTCAGGAGAAGGAACATCTGACGTATGAAGAAGTCGTAAATCCGGGGAAAAAGCCTTCGCAGCTCAGTTTTGTTCCGGATTTTCTCATGCCCGTAGGCGACATGCTCACGGATTTTGGGAAGATTCTTCTGAACGGGGATGAGATGAAAAAGTACGTCAACGGCGGAAAGCTTTCTCTGCGGAATGTAGAGATCCGCAGGGAAAACAGCCGGAGTTCCGGCGACAGATTCCGGCGGATTTACCGCGTGTACGGCGAGGACGGTTCCTTTGCCGGAACGGCGCAGTTTGACGAAAAAAGGAAAATATTTACGGTAGGGAAGGTGTTTTTCAGATGAGGATTTTTAACAGTTTAGACGAAATCGGAGAGATCGGAGAGACTGCCGCGGCGCTGGGAAATTTTGACGGAATTCATAAAGGCCATCAGGCGCTGATCGATGAAGCGGTAAAGACAGCGGCGGCAGACGGTCTTAAGAGCGCGGTCTTCACTTTTTCCAATCATCCGAGAAACGTGCTGGCAGGAGATTATGTGGTAAAAAATGTGATCTATGCCGATGAAAAGGTCAGACTTCTCGAAGAGGCTGGCATCGACTATCTTTTTTCCATCGATTTCAACGAATCCATCATGTGTCGGACGCCGGAGGAATTTGTAGATGATATTCTCATCCGGAAATTCAGAATGAAAGCGGCGGTCTGCGGATTTAATTTCACTTACGGTTTTAAGGCTGCGGGGACTTCTGAAAGTCTGGCGGAGTATGCCGGCAGCAAAGGCGTGGACGTTCACGTTATCGATCCGGTAAAGGTGGACGGAGAAGTGGTCAGCAGCACGCTGATCCGCAGGCTGATCTGTGATGGCCGGATGGAAAAGGTCTGCGATATGATGGGCAGACCGTATATGATCCGGGGCGAGATTATTCACGGAAATAAGCTGGGGGGCCCTGTCCTGGGATTTCCCACCTGCAATACCACTTTGGATAAAAATATGGTAGCGCCGCGAAAGGGTGCTTATGTGACGAAATGTGTGATCGGCGGCGCCGAGTATGCGAGCATGACGAATGTGGGTACGAAGCCTACGATAGGCGATTATCAGACGAACGTAGAGACGCATATCTTCGATTTTGACAAGGACGTCTACGGGAAGCGAATTGAAGTGTATTTCCTGAGCATGATCCGGCCGGAGCAGAAGTTCTCAGGTCTGGACGAACTGATCGCGCAGTTGGTAAGAGATAAGGCATATGCCAGAAAGCAGCTGGGAATCTGAGCTGACGGAGGATCGTCGCGCGATCCGCAGTCCCGAAGCGAAGGGCTGTGGAGAAGGCGTGAATACCGCCGGCGTTTTTTCCGGTCGCCGCATCTGTGAAACGGGAAAGGAGCGCCGTCGGGGGACGCTGATAGAAAGGGACGGATCGGGGGCGTTCAAATCGCGGCGGGAAAACGGCAGAAATGTACCGTGGTCCGGGTTTTCTATTGACATGGTGGAAGAAAACAGATATACTGTATAAGCAATTTGCCTATGTGCAGGAAATATTTACCTAAGCTGCGTTTATCGCATCTCCGGCGTTTACCCGGCTTAAGGAAAAAGAAGAAAAGGAGAAAACAAAAATGATTACACAGGCTCAGAAGACAGAAATCATCAAAGAGTACGCAACTCACGAAGGCGACACGGGATCCCCGGAAGTTCAGGTTGCGATTCTCACTTACAGAATCAACGATCTGAACGAACACCTCAAGATTCACAAGAAGGATCATCACTCCAGAAGAGGCCTTCTCAAGATGGTAGGTCAGAGAAGAAATCTGCTCGCTTACCTCAAGGCTAAGGATCTCGAGAGATACAGAACTCTCATCGCTCGTCTCGGATTAAGAAAATAAATTCTGACAAAAAGCGGGGTTGTATTCAGTGCACCCCGCTTTCGGTATATTTATTGTCATAGTGTGCAGCTGTTTGGGCGCGAGACTTGAGAATCCATTCCACCGTACGGAGGAAGGTCCGGCGGAATGAATTGTCAAGTCTGGCCGAAAGAGCCGCAGATCAATGGAGGAACATCTATGAGATTTGAAGATTACAAAACATTCAGAACGGCCGTCGGCGGACGTCTGCTTCAGGTAGAGGTGGGCAAAGTCGCAGGTATGGCCAACGGTGCGGCTACGGTCAGATACGGAGATACCGTAGTCAACGTCACCGCTACCTGCTCTGCGGAGCCGAGGGAAGATATCGACTTCTTTCCTTTAAGCTGCGATTACGAAGAGAGGATGTACGCTGCCGGAAAGATTCCGGGAGGTTTTATCAAGAGAGAAGGCCGTCCGACGGAGAAAGCGATTCTCTCCTCCCGTCTGATCGACCGCCCCATCCGTCCTCTCTTCCCGAAGGGATTTTATAACGACGTCGTCGTCGTGGCTACGGTGATGTGTGTGGATCACGACTGTCCGTCCGACATTACGGCGATGGTGGGCTCTTCGGTCGCTCTTTCTATTTCCGACATTCCGTGGGACGGTCCGACGGGTTCCGTTTCGGTAGGCCGTGTGGACGGTGAATTCGTCATCAACCCGACGCAGGAACAGAGAGCGGCCAGTGATATCGATCTGAAAGTGTCAGGTACGAAGGACGCGATTATGATGGTAGAGGCCGGCGCGGAAGAAGTTCCTGAAGATGTGATCTTAGACGGTATCATGTTCGCCCACGAGGAAATCAAAAAGATCGTGGCCTTCATCGAACAGATCACAGAAGAAGTGGGCAAGCCGAAGAGGGATCTTCCTGTTCATGAAATTCCGGAGGAATTGGAACAGGCGGTCAGAGATTACGAGACGGCGGCGATGAGAGAAGCCATTCAGATCCACGATAAGACAGAACGTCAGGAAAAGATGGACGCTCTGGAAGCAGAGACAAAAGAGAAGTTCCTGGAAATCTATCCGGAATCAGGAAAAGATATCGACGATATTCTGTATAAAGTAAGAAAAGAGCAGATGAGGGATCTCATCATCAGCGAAAATATACGTCCCGACGGCAGAAAGACTACGGACATCCGGCCGATCTGGTGCGAGACGAGCTTCCTTCCGAGGACACACGGCTCCGGCCTCTTTACGAGAGGACAGACTCAGGTTCTGACGGTGGCGACACTGGGAACGGTCAGCGAAGGACAGACGCTGGACGGAATTTCCGAAGAGACGGAAAAGAGATACATTCATCACTATAACTTTCCGGCTTACAGCGTAGGCGAGGCGAGAACCTCCAGAAGTCCGGGCAGAAGAGAAATCGGCCACGGCGCTTTGGCGGAAAGAGCTCTCCTTCCGGTATTGCCATCGGTAGAGGAGTTTCCTTATGCGATCCGTCTGGTATCCGAAGTGCTCTCCTCCAACGGCAGCACATCTCAGGCTTCCGTATGCGGAAGCACGCTGGCGCTTATGGATGCGGGCGTTCCGATCAAGGCGCCGGTATCCGGTATCGCGATGGGTCTGATCAAAGAAGGCGATAAGATCGCGATTCTCAGCGATATCCAGGGTATGGAAGACTTCTTGGGCGATATGGACTTTAAGGTGGCGGGTACGGAAAAGGGCGTAACCGCGATTCAGATGGATATCAAGATTCACGGACTTTCCAGAGAAATCCTGGAAGCTGCGCTGAAGCAGGCTCACGACGGCAGAACTCATATCAGAGAGAAGATGCTGGAGGAAATTCCTGCACCGAGAGAGGAACTGTCTCCGTACGCTCCGAGAATCATCACGATTCAGATTCCGACGGACAAGATCAGAACAGTCATCGGACCGGGAGGAAAAACGATCAATAAGATCATCGAAGAGACCGGAGTTAAGATCGATATCAACGACGACGGCCAGGTCTTTGTGGCTTCTCCGGATATGGATTCGGCAAAAGCCGCTCTCAAGCAGATCGAGCTTCTGACGGCGGAAGTGGAAGTAGGTAAGACTTACACAGGTGAAGTCAAGAGAATTATGAACTTCGGAGCTTTCATCGAGGTTCTTCCGGGCAAGGAAGGTCTGCTGCATATTTCCAAGATGGCAAAGCGCCGCGTGGAGAAGGTGGAAGACGTCATGAATATCGGAGATGTGGTCGAAGTCGTCGTGTACGAAATCGACAATCAGGGAAGAATCAATCTGAAGAGACCAAATCTCTAAAGACCGTGATTGACTGTAATAAAAAGCGTTTTTGAAAGATATATCGGATTACGAATACGCAGACTGACCTGCTTGAAGCCCTGAGCTGATTTGCAAAGCAAATCGTCGGCAGGTCTCACGTGAGAATTTCTCAAATCTCCGATTTGATGAAATTTTCTGTTTCGCTTATGCCATGCGGTAGAGACGCGTATTTTACGCGGATTCAGCCGCATTGTAAAATACGACAGCGAAGCTCACGAGGCGATCGGAGGAAGACGGCTTTAGCCGTCTGTTGCGTGCAATGATCTGTCTGCTGTATTCGTTTCAGCCGATAACAATAAAGCTTCATTTTTCTATAAACAATATTACATATTTCATCTGTAAGAAATCAAAATATATAACAGACGCAGAGCGCGGGAGAATGATTCTCCCGCGCTTTGTCATTCATTTCAGCGGCCGGCGGACTTTTCAGGCAGGTCATGTCCGGCGAAGGTATAGCTGTTTATCGGTGAAATCTTTCCAAATATAAATTTTTTCCGTCATAATCCGGCTCCGAATAAGGCGCAAAAAACGTTCACATCTGAAAATAAAGGGATAAACGCAGAATACTCAGCATATTTGCTCTTGGAAAAGGAAATGTTATAAAAAGGAGCGTCCCTTCATATAAATGGATAGGAAGAAATTCCGCCGCGGAGGAAAGAACGGCTGCGGCGCAGATATTTTTCAGATCAGAAGGATATGGAGAGCGGCGATGGAGAGAAAATATGGAGAGAAGAAAATCTCTGCGATAGTTTGTATTGTTATATTTTTCGGTGTAATAGCTTTTTCTGCGGGTATAGATATTCTGGAAGATCATGCCGTTTCCGGCGCCAGGAAAGATCTGTCCTTTGTAACCGAGTGCGGCGACAATGCTGTGATGACGTCGTATGTACTGACTGATTATGAGGACGACGGCACTGTGGTGCGAAACGGTCCCGAGGGTTCTCATAAAATGACGTTTACCTGCAACGTGGACTGGGGAGAGGAAGTGATCCCCGATATTCTGGATATTTTGGAAGAAAAAGATGTGAAGATCACATTTTTCGTGACGGGAAGCTGGGCTTCTAAAAATCCGTCTCTTCTGCGCAGAATGTATCTGGCGGGACACGAAATCGGAAGTCACGGCTATGGTCATAAGATGTGTTCCCAGATTTCCGAGGATGAACTGCGTTCGGAGATCGAAAAGACGGAGGCGGCGATCAGCGATGCAATCGGCGTAAAACCGGTATATTTTGCGCCGCCGTCGGGAGATTTCAGCGACAAGACGGTAGATTTCTGCAGAAACGAGGGATATCGGATGATCCTGTGGTCGGCGGATACCATCGACTGGAAGGAGGGTTCGACGGCATCGGTGATCTATGACCGGATCATGAAAAAGGAGACGGACGGAGCGATCGTACTGATGCATCCGAAGCCGGAGACAGTAAAGGCTCTGCCGGATCTCATCGATAGTATCCGGGAACAGGGGACTGAGCCGGTAAGTCTCTCCGAACTGTTGAGTTCGGCGGCGTCAGATGCGGAGACAGAAACGGAGGAGACGGGGGAGCGGTAACTCCTCTCCTCCGGTGTCTGCTGTCCGAAGCGGTGTTCTGAGGCACGGCACGGCGGGTCTGTCCGGTTGTAGGATCTCATAAAAGATGATATAATGTCTGCACCCCGCGACTGGCAAGCGGCAGCGCAGCCAGAGAGGCGGTGCAACAGATGCTCTAAGCGCACAGCGATTGACAAGCGAAAGCGCAGTCAGAGCAAAGCGGTGACAGCGAAATGTCTGCACCCCGCGACTGGCAAGCGGAAATAGACACAGTACGTCCGGCTGAGACTTCCTGGAGAAAAACGCGGATTTCCCGAACCGGTTTTTTCAGCGGACCGGGGGACAGTGTCTGTGGGTTTTGTTCGGTAAAGGTCTTTGGAGCGTTATGATGGAATTCGGGGATGAAAAATACAGAAGAACCTCTTAAGAGAAAGAAGGAAGAAAAGATAATTATGAGTGAAATCAGAAAACTGAACTGCGGCCTTCGGGTCGTTTTGGAGCAGATTCCTTATCTGCAGTCTGTCACCGCAGGCGTATGGGTAAAGGCGGGATGCGTCGATGAAAACGACGGAGAGACGGGGATTTCCCACTTTATCGAACACATGATGTTCAAGGGCACGGCGAAGAGAACTGCCAGACAGATCGCTTCGGATGCGGACGCTCTGGGCGCTCAGATGAACGCCTTTACTTCAAAGGAGAGCACCTGTTACTATATAAAGTCTCTCACTTCCAATGTGGACAAGGCCTGCGAGATCATCATCGACATGCTGACCGGTTCGCTGTTCGATCCTGCGGAAATGGCAAAAGAAAAGCAGGTTGTAAAGGAAGAAATCAAAATGGTGGAGGACGCTCCGGAAGACGACGTGCAGGACATGCTCTATGAGGAACTCTTTAAGGGCGGTCCGCTGTCAAAATCTATTCTCGGGACGCCGGAAAGTCTCGATGCGATCACCCACGACGATATAAAGAACTATATCGCCAGAGAATATACCCTCGACAATATCGTAGTTTCCGTTGCGGGTAATTTCGATGCGGATCAGATCTGTCAGCAGTTTGAGCACAGTCTTTCCTGCATGACAGCTTCTAAAGAAGATAAAAACCATGAGTCGGCGATCTATATTCCGTCTTTCCGCACGAAGATAAAAGATATCGAGCAGTCTCATATCTGTCTGGGTACGAGAGCGCTGAAATTCGGCGATGAAGATGTTTATGCTCTGACGATTCTGAACAATATCATGGGCGGAAGCATGAGTTCCAGACTTTTCCAGAATATCCGTGAAGAAAAGGGCATGGCTTATACGGTCTACTCTTACACCGCTTCCTATTCACAGGAGGGACTTTATGCCATCAGCGCGGGAGTAGCTCACGATAAAATCGAGGATACGGTATACGCTATCAGAGAAGAATTGGAAAAGTTAACTGCAGGCGGCGTCACCGACGACGAGCTGCGGATTTCAAAGGAGCAGACCAAAGGCAGCTATATTTTCAGCCTGGAAAATACAGGAAGCCGCATGGTTTCTAACGGAAAATACGCGATCAACTGCAATATCGTCAGAAATCCGGAAGATGTGATCCGGCAGATCGATGCGGTCGACCATGACGATATCCGCAGAATGGCAGGGTTGATTACCGATGTCGGAACGTATTCCGGAACCCTGGTCAGCAAGAGGGACGTAGATTTAGCGTCTCTGATGAAATAAAAATGTCAGGCTTTTTTCCGGCATGGTCAGTTTATTTTTATGGGTTTGCGTTAATAAATGAGAATTCACCATTTCAACAGCTGTAGAATCGGAGGTAATGTTACAATGGACTTTCTTACACTGGCAAAAAAACGTTTTTCCGTCCGCAAGTTTGAGGACAGACCGGTAGAAAAAGAAGCGTACGACGCGATTATCGAGGCGGGCAGATGGGCTCCGACGGCCAAAAATATCCAGCCTTTTAAGGTTTATGCGCTTCGCAGTGAGGCGGCGCTGGAAAAGATCAGAGCTATCACGCCGGCGACCTTTCACGCTCCCGTCGTTCTGATTTTGTGTGAGGATACGCCGAACGCCTGGGTCAATCCTTTCGACGATTTTAATTCCTCTTCTCTGGATATGGGTATCTTTGTGTCTCATCTGATGATGGAAGCGGAGGAACTGGGACTCGGAACAACCTGTGTCTGCTGGTTTGATACAGCGAAGGTCAAGAAGGAATTCGCGATTCCTGGCGGACTTCAGCCGCGGATTCTGCTGCCGGTCGGCTATCCGGCGGCGGACGTTCAGCCTGGCCCGATGCACCCGCACAGAAAAGAAGCGTCCGAACTCGTAGAAGAACTCTGATACCGTTCGGATTCCGTTTTCTGAATTCCTGACGGGGATGGGGGATTTTGTGCTGCAGAACCTCGGCGCTGTTAGCCGGTTGCAGGTTGTTTCAGCTTTTCAGATTTTGCGGTGACGGCAGCCGGAGCTTTTTTCGGCAGCCGTCCGCCGGGCGGAATCGAAAGGACGCTGTCCCCAGCGAAGGAGCGGGAAAGGACAGACAGCGGACGGAAACATACGGCGGAGGAGTTTGAGAACGGCGAGGGGCGCCGGGACGCAGGGAACATTTCAGGTGAAAGACAAGGGGTTGCTGAATTATGGATGGAATACAGAAAGAAATAATAACGAAGTCCAGCATTCCGGAAGATACGGAGGAATTGCTGGGAGCGGCGGAAGCGCTGCAGACGATGCTGATGATGTACAGCTGTGCGATCAGAGAATTTAAGACAAAGGTGGAGGTGCTCAACGATGAGCTTTCGATCCGGGGGCAGAGAAATCCTATCGAATTCATCAAGACGAGAGTGAAGACACCCCACAGTATCTATAAAAAATTAAAAAGAAAAGGTTTTGATATTTCCCTTGATTCCGTGAAAGACAATCTTTTCGATGTGGCGGGCGTGAGGATCATCTGTTCTTTTGTCGACGATATCTATAAGATCGCCGATATGATTGTGAAACAGGATGACATTCAAGTGCTCGAAGTCAAGGATTACATAAAAAATCCGAAACCCAACGGATATCGGAGTCTTCATATGATCTGCCAGATTCCGGTGTTTTTTTCGGACTGCAAGGAGCTGCTCAATGTAGAAGTTCAGATACGGACCATCGCTATGGACTTCTGGGCATCTCTGGAGCACGATCTTCGTTATAAAAAGGAGCTTTTGGTGACGGAAGATCTGCAGGAAGAGCTTCGCGTCTGTGCGGAGACGATCGCTTTTACGGATAATAAAATGATGGAGATCAGGGATCAGATCGAAGTTCTGAAGCAGCAGGAAGAGGCGCGGTAGATGGCAGCGGGAAAAAAGGCGGGAAAGACAAACGCGCTCCGTATGCTGGATGTCAGGGGAATCTCTTACCGCAGTACGGAATACGAACTTTCCGACGGTTTTACCAGTGGCTCTGATATCGCCAGGATGCAGGGACTGGACCCCGACGCCGTCTTCAAGACACTGGTGACGGAATCCGGCGCCGGAGAACATTTCGTCTGTGTTATTCCTGTGGACTGCGGCCTGGATTTAAAGAAAGCGGCGAAGCATTTCGGCGTAAAAAAGATGGAAATGCTTCCGATGAAAAAACTTTTGCCGCTGACAGGCTATGTTCACGGCGGCTGTTCTCCCGTAGGCATGAAAAAACAGTTTCCCACGGTCATCGATGAGACGGCGTCTCTCTTCGATGAAATCTATGTCAGCGGCGGCAGAATCGGTCTTCAGCTGTGCATCTGTCCCGGGGATTTGGCGCAGGCCGCGGAAGCGGATTTCGCAGATCTGACCGAATAGACAAATACGGAGGAAAAGGATTATGCCATATGTTTTGTTAGGAACAGCGATCGTTCTGGAGATTATCGCGACGACTCTTCTGAAGTCGTCCGAGGGATTTACAAAATTACTTCCCGCTGTTTTCTGTATCTTATTTTATATTCTCTGTTTTTTCATCTTTTCAAAAGCGCTGAACAGTATCAATTTGGGAGTTGCTTATGCGACTTGGTGCGCGGGAGGCATCGTAGCTACGGCTGTGATCTCCGCGGCTGTATTCGGTGAGAAGCTGAGTTGGATCGGAATTACGGGAATCGTTCTGATCGTAACCGGCTGTATTTTGCTGTATCTCTTTCGAAGTTTAAATCATTAGTGTGGATGTGAAGTATTGAAAGCATTGTCTCCTTCTGGTAAAATCAGGTTATACTTATTGTTTTATTTCAGAGAGGAGCTTGACGGATGACAGTGATAGGAAATATGCTTTTAGCAAGCAAGCAAGCAAGCAAGCAAGCAAGCAAGCAAGCAAGCAAGCAAGCAA
>CAJLHL010000040.1 GCA_905206455.1 uncultured Eubacteriales bacterium
GTCTCATATTCACTGGGATCTTCTGCATTAAATTCGCGCTGCTGCTGATGCTGTCCTTTCTCCGCTGTGTACGCCGCTGACATAGCCGCGATCCGGCGGCGCAAAGCTTCGATTTCTGCATCTTTCTCCTCAATCAGACTTTCCTGTTCTCTGATCTTTTTGACGTCGAGGATCACCTGCTGTACGGGAATTTTTTCCTCTTTAAAAGAGCGTTCTTCGTAATCTCTTCCGTAACAGTAATCGATCCACTGAATAAATTCAAACAGCCCCTTCAGTGAAGCGAGGGCATCGCTCTTCTTTATATTTTTGCCGGTATGCACCGCCAGATTTCCAAGATTTACGATGTATGGGAGCTTACTCCAGGTGTCCTGATCTACCGCAAAACGAAACGAATGTTCGTGTATCAGCGACTGCAGATTCTCACGATACGGCATTTTAATCTCATCATCCGCAGAATACACCCATTTGACGGCCAGTTCCAAAGCCTTTCTGCATCCGACGGCACACATGGCAGGAGACGACGCATAGACTTTTTCGGCCTCGGCAGCTGCGGCGGAAAACAGCTCGTATTCTTTTTTTTCATACAAATATTCAAAGTTGGTCATAGCTAAACTCCGTTAATTTATAGTATCTATACTTTGGATTGCAGTTCAAAAATCATTCTGCCCATTGATTTTACGAAAAATAATCCTACAGTGTCTCTAATACGTCCCGATAACGAATCTCTACTTCTTTCTGAAGTTTCATTAATTCCGGAATGTACTCATTGAGAATTTTTCCCACCAGTCTTTCCGCCGCGGCGCCATCATAGATATACGCCATATCATTTCGGTCCCGCAGCATCGATAATCAGATCCTTTCATCAAGAAAATCATATACTGTTATGCGCTTTTGATAATTTCCCTTGTTGAACTGGTATTTACTTCATTTCATCCTTCGTATTTCAAAAGTTCTTTTAAAACTTTCCATCCCAGTTCAAATTGAAGTGAAAATTTATCGATGACTCCGCTCCTCTGCAATGATCATCCGAAATACTCCTGCATCAGAGAATCAAAGAGAAGCTGCGTCTCCTTCAGAGACTTTTGGATGACGGATTTCGATTTGTCAACTTGGGTGACGAAGGCGGAAAATTGTTTTTGGAGTGTATGATCAGGCACCATCACATCCAAATCTGATAGAATTTTTAGATTAATATTCTTTTGTGCGACCTGCGGTGCCTGATCCTCTAATATCCTTTGGAAAAAACTAAACCAATAGTGCATGTAAATTACGTTTATAGCATCATTTGGAACGAAACCAACAACACTATCTGGAAAACATGCATCAAAAGTCAGAATAGCCGTCTGTGCAATATTGGCAGCGATCGTTATGCAAAGAGTACCGGAGTTCCACATCTTACTTTGTCGTAATCCCAGCTCCGAATAAGTATTCTGATACTCTGTAATATATAATCCTGCACTTGTTATCTCTCCAGTTTGAATCAAAGGATACGGTCCATTTAAGAGTTCTGGCGCATTACGAGGGCGATGCTTCGACCTACCTCGCTCTATCGCTCCAAGTTCTCGTAGTTTCTTAGTTGGAAACTTATTCCTATTATGTACCGGATTACCAAACAGTTCAACAAATCGGGCTTTGATGAGGTTGTCCAGTTTTTGGAGCTGTTGTTGTCGCAATGATATAACAACTTCCACTCTTTTAAGTATTTCAATTACATCGGCCTGCTTGTCGAGCGAATCAAGGTTAAAAACTTCATTTTTGTAATCACGAAAATAAATGTGCGGAATTGTTGCACCTGAAAAATACTTTTCCAAATGCATATAACGAACCACATAACAAAGATATTCCGGCAATACATTATTTTTTGGAAGAAGATATTGCATGGTTCCAATAACTGATGATTTGGCAGGGTATAAATTAGTCCTTCCAATACCTGCACCATCTTTTACGACAGCCACATATGACTGTTCCTGATGATAAAAATCAATATTTCCAATATGCCCTGATGCGCCGAACACGGGATATTCTCCCATTTTACCTATTATATCAGATTGTTTCAAATTTGAAGAACCACGTTTACACACATCTTCCAATTTTACTTTCATAATTTCCCCCTACAAATCCGACTTTCCCATCTCCAGCAGCTTTTTCAGCTCCTGTACTTCCGTCTCAATTTCCCGGTTCAGCCGTTCGATATCCGCCAGAATCTCCGATGTCGGCGGGTATTCTACCGGAATATATTCCACTTCCTTGTACTTATTGATCGACAGATCATAATTATTATCCGCGATCTCCTGTTTCGGTACAAAAAAACTCTGTTCCGTGCGCTGCCGGGTGGATTCCCGCTCCAGATTGTGAAACCTTTCGATGATATCGGGAATATCATTCTCCTCGATTTCCGAACGCTTATCGTCGAGGCTGAAACCGTCGGCCTTCATATCGTAAAACCACACATTTTCCGTACCGCCGGCGCCGGTTTTCGTGAAGATCAGCACAGCGGTGGATACTCCCGCATAAGGTTTAAATACGCCGGAAGGCATAGAGATTACCGCACGGAGCTGATGATTTTCCACCAGCTCCTTTCGCAGTGATTTATGAGCTTTGCTGCTGCCGAACAAAACTCCGTCCGGAACGATGCAGGCACAGCGGCCTCCTGTCTTCATCATCCGCAGAAACAATGCCAAAAAGAGAAGCTCCGTCTTCTTCGTATCGGTCACCGCCTTCAGATCATCGTTGATGGATCCCGCATCCACCGTTCCCTTAAAAGGAGGGTTTGCCAGGCAGACGGTATATTTTCCCCTGATCTGATTCTGCTTTGACACACTGTCCCTGTAATCCACATCTGGATTGCCGATCGAATGAAGCATGAGATTCATAGCGGAGATACGCAGCATGGTGCGGTCGGTATCAAACCCCGTGAACATTTCTCCGCCGAAATGATCCCACTGCTCCGGCGTCATCGTATCTTCATACTTATTCCGTATATATTCCGATGCCGATACCAGAAAACCCGCGGTTCCGCAGGCTGGATCACAGATCAGATCCTCCGGCGTCGGCGCGATGAGTTCCACCATCATTTCCCGGATATGCTTCGGTGTACGAAACTGGCCGTTCTGTCCGGCGGTTGCCAGCTTACCCAGCATATATTCGTACAGATCTCCCTGCATGTCCAAATCTGAAATATCATTTTCATACAGATCTTCCAATCCGGTGATGATTTTCTGCAGAACCTGCGGCGTGGGAATCAGAAACATCGCATCATCCATATATCTGGAAAAAGCAGTCCGGCTTTCCGCTGTCTTTGCCGGCTCATCCGCAATCTCCACCAGTTCTCCCGCTTCGTCAAAATCGGGAAGCCTTCCGTATTTCATCTTCTTTATCGCCGGAAACACTCTCATCGAAATGATCTCATAAATCTCGCGGGAATCCCGATCCTTAAATCTGCTCCAGCGCATGGACTGCCCTTCGGCCGACTGCGGGAAAATCCTCTGTCCCGTCCCGCCTGTCATATGATCAAATTCCTCCTGTTCCAATTCTTTTTCATCCAAAGAACGGATAAACATCAGATACGTCAGCTGTTCGATGACCGTCAGCGGATTTGTAATCCCTCCCGCCCAGATATCCGTCCAGATCTTATCTATTTTATTTTTAATAATTCCTGTTATCATTTTAAAACTCCTGTTTTTTCAGCATTTTTCTTTTCCGTAAAGATTGCTTCTCCGTCTGAGGTTCCGACAAAACCGCCGCTGAAAGACTGCGGGTACCGAACGCCGAAATATATCGCATGACATCGGTACACGCCCAACTGCATGCTGCCCCTATTCCTGCGCCCCGATCAAACGAACTTCTCAGAACTTTACGTCTATTTCAGACGTTTCTATATTTATTATGTAATAAATTATAATCATTCACAACAGATTTTTCTGATAAAAGAACTCTGACCGTCGGGAAAGACAGAGGAAAGATCTCACCTTTCTCCTGAAAGTTTTTGAGTCCCGCCGCTCTATAAAATCGCAGACAGCGTTTCGCGTTTATGGTAAAATAAAGAAAAAACTTACCGGGAAAAAGATATTGAGAAAGAGAGGATTTGTCATGGCAAATAAAAAAGCTTTAGATTATATCGTCGAAAAAACAAAGGAATTAATCGGCGCTCCGACCTGCTGCGACGAAGCGAAGGCAGCGGCTCAGGCATGGCTGGACGCAGTAGGTACGGAAAACCAGGCGGCAGAGACAGAACGTTATTTTGCTGAACTGGAAGAAGATATCATGCCGATTGAAAATCTCATCGCCTTTTCCGATTCCGACGCCGGCAGAGAATATTTCGGCGCGGAAGCGGCCGCAGACATCGCCGCCCATGCAAAAGAGATTCAGAAAAACGGTGCCAAATATTGTGACTGTCCGGCATGTGCGGCAATCGAAGCCATCTTTGAAAAAAGAGAGGAAATTTAACTTTTGAGGTATTTTTATCAAAAATCTGATCCTTGTGATACCTTTTCGCATTCTGTCAGGTGAAGTACTTCAAAATGTATTTTCGGAGACAGTCTGAAAAAGGAAGCAAAACAGGCGGTCAGACGAATGGCGGACCGGAAGATTAAAACTTCCGGCCCGCCATTTTCTCTCTTCTATTATTTTCTTCATCCCCTTACCAAATACTACAGACCTGACGATGTCTGCATCCGTTTTCCATTTCCTCTATCGCTCGGTCTGCGGTAGCACACAGACTCGTTCAGCTAATTTATCCAAATCTGTCCCAGATACCCCGCTGCATCCGCGTTCAGATTCTGCTGCATACTGATAAAATTCCACATATCCTCGATCTCTTCCGCATCCCTGCGGCAGATAAGTTCCGCCTCTGAAAAAATCCGCCTGCCTTCGGCCTCACCGATTCCGGCTTCCTCAAAAGAGCGCCACTGCGCCGAACTGCGCCGCATCACATGAGCCTCTGTGCCTGCGGCACGCTGAACAAGGCAGCCCCGCTCAGAATTGAGATAATACATCACAAAAACTTTCTTATAGATATCCGTCGCTGTACGGTAAAGATCCCTGTCTGCGGCATCCGTGAGAAAACAGTCCAGCCAGTCCAAAGCGGCATTGTACTGGATCGAAGCAGATTTCACATCCTCAAGCCGCAGCCTTTTTCCGCCGCCCGCCGCATCCAGTTCGCTGCTCAGCTGGAAATCCAGTCTCTGCAGCTGCATCAGAAGATTTACCAGCATTTGATGTTTCGTATCGTCGTCCGCATCCTCCATCGCCAGTCCTGCATCCTTTTCCTTCTTCGCATATTTTACCATCTCTTCAATTTCCGCCGTTTCCATTTTATTGAAAACAGCAGGCAAACCGGAATTCATCTCAGATGAAAATTCCTGCGGATGTTCTCCTCTGAAAAAATCCAGAAGACTGAGAAAAAAATGCCACTCCTTCGGATATCCGCCCCGTCCAGAGATATGATGTTCCATCTTTCCCTCCGCTTTATAGATCAGTTCCCAGCCGGTGTCATCGAAAAGGAAGGCATTCGCTTCCGTACCAGAAACTTCCGACGGATAATATACATCGTCCCAGCCTTCGATAGAAAGCCTTCTGATCTGATAGAGAAATTCGAGAGACATCTGCCGGCCCAGCTTCCGCTCTCCCGACAGAGTTCGAATCGTCACGATCCCGTCGCTTGCTGTAATTTCAAAACTCTCTCCCGACGAAAATTGATTTAAAAAAATATATTCCATAAATTCCGACCCTTCTTACCTTAAACGATAAAAACACCTGCGTGTATCTGTTCCACGCAGCAAAATTTCCGTCCCGTTCGCCGCTCCCTCCTCTTTCCGCCGATGAAATACATTCAGACGATTCCGCGGTAAAAGAAAACACCCTGTATTTTTCTGCAAGGTGTTTTTTACTTTCATTTGTATTATATTTCATCCTGAAGGATACCCATCATTTTGCAAAAATCTCTACTTTTCTGTAAAATTAAAATTTATATCATTGTCATTATATTATATGTCTTTTACAATTCCAATCACTTTCTTGAAATAACGCTGAAATAAGCTGGTTCCAACCTCTCGCTCCGATAATTGCCGACGGTATTTTTTTAGCCGGAGAATAACTCCGTTCAAAAAAACGCTTTCCGAAACGGTACCGCCCCTCCGAAAGAGCTCCGCGAAAAAGTAGGATTTTTCGATTCGGATCCTGCTTTCGATCGTATCAAAATGAAAAGGGAGGTTTATTATGAAATGTCAGTTTTGTAACACAGAATTAGAAGACGATGCGTTATTTTGCCACGAATGCGGCGCAAAAACCGGAGAATCGCCTGCGGAAGAACCCGGAGAAGAAATGCGGAAATGCTCCGGCTGCGGTGCGGAGCTGAACCCGGAAGCCAAGTTCTGCAGTCACTGCGGAACCCCGGCAGCCGGCCAGTCTCCCGTGCGGAAATCCGATAAAAGCTCCCGGTTTTCTGTCGATCAAATCCGGGTTTTCACAGAGAAAGTCATAGAAAAGATCAAAGAAAAACCGAAGCGGTCCGCAATCATCGCCGCGGCGGCAGCCGCCGTCATCGTTCTGCTCATAATCGTCAGCAGCCTCACCGGCGGTAATTCTCCTGCTCCAACATCTTCTGCCGGCGGCAGTTCATCCTATTCGGCGTCGGGTACAGGATCCGGCAGCCGGTCCGACGACTACTATGAGCTCATCGCAACTCGCGCGCTTTACGAAGAAATACAGAGCAAATACAGCGCTGCAGATCCCGGCAGCACAAAGTACAAGATCAACAAAACAGAGAAAAAGGGAAACGACACGGTCCTGTACGGAAAGCTGTACCTCTACGATAAGTACGGAAAATCGACTACCGGCTATTCCGACGGTTCCGGAAGTTATATCCGCTCCTTTACCGTCGAGATCGACAACGATACCGGCAAAGCGGTCAGCTGTACGATAAAATAAAAATACAGAACGAGAAACTGAAAAAAGGGACTGATATTCTCCGTCCCTTTTCTTTTTCTCCGTTCCTAAAATCGCTGTCCGTTTCTTCTGTAATACCTCCCGCTCGCACAGAACCTCTCAAAATCCGCAGGCATGCAGATCCTCCAAAACGATAGAGTCCTGCAAAACTTTCACCTCCTGGCGCCCGCTATACCTGTTCCAGATATTCTTTCAGACCCGCCTTCCAGGAATCCCGCACATCGGCGCCGGCAGAGGGAGCGGAAAAATGATATCTCTGTTTCAGATACTCGCCCAGATAATCCGTCACTTTTTCCGCACCCGAAAGATTCAGATGATCTCCTCCGTCATAACTGTCGGTCTTCCAGTCGATCTTCAAATCCTGTGTCAGCGGATTCAGGTCCAGAAAGTCAATCCCCTCCTCCCGCGCGTATTCCGATACAATCTGATGCTTGGCCGCATTCCAGTTTTTCGGGGAAGGCACACTCAAAAGGAGAAGCTGACTGCCCTCTTTTCTACAAAACGATTGTATTTTTTTCAGATAATGGCGAATGGAAAAGACGAGGGGCTGCGGCTCCCCTGCTTCCATACAGTCGGTGCGCTCACACGGCCGGCAGCCTTTCCTGATCTCAAAACCCCTCCAGGAGACTTCGTCCGGCAGAATCACAGCCGTCTTTGGAGAAAAGAACAGGTCTTTCCAACGGTTGTGATAGGAAAACACCGGAACATAATATTTTCCGGTCTCCGTAACGGCCATCCGCAGCTCTTCCACCAGATTTGCGTGGGTAAAAAGTTCATTGGTCTCCAGGATAACCAGATCCGGCCGTTGTTTTTGAAATGCGCGCTTCATGAGGTAATATGCCTCGCTGATCTGCTGACCTGTCTGACCGCAGACATAAGATGTGATTTTCTGTTTTTCCCACAGACGGTACGGTGAGATCGAGGTAAAGCTCTCACTGTCCCCCAGCACCAGAACGTCGATGGAATTCTCCGGCTCGTTCAGGACACTCAGCGCGTTGCGGTCCCGGTTGTCGATCCACGAAGCGTCTGTAATCCTTTCCGGCTGTACAAAAATAGAAACGACGAAGAGCAGCGCTACCAGCGCTGCTGCAAATCCAAAAAAATGTTTTGCATGTTTTAACATCTCTCTTGCCCCTTGTGAAAATAAAAACAAAATGAATTATTTTTATATTAAGTATCTTACGGGGCGAGACAAAGATCAATTAAATAATTCTTAATTTTATCGAATTCGTCATATTTCGCCTAATCCACAATCGGAAAGAAAATCCGCATTTCAAAACCGTTTCCCCATTCGGAATGCGCCTCCAACGTCAAATTCAGATCTGCCGCGATCTGTTTCGCCAGATAAAGACCCATGCCTGTGGCCTTCTGCCGCATTTCTCCACTGTTTCCCGTGAATCCTTTTTCAAAGATATAAGGGAGATCTCCGCTTCTGACTCCAATGCCGTGATCACGGATACAGAGCGTATAACCGTTGGCTTCCGCCGACGACATTTCGACCGGGGCAACCTCAGGAGCCCGTTTTTCCTCAGGCCGCTGTATTGGCACGGTCTCCCGCTTCAGTTGGATCTCCAGCCGCGGCCGATCCGCTTCAATGTTTGTCAGATCACACGCGCCTCCATATTTCACCGCATTGCTGATGATCTGACGCAGCAGATAGCTGCAGCCGCGCCGGTCGCTGTATACGCTGATTTTCGGCAGGTCGTTCACCACGTTAAATTTTTTCTCTTTCAGCAGAGGAGCATAATCCTGCAGGACTCCCTCTACACATTCCTTCAGATCTATCAGTTCAAACAGATAATCCCGACGGGCCGACTTCAGCCGGGCGTAAAAGAGCATCTGGCTTACGGATTCCTGCAGACCGTTTCGGATATAATCCAGCTTATGACTCACCTGTGGCGGCAGCTCTCCTCCGCGATTATCCAGCAGAAAAGTGAGAAGAGAAATCGGCGTTTTGATTTCATGCGCCCAGGCTTCCACGTATTCCTCATAGTCCGCCACCCGGTCGGAAAGCCGGTTCTGTACGTCCCGCTGTTTCCGCATGACCTCTCCCGTCATGCGGATCAGCTCCCGCTCCGATGCGCTTAAAAGGCGGCAGATCCTCTCCTCATTGTATTCATCCGGATTTTGCAGAAATCTCACAAAGGCCCTCCTTCTTTTCTTTTCCTGAAAGAGAAGAAATCCCGCCGTCGCAGAAAACAGCAGCGCAGAAGCGAGAATAATGACGATCAGAAGAGAAAAAAACGCCTGGACATCAGCGATCCACAGCATCAGCGCCGCAAATCCATCGACACACAGCAAAAGCGTTATCCATGGAACATATTTTCCGAGGATTTTCATCTCACTTTTCTCCTTTCTCACCGCAGGCCATCTGCATCTGCCTCCCGGTCATTTTCCCCGTCTGCAAGATTCCCGCATTCTTCGGCCCCGGCAAGCCGATACCCGACGCCCCGGACGGAAACGACCCTCTGGCGCATTTCCAGTTTCTTCATCGTCTTCTTCAGCCGGGTCAGATTTACCTGCAGAGCGTTTTCGTCGATAAATTCAGAGGTTCCCCACAGAGCCCGGCAGAGTTCTTCTTTTTCCGCCGCTTCTCTCCCGTGCAGGAGGAAGACCTCCAGCAGACGCCCCTGATTTTTCGGGAGGACGACAGACTGATTGTGAATATACAGAGTATAGGTATGCCGATCCAAAAGAAAATCCGCTCCCGCGAGGAGATGACCGCGGCCTTCATAGCGGCGCAGCAGATTTGAGATCCGTGCCAGCAGCCGTTCTTTTCTGCAGGGTTTGGTCAGATATTCATCCGCGCCCAGATCCAGCGCATGAAGTTCGTCCTGCATCTGATCTCTCGAAGTGAGAATCAGCACGGGAATACCACTCTTCTGTTTCAGTTCCCGGCAGATCTGAAAACCGCCGGCAAAGGGCAGATTCAGATCCAGCAGGACCAGATCGGGAGCGGATGAGATCAATTCCCGCGCCGCATTTTCAAAAGAAATCACAGATTCTGCATCATATCCCGCTCTGCGCAGAATTTCCGTCAGTTCCTCTCTCATAAAAATATCATCTTCTACCACAGCGATCCGCTTCATCCGGATTTCCTCCCTTCCCATCGTCTCCGATCTTCTCCTGTCGTATCATCGTCTTTCTTTTTCAAAGCATAATAAGGCATACCCGCAGATCTGCGGTCTTTTTTCTATGCGCCCGCAGACCTCCGCGCGCCGCATCGTCAGACTGTATCGAAAAAATCGTCCGCAGAATGTGTTTTTTCTCTATTCTTCCCGCTCCGGCACCATCAGCGACAGCAGATAGCGATTGCTGTTTCTGGCAACCGCCGCGACATAAGCAAATTCTATCAGACAGAGGAGCAGAATAACAGCGGCAGCCGTCAGAAGCAGAGAAGACATATTGTCCTGAACTCTTGAAAAGAGCAGACCGGCAAACAGCGCTCGTACGCCGAAGATACTGCTGACCGCAGCAACCGCACATGGAATCCCGAAAAAATAGCGGATCTGCCGCTTTGCCGAACGGCACAGCACCTCATAACCCGCACCCAGCCGGATCAAAGTGCGGTAACGCCGCTGCGCTCTCTGCTGCAACGTCAGGAACTGCACGCCGATCACTGTGTTGGCTGTGATCAGAAAAATAACCGCCAGATAGATGGTGAGATAGCTGATCGCTACCATGTAAAATAACTGACGTCCCATATTTTGAAGATAACTTTCGTATTGAATCCCCGCCGCGTCCAGTTTTTCATTCACAAGAGAAATGGACTGCATCAGACTCCGGTCTTCCTTTATTTCCGAACTCAGTATACCGTCCCAGTAAACACTGTGCCGCCCCTCCGTCAGCCGGTCAAATGCCTCATCGCTGAGGATCAGAGCGAAGGACAGTGTGATCGAACGGTCCACCACGATATCGGTATTCTGCACGGATCCTTTCAGCCGCCATTTTTCTCCCGCCAGTTCTACTGCCGGACTGCCCGCGAGCGCCCGGTTTAATATGGTATTGTACTCCGGTTCTGTCATCTCTGAGTCGATATAAACCGCCGCTTCCCTCTCTTCCAGTTTCAGAGGCTGTCTTCCCGCGGCCGTGAGAAGGCGGTTGTATCCGGACAGAGAGATCAGGCGGGGATATTCAGTATAGCTGAGATTATTCAGAACAATCTCCTTTTCCTCCGAATCCGGTTCCTGCCGTATAGCATCCATCACGCTCTCCATAGAAAATACTCCCCGAAGATCACCTTCTTCCCGGTATACGTAGCCGGTTTTTATTTCAAATACCTCGTCAAACAGCCGGTTCAGATTTTTCTGCTGAAGCTGCTGCTCCACGGAGACCGGCACTTCATTCTGAGGAAACGTATAGTCCAAAACGTGTTCTTCCGAAGTTCCGTAATTGTGCGACATCGCCGCACCGCAGCTGAAACAGCACAGCGCCGCGAGGATTAGAAGAGAGCTCACCGCCAGCGCACCGGACTGGCGCATCACGTTTTCTTCCAGCTGACGGAAAGTAAATATATGAAGCCGGTCCGATCTTCCTGCACGCCGCGCAAAAAAATCCATCACAGTCCGCAGTCCGTAAAAAAGCAGAAATGTTCCGCAGACTCCGGAAATCAGCGTCAGACCCATTCGGAAGACCGACTGCCAGGAAAATCCCCGGATCGCCAGAATATACGCCGCGGTTAGCAGCAGAACGCCCGACAGCAGAACCAAAAGGCAGATGGCAGGCGTTCTCCGCGTTTTGATTCCCTCCGGCGCGGGCTGCAGCAGATCTCCGATCTCCTGATGTGCAATTTTTCCGCTGAGGATGACAAACGCCGTCAGCTTGACCGCCACAAACCCGACAGCCGTCCACAGAACCGCTTCCCAGGAAAGGCTGATCTGATGAGACAGAATTCCGATCCCCACAAACCTCGCGGTGATCAGACTTGTGAGCTCCGATAAGAAGAACGCTGTAGGAAGTCCGACAGCGAGAGCCGCGAGACTGCTTCGCAGATCCTCGGACAAAAGCAGGAAAAAGAGTTTCTTTCTGCTCATTCCCATCATCAGATAGACGCCGAATTCATGACGACGTCGTTCCAGCTGATATTTGCTGGCATAATAGACCAGAAAAAAGACAATCAGAAGCGTCAGGCAGTAAAATACCGGGACAATCGTCAGCAGCCGGTTCACCGCGTCGCTTTCCATCTGCTTCAGAAATCGCATGACATCCTGCTGCGACAAAGAAAGGATGATATAAAAAGCGATAATCGAAATCAGCAGAGAGAGAAAAAACAGTCCGTTTTCTTTTCGGCTCCGTCTGCTGTTCCGCCTGACCAGATCAAAGAACATGGGCGCTTCCTCCTCCCAGCTGAGCCGTCACCTTCAGAATCCGTTCGTAAAACGCTTCCTGCGTCTCCTCGGGGAAATTCCTGCGGAGTTCGTGAAAGATGACGCCGTCCCGGATAAACAGAATCCGCCGGCAGTAACTGGCCGCGGCGGAATCGTGGGTGACCATCAGAATCGTCGCGTTCTGCTTCCGGGAAAGTCCCGACAATTTCTTCATCAGAGCTTTCGCATTCTTCGAATCCAGCGCTCCGGTGGGCTCATCCGCCAAAATCACCGCCGGGTTCAGAATGAGCGCTCTTGCAGCGGCGACTCGCTGTTTCTGTCCGCCGGACATCTGTGCGGGAAACTTATCCAAAACATCCGGAATCTCCAGATACGACGTCAGCTCCTCCAGTCTCTCTCTGCCCGCCTGCGCTGAAACTCCGTGAAGGGCGAGAGGCAAAAGGATATTTTCCCGTCCCGTTAGATTATCCAGAAGTTCGAAGTTCTGAAATAGATATCCGATTTTCTTCCCGCGGTATTCGGCAAGCTCCGCCCCCTTCAGCAGATGCAGCGGCGTGCCTTCCACAGCCACGAAACCGCTGTCCGGCCGGATCACCGCTGCGATGCAATTCAGCAGTGTAGACTTTCCAGACCCGCTGCTCCCCATAATACCGAGAAACTCCCCCGAAAAAACCTGAAACGAGATACCGTCCAGTGCTTTCGTCTGATTTTCGGATCTGCCGTAATACTTGCACAGATTCCCGACCTCTAAAATTTTTCGTTCCATAAAAAACACCTCCCTTTTTGATGATCCCAGCATAGCACAGATCAAATCCGAAAAACACTTACATCGGATGAAAGGAAGCTGAAACGGATCCTTGCCGCGAAAGCAGAACGGCACAGCCCTTCTTCGATAAAAAGAAAAATGCCGCCCGGCATCGGAGAACCATCCCATTCGGAAGCGATCGAAATCATACTCTGCACTCTCCCAGATGTCAGGTCATCTCCGCCTCCGGCGGCATTTATACAGCACGAAACCGATATCCGGCACATCTCTGTCCGGAAAGAAATCCGCTGTTTGTCCGTCACGGATACGCCCCGGCAGCCGCACGGATCTCATAGAACCGCACTGTGAAATTTTACTTCTCTGAAATCTCCTCCGCCGCATCACGCGCCTGCTGCAGCGATATTCCCTCTTTTGCGGCAATCCGCGCCAGATCGTCGTACTCCGCTTTTTTGCGCCGGATCCCCCAGCCCTCGGCATATTTTACCCGCACGGAACCGTAGGAAGTCTGCACATTTTTTACCGAACGATCCAACGCGTAGCGGCCGCAGATATTTTCCCGGACGCCCAGCGTAGTGGTATGCTGAAACAGCAGACGAATCATTTCGTCTCTCTGCTCGCTTCTGCAAACACAGGTGAAGAGAATTCCCGGACGATTCTTTTTCATCCCCGCCGGTACAGTATATACATCCAGCGCCCCCGCTTCAAACAGCCGCTCCATAGCGAAGCCCGCGGCTTCGGGAGACATATCGTCCAGATTGCAGCAGAGTTCCACGACACTCTCCTGCTGCTCCTGCGTCTGCCCAAGACTGGCCCGCACACAGTTCGTCCGGGCGAAATCTTTCGTTCCGCAGCCGTATCCGATCTTTTCCACCCTCATCACCGGCTGAGGACCGAACTCTTTCACAAAGTATTTCAAGAGAGCCGCTCCGGTAGGAGTGCAGAGTTCTCCCCGGATTTCGCTTCCGTAAGTCGGCACTCCTTTCAGCAGATAAGCCGCCGCAGGAGCCGGCACCGGAAGGATTCCATGGGCGCAGTGCACGTGACCGCTGCCCACATTGACAGGTGAAGCTGCAATCCGTTCCGGCGCCAGTTCGTGCAGGAGCATACATACCGCCGTCACATCGGCCACTGCATCCATAGCTCCCACCTCGTGAAAATGGACTTCCGTCACCGGTTTGTCGTGAGCGGCGCTCTCCGCTTCCGCAATCAGACGGTACACCGCCAGTACATCTCTCTGTACCGCTTCAGGAATTTTGAGATGAGAGACGATATGCTCGATCTCAGGAAGACCGGCGTGATGATGACCGCCGGCGGAATCGTGATGTGCATGATCGTGTGCATGGTCAGGATCTGCATGTGTGTGAGCATGACTGTGACAGTCATGCTCAGCAGCAGAATTGCGATGCATAGGATTGTGTACGTGACCGGAGCCGTCATGCGGTGTATGACCGTGACGGTGATCATCATCATGTGCGTGATAATGGCCGTGTATATGTTCGTGATGCTCTTCGAATCCGAGGACGTCCTCACTTTCCTCTCTCTGTCCGTGAACCGTCACAGAGACATGAGTTCCGGCAATTCCGCATTTCATCATCTTCTCCGCTGTCACCGCAACTCCGGGAAGGCCAATGTCATTGAGACGCCTCAAAAAATCCCGGGAATCGGGGTGAAGTTCCAAAAGGGCTGCGGTCAGCATATCCCCCGCGGCGCCCATGCCGCATTCCAGATAGATAGTTCTCATCGCCCGCCTCCCATATGATTTATCATACTCGCCTGATAGGCCGCTCCGAACCCGTTATCAATATTTACCACACTGACGCCGCTGGCGCAGGAATTCAGCATCGAAAGAAGCGCCGAAAGCCCTCCGAAGGAAGCACCGTAACCCACGCTGGTAGGCACAGCGATTACCGGGCAGTCTGCAAGACCCCCGATGACGCTGGCGAGAGCTCCTTCCATTCCGGCGATCGCGATGACGACACTGGCGGACATGATATCGTCCATATGAGCCACAAGGCGGTGGAGCCCCGCTACGCCTACATCGTAAAGACGAACCGTTTCATTTCCAAAAGCCTCTGCCGTCAGAGCCGCTTCTTCCGCTACAGGCATATCGCTGGTGCCTCCTGTCGCGATGACGATTTTTCCGCAGCCGTCAGGTTCGGGAATTTCTCCGACGATGCCTACACAGCTGACCTCATCGTACTGAAGAGGCAGCCGTTCCGCCGCATAATCCGCAGCTTCCCGGCTCATCCGCGTGATGAGAACGGTCCTCTGCCCCCGTTTTCTCATAGCGGCGGCGATCCGGGCGATCTGCTCCGGGGTCTTTGACGCGCCGTAAATCACTTCCGCGGTTCCCTGGCGTACCGCCCGGTGAAGATCCGGTTTCGCAAAACCGAGATCCTCAAAAGGCTCCTGCCTTAATCTCAGCAGCGCATCGTTTACCGAAGCATCTCCGTCTGCAACCATCTGCAGCAGATGAATCAATTCTTTTTGTTCCATTAGCGAACCTCCATATCCAGTAATATTGTATAAAAAAACGGCTTCACAGCTTCACAGATTTTTTCGCGGTTCTCTGCGGCGCGAAGCCATTGTTTCTCCGGAAACTGCAGCCGCGCCGCCCCTTGGCAGACCCTGACCCGATAATCCGAAAACCCCATCTCTGCCAGCGCGCTTTCCGCCTGTTCCACTTTCTGAAGGTTCTCTTCTGTCAGTCCGGTTCCCGTGGGAAAACGAGTTGCGAGACAGGCATAAGACGGCTTATTCCAGGTGAAAAGCCCCGCTTCCTTCGAAAGGCGGCGAATCTCCTCTTTTATCAGACCGCATTCCCGCAGAGGGGAACGGATCTCCAGCTCTTTGAGAGCCTTCATTCCCGGCCGGTCTCCCCAATCATCAGACGCATTCGTTCCATCTAAAAACAGAGAAAAACCGTCGGAAAGAGCTCTCTGCTTCAGATGGCGGAAAATCGCTGTCTTACAGTGATAACAGCGGTCAGAAGGATTGGACGACACCTGGGGATGAGATAAAATATCGTATTCCAGCACAATCAGGCGGACCTTCAGCTCTGCGGCGAGACGCCGGGCGTCTCTCAGTTCAAATTCCGGCTGAAAAGGCGTCTTTACAAAATACGGCTGAACCTGCGCTCCGTTTCTCACCGCCGCGTACAGCAGATAAGCGGAATCCACTCCGCCGGAAAATCCGAGAGCAGCTTTCGGATGAATTGAAAAAAACTCGTTCAGCGTCATCGATACCTCCATGAAAATTTACGGATAACTAAAATAATGCGGCCGGATCCGCAGAATCAGCCGCATTTCAATCACTGAAAACTCTAATCAGGCTCGCCGCCTTTTTCCGGTCTCTCGCCCGGCAGCAGGAGCATTCTGAAGAAAACAGACAGAGATCAGCGCTACCGCGCTGTATTGAAATCAATCGTTCTCATACTTTTTCAAGCGATTTCGCTTCGGACACTGCTCCGATTTTAAGCAAACGATTACGGCAGAAATGTTATGCTGATATCTTATCACATTCCGGCGGTACCGTCATCTTTTATCACCATTATCCGAGCATAGCGGAAAAATCCGCCATCGCTTTTGAGATCTTAATCTGCTGCGGACAGACTTGTTCGCAGCTTCCGCATCCGATACATGCCCCCGGCTGTTTCTCCTCCGGCACAGCCATCAGGGCCATCGGCGCGATAAAACCGCCGCCGGTAAATGCGTGCTCGTTATATAAGTCCAGCAGCATAGGAATATCCAGATTCTGCGGACAGTGAGACGTACAATAACGGCATGCCGTACAAGGCAGGGCGATCTTTTTGACCATCTCCTCCGCAATCGACAGCAGAGCATCCGTCTCTTCGGCAGACAGCGGCTTTTCCTCCGCAAAGGTACGGATATTATCCCGCATCTGGTCAAAATTCGACATGCCGGACAACGTGACGACGACATTCGGAAGACTCTGAAGGAAACGAAACGCCCAGGCCGGAATGCCTTCCTCCGGACGCAGCCGGTGCAGCGCAGCGCTGTCTTCTTCACTGAGAGACGCCAGACTGCCGCCCCGCAGAGGTTCCATCACCCATACCGGAATCCCGTACTCCTCCGCCAGCTCCGCTTTTTCTTTGGCGCCCTGGAAAGTCCAGTCCAGATAGTTGAGCTGAAGCTGGCAAAACTCCATATCCTCACCGTAAGCTTCGAGAAAACGCTTCATCACATCGTAATTTCCGTGAGCGGAAAAACCCAGATGGCGGATTCGTCCGTTTTCTTTCTGTTTCACCAGATACTCATAAATCCCGTACTTCGGATCCAGATAAGCGTCGATATTCATCTCACAGACATTGTGAAACATATAGAAATCAAAATATTGTACGCCGCATTTTTTCAGCTGTTTTTCGAAAATCTCCTCCACTTTGTCCATGTTTGAGAGATCGTAGCCCGGGAACTTGGACGCCAGATAAAAAGATTCTCTCGGGTAATTTCCCAGGATGCGCCCCATGACGATTTCCGAATTGCCTTCGTGATATCCCCATGCGGTATCGTAATAGTTTACGCCGTTTTCCATGGCATAGGCCACCATTTCCGCCGTCTTTTTTTCGTCAATCTCCGCGTCTCTGCCGCCGATTACCGGCAGACGCATCGCTCCCATGCCGAGAGCAGAAATCTCAATATCCTTAAATTTCTTATAAATCATATCTTCTCCTTCATTACAGACTATTTTTGTTTTGTCTCGTCCTCCGCTGCATTCCGAAGAACCGGATAAATACTCCGAAGACCCCTTGAAAGGCTACAGAACGCTGTATTCTTCATCCGTCACCGGTTCCAGCCACTCGTTGCCGCAGTCCTCTCCGGGAATTTCAGCCGCGATATGACTGAAATAGCTGTCCGCCTTTGCTCCGTGCCAGTGCTTCACCTCCGGAGGAATCGTGACGACCATGCCGGGCTCCAGACTGACTGCCTTCTTCCCCTCCTCCTGGTACCATCCGCTGCCTGCGGTACAGATCAGCAACTGTCCGCCGCCGCTCTTCGCATGATGGATATGCCAGTTATTTCTGCATCCCGGCTCAAAAGTCACATTGGCCAGAAATACAGAACACCGGCTGGGATCCGTCAGAGGATTTAAATAGGATTGCCCGTGAAAATACTGGGCGAAAGCCACATTGGGATCCCCCGTACCGAATATGTTTTGTCTTT
>CAJLHL010000041.1 GCA_905206455.1 uncultured Eubacteriales bacterium
CCGATGAGCAGGATGCAGAAAAGAGGAACTGTCAGTTTTTTTGTCTTTTTCATCATGCACCTTCCTGATTTTCTCTAACAGTGTCAAATTTACTGTCCGTTTTTATTTTTTAAGCCTTATATTTTCAAGGAATTCTCTGCATTTCATAACTAATCTGACAGAGCTCTTTCTCTTCGCGTAGGCCTGAGTGAAGTTTGGATTCATAAAATGATAGATATTTTTAAATATAACATTTTTTAATGAATTGTCAAATATATAATTGTTAAGAAGGGGAAAAGCAGTCTATTTAACGAAGAATGGATATGGTTCTATGGTAGTTTTAAGCCTCGGACAGTATGCGGCCCTGACAGAGGACGCAGAGATGAGGCTGGACGAAGGGGATAAAGCGTCAGAAGCAGATGAAACGCGATGTAGCGCCGGCGAAGTATTCGGCAGGATCAGGGAGCGCGTAAATGGAAGAGAAAAAGTATGAGGTACGTTTTCTTCCGTTATTTGAGGAAGTATTTGTCCAGCATCGTCACTTATATTGCAGAGCGTCTGAAGAATCCGGAAGCGGCGAATGAATTGATTGGTGATGTGGAAAACGCTGTCATGAAGAGAAGCAATTACGCGGAAAGTTTTTGAACCATGTCGCTCAGCAAAAGAGAGAAAATACCCATACTATAGAATTTATGCGGGAAGCTATATCGTTTACTATGCTGCAATTGATAATACGATGGAAGTGAGAAGGATTCTCTACAATAAAAGAGATAAGTTGTAAAGCGACTGGGAACGGCGGAAAACTCCTGTCATCCGAGAGATACTTCCTCTGAAGTATTACTTGTCGTGACAAAAAATAAGTTGCGCAGATTATAGGACGTAAATTATAATGAACAGCAGAGAAAGCGGCGCCGGTCTGTGGCCGGGAAGTGTCTCTCTGCTGTTTTTGTGCTTGTCAGGAAACGGTCTGCTCCGGACGCTGCGGGGATTCGTCAGAGGGCGGATATTCACAGGAATTCACCCGGCGCCGTTTATGCGGCTTCGCCAGAGGGCGGATTTTCGCGTGAATTCGTCTGAAGCCGCTTACACGGCTTTCTCCGTGGATCGGAGTTTCGGAAAGATCCGTCTGCCGCCGCTTTTCGCGGATCAGCGGGTCTTTGCAGCCGTCTGCAGTATTGTTTGAAAAAGTGAACCGAAAGGAGTTTTCGTTATGAAACCATTTCCCTGGTGGACAGAGGAGCATATCGCTTTTCAGAAAGAAGTAAGCGCGTTTGCGAAGGAAATCGCGCCCCGGGACGCGGTGACGAGGTGGACCAGAGAGTTTCCCTATGATATCTATCGGAAGATCGGGGAAAAAGGATACACGGGAGCCGCCATTCCTAAGGAATACGGAGGTCTGGGGCTGGGAGCCACCGGCTCCTGCATTCTGGCTGACGAGCTGAACGCACTGATGCCTGGAGTAGGCCGGATCGTCATCGGCAATATGAACGGAGGTCTGCGCCAGATCATCGAATACGGCACAGAGGAGCAGAAGAAGAGATTTCTCCCGAAGATCGCTTCCGGGGAGATCGGCGCTGTGGTCATCACTGAGATGACGGCGGGTACCGACGCCGCCGGCGTATCCCTTGCGGCGAAGAGAGAGGGAGATCACTATATTCTCAGCGGCAAGAAACGTTTCATCGTAGCGGCGGGGACGGCAGACCGGTATTTCGTCTACGCCAGAACCAGCGATGATCCCCGGGACTACAAAAAACGCAGGCATCTGACAGCCTTTGTGGTGAAGAGAGGCACGCCGGGATTTACCTGCGAGAAGATCAATGAGATTCTGGGATTTGAAAATATTCAGAACGGTTCTCTCGATTTCGACCGGGTGATCGTGCCGGAGGAGGACCGTATCGGCGCGGAAGGAGAAGGCTGGAAGATTATGATGGCCGGGCTGAATTTTGAACGCACGAATATCGCCGCGGGAACCGTGGGCTGGCAGCGTCTTCTCCTGAATTACTGTGTGCCTTACGCTCAGCGGAGAGTTCAGTTCGGAAAGGCCACCGCTGATATTCCCGCAAATCAGGATAAGATCGCGGATATGGTGATGAGACTCAATATGCTGAGAAATTCTGTCTACTATACCGCATGGCAGTGGGACCGGGGAGAGGATATCACCGTCGAAGCCAGCTCCATCAAAGCCATGGGGGTGCAGATGACTCTGAAGTCCGCCGAAGACGCCACACAGGTCATGGGCGGAGATGGGGTCAACCGTTTTTACCCGGTTCAGAATGTATTTGAAGTTTCAAAGACTGAGCACGTGGCCGGCGGCACGGTAGAGGCCTGCCGCATGACAGTGTTCCGCTCGGCGCTGAAGATCATGAAAGAAGATCTTCAGATGGTCCGCAGAGAGATCGATGAAGCCACAGGCGTACCGGTGCCGGCTTATCGCGATGTGGAGAAACGTCTGCCGGTTTCAGAAGAAAATGTCTTATCCGTACTCGCAGAGGATTATCGGGTCAATCCGGGTCTTCATATGACGGTCGGAGATCTCCGGCAGTATATCGAAGGGGATGAGGATGAGATCCTGCGGACTGCGGAACGCCTCGAAGAGCAGGGCAGTGTGATGGCGCTCCGGGACCGGAAGAACGGCGGCATCCGGCTGGTGAAGGCCACATATGAAGGTCTGGCAAAAGCCCGGCCGAAAGAAGACTATCAGTGGTTTCCTGACTGGGTAACCGGCGAGAGAAGATTCTGATCCTCCTGCTGTCTGATGAAAGCCGACGCCGCTTTGTGACGGAAGGGGGTCTCGCGGTGCGGACGAAAGCGGCAGTTTTCTGCACGGAACTGTTTCAGCGGCTCTTTCCCCTGTCGGATACACTTGAAAAATCAGTCCTGTTAGGCTATGATTAGACGAGGAGGTTTTTCAATGGCACGAGTAATTTTATCAGAACAGACGGCGGATCGGATCAGGCAGCTGATCGAACGTCAGTACAAGCCGGGAGACCGGATTCCCGCGGAGATGGAGCTCGCCGAATTTCTGGGAGTCAGCAGAACGACGATCCGCGAGGCTGTGAAAATCCTCTGTTCCAGGAATATTCTGGAGATCCGCAGAGGGCATGGGACCTTTGTTTGTGAGAATCCCGGGCTTCCCGCGGATCCTTTCGGTTCGAAAGATATGGATGAAGAACAGCTGAAAGCCGATATCTTCGAGATGTCCTTGCTTTTAGAGCCGGAACTGGTGCGTCTGGCGGCCCGTAAAGCTTCCGATGAAAGTATCGTCCGCATGAAAGAGATTCACCGGGAGATGGAGGATCGGCTGAAGCGGTACGCAGAAGGGGAATATATTCCAATGAAGGAGTTCCGCAAGTTGGATATCGCTTTTCATAAAGCGGTGATCGAAGGCTGTGAAAATCAGATTATCTCCAGATCTCTGCCGATGTTTCTCGCTACCTGTACCGAGTGGTACAGCGTCTGGACAAGTCTGGACTTCGGAAAAGTGCTGGAAAGTTTCCGGCGTTATCATCGGAAAATTCTGGAGGCGGTGGAGTCTCACGACGCCGACAGCGCATACCGATACGCGGCGGAACATACGCAGGAGATCATCGATATTTACGAGAGCAGCGGCAAAAAGAGCCGGAAGAGCGAATAATCGCTTCCGGGCGTGTGTCCCGAAGCTGTACGACGAATCACATCTTTAAGTATCTCGCAATTTTATGATTGAAATGATACATAAAGCGTGATAAAATATTCCTTGTATTTCGCCGGCGTGATGGAATTGGCAGACGTGCGGGACTCAAAATCCCGTGGTGGCAACACCGTATCGGTTCGACCCCGATCGCCGGCACCATTTTATGACAGTTGGACGCGGGTTGCGTGCAAATCAGGCGCATTCAGGAGGAAATTAATGGAAGGCAATACAGCAACGAGTTATCTCGTTACATTCTTACCGCTGATTCTGATCTTTGTGGCGTTTTGGTTCTTTCTCATCAGACCGCAGAAGAAGAAGGATCAGAAGGTTGCTGAAATGAGAAGAAATGTCTCCGTAGGAGATGAGATCGTGACTATCGGCGGCGTTGTAGGAAAAGTTCTCAGCGTAAAAGACGATGCGATCGTCATTTACTGCGGATCCGATAAGACGAAGATGGAGTTCAAGAAATGGGCGGTTTCCGAGGTTACGAAGAAAAACGAAAAACCGGTGAAGGAAATCAAAGACGCCGGTGAGGAAGCGGAGATCGAAGCTCCTCAGAAGAAGAAAATCAAGAAGCTTGTAAAAAAGACGGATGAGGAATCTGTCGGGGAATAGGCGTCAGGCGTCAGATATTTTCCGGTTCGCCGGATCTCAGGATGTCTCGTTCTTTCCTGCCGCTTCGCGTCAAAAGTCTGCGGAAGTGGAAATCAAATCGCAAGAGAGCTGTCTGGATCGGCTTTGAGGCCGGCAGAGACAGCTTTTTATTTTTGTCCGGCGTCCCCGCTCTTGCTGTTCTGAAACAGAGAAGACCGCATATAATGTAATGATATATTTTACCGGTTATTTTATGATTTTTCCGCGGATCTGTCTTTCGCGGAGTAAAGTTGCTGCGGGGTGGAAGAAAAATGGACAAAAAAATGATGATAGACAGACCGATGAAAATACTGAAAGGCTTTCTGGCCGCGTGGGTGCTGATCGCTTTGGGCATTGTCGGAGCGGGGCTTGTGATGCTTCTGACGCCTGCCGGAATAAAGACGGGGTCGTATATCATCATCGGCGCGGCTTCCGCAGGAGGCTTTCTCTGCGGGTCATCGGCGTCCTCGGCCGTAGGCAGACGCGGCCTGATCGTCGGTTTGATCTCCGGGATGATTCTTTCGCTGACGATTTTAGCGGCGTATCTTCTGTTTTTCGGGGTTGCCGCCGATCAATCTCTGAATTACCTGCCTCTGGGACTTCCCGCGGCGGCGGGAGCCGCGGGCGGTCTTTTCGGCATGGCGGCGGGTTCTTCGCCGGCCAGAGGAAACGGAAGGGTATGAGGAGCCCGCAAAGGATTTGAAATACCGTAAAAATGGCCGATTTTCTCCGGGCTTACTTGACAAGAAATACGCTGTTATTATAAAATACAAATGTTAATCAGGTATACGAAATACACGCAGAATCGCGTGCGGTCATCATATCGATGTTAAGGAGGAAACGAACTATGAAGAGAGTAAAGACCATTGCGAGACCATCGTTAAAGGATGCGGCATGCAGCACAGGATGCGGCGAATGTCAGACTTCCTGCCAGTCCGCATGCAAGACTTCCTGTACAGTTGCAAATCAGAAGTGCGAAAATATTAAGAGAAGATAATCGAATCCTTGAGATAAAAGAGGGTGTCCGAAGCGTTGCTGCCCGCGCGGGTTCTGGTGTGCCTTGCGGCACAACTGCAGACAGAGCGCGGGTTCTTCGCTGACAGGCAGCTTCTCTTTTTTTTAGGAGATACGATTTTGGAAGCATCTGAAAATGCACAACGGGAAGCCCGGCGAAAGCCGGAAAGGGAGTGATAATTTGATACATAAGTATATCTTCAGGGACAAGCCTGTCGTCATCGATGTCAACAGCGGTGCGGTTCACATGGTAGACCCGGTGATATATGACGCACTGGATTTTTACAGGGATAAGACCTGTGACAAAACAGCGATGGAAGCCGCTCTCGTTCCAAAGTATGGAGCAGAAGCCCTGGCGGAAGCCTGCAGCGATATCGAAGAACTCATCGCGGCGGACATGCTGTTCAGTGACGACGAAGTCAGTACGGAGATCTTTGAGACAAAGCAGCCGGTAGTCAAGGCGATGTGTCTTCACGTCGCACACGACTGCAATATGAACTGCGCTTATTGTTTCGGCGATAAAGGGGCGTTTGAAGGCGTCCGCTGTCTTCTGACTCCGGAGATGGGGAAAAAGGCGCTGGACTTTCTCATGCAGAATTCCGGAAACCGCAGAAATCTGGAAGTGGATTTCTTCGGCGGAGAGCCGCTGATGAATTTCGACGTCGTAAAGGAACTTGTCGCTTACGGCAGAGAAAATGAAGGAAAATACGGAAAGAATATCCGCTTTACGATCACGACAAACGGAATTCTCCTGGATGACGAGAAAATCAAATACATAAATGAAGTCATGGACAATGTCATTCTCAGCATCGACGGACGCCCGGAGGTCAACGACCGTATGAGAAAGACGGTCAGCGGCAGAGGGACTTACGATATTATTTCAAAGAATTATAAAAATTTTATCTCGAAGAGAGAAGGTCTGTATTATGTGAGAGGCACTTTTACGAGATATAATCTCGACTTCGCCGAAGACGTGAAGCATCTTCTCGATCAGGGATTTCAGAATGTCTCTGTCGAACCGGTAGTGACTTCGCCGGAATACGATTATGCCCTGAGGGATGAGGATATCGAAAGAATTCTCAACGAGTACGACAGGCTCAGCGATATGTATCTGGAACGGGCGCTGAAAGGCGAGCCTTTCGATTTTTTCCATTTTAATGTGGATCTCAACCAGGGGCCGTGCGTGATCAAGAGGATCTCCGGCTGCGGAGCCGGCACGGAGTACGTGGCGGTGTCTCCGGAAGGAGATATCTATCCGTGTCACCAGTTTGTAGGCGATCCGTCGTTTAAGCTGGGCAATTTAGAAGATGAAAAATTTGAGAATAAGATGTTCGATCAGTTTAACAGCGCGCATATCTACAATAAAGAAGAGTGCAGAAGCTGCTGGGCGAAATTCTACTGCAGCGGAGGGTGCCACGCTAACGCCTATCAGTCCAGCGGCAGTATTTTAGAGCCGTATAAGCTGGGCTGTGAACTGGAAAAAAAGAGAGTCGAATGCGCTGTCGGCATACAGGCATATCTTTCAGATGAATTTGAACAAGAAGGAGTTTTGTAGAGAAAATGAAAAAGCTGAATAAAGTTCTGGCTGTCCTCATTATTCTCATTCTCATCGCCGGATGGACGATTACGGTGGGAGGAGCAGGAGATAAGGTCGGTTCGATCAAAGATTATATCAAGCTTGGTCTGGATCTCCAGGGCGGCGTTTATGGCGTCATGGAAGCGCAGACGGATGCGAGCGGTGAAGAATTGAGAAGTCTGATGACGCAGACGCAGGCTGTCATCGAAAAGCGGGTCAACGAGATGGGTCTGACGAATCCGATCGTAACCATCGAAGGCGAAAACCGGATCCGAGTGGAACTTCCGGGAGCGGAAGATGCGGAAAGCGCTATCGAACAGATCGGAAAGACGGCGCAGCTTCAGTTCGTCTTAGCAGACGGTACGGTAGCGGTAGACGGCAGCAATGTAAAGAATGCGGAAGCTGCCATCAATCAGCAGGGCGCCGGTTATGTGGTGGCTCTCGAGTTCGATTCGGAGGGTGCGACTGCATTCCAGAACGCGACACAGAAGATTGTCAACGGCGAGGTCACGGCCAGCGAAGAATTCACGAATATGGGAATTTCCGCAAATCAGCTGGCGATCATCCTGGATAATGAAGTGATTTCACATCCGAATGTCAGCGTGGTAATCAGCGGAGGAAAGGCTCAGATCGAGGGGGATTTCTCTCAGGAAGAGGCTTCTCAGCTGTCCGCTCTCATCCGCGGCGGTTCGCTGCCGGTGGGTCTGACGGAGGTTCAGACGAATATCGTCGGTCCTTCTCTGGGCATGGATTCTCTTACCGACAGTATTGTAGCGGCTCTCATCGGCGTGGCTCTCGTCATGCTGATCATGCTGATCGTCTACCGGATTCCGGGTCTGGCGGCGGATATCGCTCTGATTCTGTATTGTCTGATTTTCATCTGGGTTATCGCGGCTTTCGGCACAGTTCTCACACTGCCGGGCATTGCAGGTATGATTCTGTCGGTGGGCATGGCGGTGGATGCCAATGTCATTATCTTTACGAGAATCAAGGAGGAAGTCGTAAAAGGCAAGACGATCCGGGTCGCTACGTCTCAGGGATATAAGAGGGCTCTCGCTACTGTCATGGACGCTCAGATCACTACGCTGATCGCCAGCGTGGCGCTGTATGAATTCGGTTCCGGCGATGTCAGAGGTTTTGCGCTGACCCTCATGATCGGTATCGTGATCAGTATCTTCACGGCTACGATCATCACGAATATCTTCCTCCGCATCCTGGCGGAAAGCAAGACCTTCGGAACGAAAAAGTTCTTCGGCATCAAAGATACGCCTGCCGTTACTGAAGGAAAGGAGGCGTTATAATGAAAGAGAGACTCAAGAAATTCGATTTTCTGGGGCACCGGAAAATTTATTACATTTTCTGTATCGTGCTGATCATCGTCAGCATCGGCGTGGGAATGATCCGCGGCTACAACCTCGGTATCGACTTTACCGGCGGTACGATGATAGAAATTGAGATGGGCGAGCAGATTGATCTGGGCAGAGTGGAGGACGTTTTGTCCGAGACGGAGATCGACGGCGCTGTGACTTATGCCGGGGAAGGCAATACAGGAATCATCATCAAGACGACGGATTCGCTGGACAATGATCAGAGAGCGACGCTGCTCGATGCGGTTAAGACGGAGTTTTCCATCGATGATGAGGCGGTCACCTCCGTTTCAAACATCGGACCTTCGGTAGGCAATCTGCTGAAGAAGAACGCGGCGAAGGCCATCGCTATTTCCGTCGTTCTCATGCTGATTTATATCGCGGTGAGATTCCAGTGGAAATACGGTCTTGCAGCGATTCTCGCCCTGGCGAATACGCTTCTCATCGTATTCGGGTTCTACGGATTGTTCCACATCACCATCAATAGTCCGTTTATTGCAGCGATGCTGACGATCTTGGGCTACGGCATCAACGATACCATCGTCATCTTCGACCGTATCCGGGAGAATACCGGCGGGGCTGCGAAAAAGAACATCACCGCACTGGCGCCTCTGGTGAACGCCGGTATCCATCAGACGCTGGGACGTTCGATTATGACGTCTCTGACGACGGTCATCGTCATGATACCGCTGCTTATCATCTGCGGCTCGACGATCCGGAGTTTCATTCTTCCGCTGCTCGTGGGCGTTATTGCGAGCACGCTGTCGTCTATTTTTATCGCGACCTCTCTCTGGTATGATATCAACCGGATCACAGAGAAGCGCTCTTATAATGGAAAATCTTCCAAACCGGCGAAAAAGAAGGTTTCAAAAGAGCCGACGGTTTAGAAGTCTGTCACGCGGGTATCGGAAAAGAAAGGCGGATTTTCATCAAAACGGAAAAGAAGTGGATTTTTTGGGAATTCGCAAAGAAGCGTGAAAAATACAATGATATAATCAGGTTATCAGGCGCGGCAAAACCGCGCCTATGACCATATATTGAATAAAGTGGGGATTAGGATCAGAAAACAGCGTACATAATATTCTAATCAAGGCTCTGCAGTCAGGCTTGATCAGGCAGAGTCAGGCGCAGAAGCAGCATCTGCCGCTCTGAACACATTAACACAGCAATAAGAACAGTAATCGGTGTGAATCATGAATGAATTTTTAGATTATATTCAATCCCTCAATCCAAATTATGAACTGGAGGGTATAAAAAAAGCATATGAACTGGCGGCTGAGATGCACGAAGGGCAGCTGAGAAAATCAGGCGAGCCTTATCTCATTCATCCGGTGGAGGTGGCCAAAATTCTGGCAGGTCTCGGTATGGATGAGCAGACGATTATCGCCGGTTTACTTCACGATGTGGTGGAGGATACGGAATACACCGAAGAACAGCTGAAGCAAGATTTTGGAGAAGAGGTGACTCTTCTCGTGGACGGCGTGACAAAACTGGGAAATCTCATATTTGAGACGAAAGAAGACGCTCAGGCGGAAAATCTCAGAAAAATGTTTCTCGCCATGTCAAAAGATATCCGGGTCCTGATTATCAAACTGGCGGACCGTCTTCACAATATGCGGACGATCAATTATATGTCGCCGGAGAAGATCGCGGAAAAATCAAAAGAAACCTTGGAAATTTACGCGCCCCTCGCAAACCGACTGGGTATGTTTGCCATAAAATTCGAACTGGAGGATATCGCTCTGAAGCAGCTTCATCCGGATTTTTACAAAGAACTGGCACAGCAGATCAACCAGCGAAAAGAGCAGCGCGAAGAGTATATAAATAAAATCATCCGGGAGCTGTCCAAAGCTCTGGATACACTGAACATTCACTATGAGGTGAAGGGCCGTTCGAAGCATTTTTACAGCATCTACCGTAAGATGCACGACAAGCACAAACAGCTGGACGAGATTTTCGATCTCACCGCGGTCCGCGTGCTGGTGGATACCGTAAAAGACTGCTATGCGGTTCTCGGCGTCGTTCATACCATGTGGCGCCCTATTCCGGGGCGGTTTAAGGACTATATCGCCATGCCGAAGTCCAATATGTATCAGTCTCTCCATACGACGGTATTCGGCAAGGACAATATGCCGTTTGAAATCCAGATCCGCACGTATGAGATGCATCAGATCGCCGAATACGGTATCGCGGCTCATTGGAAGTATAAAGAGGGCATCAAAGACGAGCGCAATGAAGAGGAAAAGCTCTCATGGCTCCGTCAGACGCTCGAATGGAATAAAGACATGGATAATCCGAAGCAGTTCATGGCGACGCTGAAGATGGATCTTTTTTCAAATCAAGTCTATGTCTTTACGCCGGCAGGCAAAGTCATTGAGCTTCCTTCCGGTTCTACGCCCATCGATTTCGCGTACAAGATTCATTCCGATGTGGGCAACAAGTGCATCGGCGCGAAAATCAACGGAAAGATGGTTCCCATCGACCATGTTCTCGACAATGGCAATATCGTGGAGATCATCACTTCTCCCAACAGCAAAGGGCCGAGCATCGACTGGCTCAAGATTGCCAAGAGCAGCCATGCCCGCAATAAGATACGCCAGTGGCTGAAGAAGGAAAATAAAAGCGAAAATGTCGAAAAGGGCAGGGTGATGCTGGAACGCTATATCCGCCGCAAGGGTTACGATCCGCAGCAGATTATCAAAACGCAGCGCATCAATCGCGCGGCAAAAGAACTGAATTGCTCTTCCATGGAGGATCTGTACTCTTCCATTGGTTACGGCGGCACTATGATGGCGAAAGTTCTCGACCTCCTTCTGCGGTTTTACGAGGAAGAGAAGCAGAACGAGCAGAAAAAAAATGAAATCAAGAATTTTGAGTCGAAGACCGCAGGTGCAAAGCATAAGGGCGGCGAAACCGGGGGGATTTCCGTCAAAGGCGTCGACAATCTGCTGATTCGTCTTTCCAAATGCTGCAACCCGGTACCGGGAGATGAAATCGTAGGTTTTATCACAAAGGGCCGCGGTGTTTCCGTACACAGAGCCGACTGCAGCAACATCCGGTCGATGTCCGACGAAGAGCGGCAGCGGTTTATCGAAGTTGAATGGGATACGGAGAAACAGTCCCGTTCCTTTGAGACGGATATTTCGCTGCTGGCCGAAGACAGAAAAGGTCTTTTCGCCGATATCTCAAAGATCTGCGAGGATATGGACGTCCATATCACGGGTGTGATGGGAAAGAGCAACAGCGACAATACCGCGCAGTTTACGATCACCGTTCAGATTTCAAATGTCAATCAGATCGCACAGCTGATCCGCAGACTGAAATCCATGGAGGGGATGATCGAAATTCACAGAGGAAACTCATAAGTTAAGGAGATAAAATATGGATATCAAATTATATTATACCGGTCCGATGCAGGTGAATACCTACCTGTGTGCGGATGAATCCACCAAAAAGGCTTTTGTCGTCGATCCGGGCGGCCCCAGCAAATATCTGGAGAATTATGTGACTTCTAACGGTTATGAGGTCGAATATATCATCCTGACTCACGGCCACGGCGACCATATCTGCGGCGTTCCGTATTTTAAGGAACTGTGGAAATGCCCGCTGGTAGGTCATAAGGATGATATCTATCTGTTTAACGATGCTCGTGAGAATCTTTCCCTTGAGTTTATGGGACAGAAAATCGAATTTATTCCGGACGTCCTCGTGGAGGACGGCGATGTTCTCAAAGTAGGCAATATGGAATTAAAGATCCTTCACACGCCGGGACATACGCTGGGAGGAATCTCTATCCTCGTGGGCAACGTTCTCTTCAGCGGCGATACTCTGTTCGCTGATTCCATCGGAAGAACCGATTTCAAAGGCGGATCTTATCCTCAGCTGAAGGAATCCGTATATACGAAGCTTTTCGTTCTGCCCGACGATACGCATGTCCTTCCGGGGCATATGGGTCAGACGAATATCGGTCACGAGAAGAAATTCAATCCGTTTCTGTAAGGCAGCGATACAGCGCCGGCGCTCTTGTGTTCCGACGACGGGCGGCGTTGCTTTCCGAGCGCCCGTCTTTGTATAAGCTGCTTCTGAAAAGACGGGAACCGGTTCTGTTCCTGCCGTCTGTCCGCGAAAGCGGCGGTAGAATACGGATCGCATACGGAATAATCAAAGATGAAAAAATATATAGAATAAATGTATAGATTAAACGTAAAAAAAGAAAAGCACCGGTATGTCTTAGAGGAACTGGCAAAGGAATTTCTGCGGCCGGAGGAGTATGAAGTCTTCGTAGAAGAGAAGGCGGAGACCGCTGAGGGATCTTCTGATCAGCAAAAGATCGCGGCCGGAGAGAAAAAAGCGCTGTCAGAAGAACAGCGCAGGACAGAGAATGAAGAACGGGATGCGGAGAAGCGCCGGGTCTTCGACGAGCTGGCAGAACTCACCGGTTATCGTCCGGAATGGGGGACGCTGACCGGGGTGCGGCCTGCAAAGCTGGTCAACGAGATGATGGACGGAGGGCTGTCGGAAGAGGAAACGGCTGAAATATTCCGCCGCCGTTACTATGTCAGCGAGGAGAAGATCGATCTGCTTTTAGAGACCTGCAGAAACCAGAGGTTTCTCACATCGGTGCCTGCGGAAAACACCGCCGGAGTATACATCGGGATTCCTTTCTGTCCTACGAGGTGTCTTTATTGTTCTTTTGCGTCCAATCAGGCGTCCGGGGAAGCGATGGAGCGGTATCTTCAGGCTCTTCTCACAGAGATTGAGGCGGTGGGAGCGAAATTCCGCAGTCTCGGGATTGTGCCGGAAAGCCTTTATGTGGGAGGCGGCACCCCCACTTCTCTCAGCGTATTTGCGCTGGAGAGACTGCTTTCGTGCGCTGTGGAATCTTTCGATCTGTCTGAAGTCCGAGAATTCTGCGTGGAAGCCGGCAGACCGGATACGATCACCGGGGAGAAACTGTCTGTAATGAGACATTATGGAGTGGATCGGGTCAGCGTAAATCCTCAGTCCATGAACGACGTGACACTGAAAGCGATCGGCCGTTCGCATACGGTGGAGGAAATCTGCCGCGCTTTTGAAATGGTCAGACAGAGCGGGATTCCTCACGTCAATGCGGATATCATCGCAGGGCTTCCGGGCGAGGATTATGCCATGTTTCTCCATACGCTGAAAAGTGTCATCGCCTTGGGACCGGACAATATCACGGTCCATACTCTGGCGGTGAAGCGGGCATCCCGCTTAAAAGAACAAAATGAAAATTACCATTACGAAAATGCCGCAGGAGTCGGACGGATGGTGACGGACGCCCGGCGGATTCTGGCGGAGAACGGATATTTTCCATATTATATGTATCGTCAGAAACATATGACGGGAAATTTTGAAAATGTGTCTTATGCCCGTCCGGGCAGCGAATCCGTCTATAACATCCGAATCATGGACGAGCATCAGACGATCGCGGCGCTGGGTGCAGGCGGCATCAGCAAAGCCTATTATCCGGAGGAAAACCGGCTGGAGCGGGTGCCGAATGTGACGAATTTTGAAATATATATCGAAAGGCTGGACGAGATGATTCAGCGCAAGGAAAGAGCGCTCTACAAGCCTTTTGGCGGCTGAGCGGCGCGGGAATTCCGAAGGAAAAAAGAGCCGCCGGCGCGGGCCGGAGTTTTTTTCTGCGGCGTGCATCCGTCCGGGCGTTCTTTGTGAAAAGAGGTCGAACCTGCGGGAACGCCCCGGTTTTGTTCTGTCTTTCGTATCGGATAAAAGGAGGATTAATCAATGCTTACAAAGGCCCCTAAGGGGACGAAGGATGTCCTTCCGGGACAGTCCAGGAAATGGCAGTATATTGAAAATACATTCCGGGAGATCTGCAGAAATTACGGAATTGAGGAGATCCGGACGCCGGTATTCGAGCATACGGAACTGTTTCAGCGAGGTGTGGGAGATACGACGGATATCGTCCAGAAGGAGATGTACATATTTGAGGATCACGCCGGCAGGAGCATCGCTCTGAAGCCGGAAGGCACGGCGGGTGTGGTGCGTTCCTATATCGAGAATAAAGTCTATGCGGATACCAAACCGGCGAAATTCTGCTATGTGATTCCCTGTTTCCGCTACGAAAAACCCCAGGCGGGACGTCTGCGGGAATTCCATCAGTTAGGCATCGAAGTCTTCGGTGCGGAAAATATGATGGCGGACGCGGAGGTCATCGCGCTGGCGATGGACTTCTTTGAGAAGCTGGGGGTAGGAGAACTGGAGCTTCGGATCAACAGCATCGGCTGTCCGGAGTGCAGAGCCGTCTACCGGAAAGCGCTGCAGGAGTTTCTGAAGCCGCATTACGATGCCTTCTGCGATACCTGCAAGACGAGATATGAGAAAAACCCGATGAGAATCCTGGACTGCAAAAATCCTCACTGCAACGAGTTGTCTGAGGGGGCGCCGGTGATGATCGATTATCTGTGCGATGACTGCAGACAGGCTTTCGAAGAGCTGAAAGCGAACCTGCAGGCTCTGGATATCGGTTATGTGGTGGATACGGGAATCGTCCGAGGGCTGGATTACTATACGAAGACGGCTTTCGAGATCGTCACGAATACCATCGGCGCTCAGGGAACCGTATGCGGCGGCGGAAGATACGATCATCTGGTAGAAGAGCTGGGCGGCCCGAAGACGCCGGGCATCGGCTTCGGCCTGGGAATAGAGCGTCTTCTCATCGTCATGGAGGCTACCGGCGCTTACCTGCCGGAAGAGGAGGGCACCGATCTCTTCGTGGCATATATGGGCGACGACGCGAGGATGTATGCCCAGAAACTGATTCACGATCTGAGAAAGCGCGGTTTTAAGGCGATGCTGGATGTGGCGGCGAGAAACATCAAGGGCCAGTTCAAATACGCAGACCGGCTCCATTCCCGTTTTACCGCTGTCATCGGCGACGATGAGCTGGCGCAGAATAAGATCACACTGAAAGATATGAAGACGTCGACCCAGAAGCAGATCGCTCCCGAAGAGCTGATCGGAGAACTGGAAAATGCGAAATAATTCGAAAGAGCAGGAAGAGGCAGTACTATGAGAAATGTCTGGAAAAGAACAAATATGTGCGGATCGCTGAGACTCAGCGACGCGGGCGCGGAGGTCGTATTGAACGGTTGGGTGAGCAAGAAGAGAAACCTGGGCGGTCTGATTTTCTGCGATCTGAGGGACAGAACCGGAATCGTACAGATCGTCTTCTCCGATGAAGTTCCAAAGGAACTTTTCGAAGCGGCGGATACGCTGAAGAGCGAGTATGTCATCGGCGTCAGAGGAACGGTCATCGAGAGAGAATCGAAAAATAAAGAACTGGCGACGGGAGACATCGAAATCGCGGTCAGCGATTTCGTGATTTATTCCGCATCGGAAACGCCTCCGATTTATATCAGGGATGACGATAATGTAGATGAGAATCTCCGGCTGAAATACAGATATCTGGATCTGAGGAAGCAGAAAATGCAGAGAAATCTCAAAGTCAGACACCAGGTGACCATCTGCGCGAGAAATTTCTTCGACAGAGAAGGTTTTATCGAAGTGGAGACGCCGACGCTGGTCAATCCGACGCCGGAAGGCGCGAGAGACTATCTCATTCCCAGCCGTGTCAACAGCGGCAGATTTTACGCGCTTCCTCAGTCTCCGCAGCAGTTTAAGCAGATTCTGATGGTCTCCGGAGTGGACCGTTATTATCAGATCGCAAGATGTTACCGCGACGAAGATCTCAGAGCGGACCGTCAGCCGGAATTCACTCAGATCGATATGGAGCTCTCTTTTGTGGAACCGGACGATATCATCGACATTCAGGAGAGATTTCTCCAGACGCTCTTTAAGGAAGTTCTGGATGTGGACGTGGCGATTCCTTTTGAACGTCTCCCATATGACGAAGCCATGGCGAGATACGGCAGCGACAAGCCGGACACTCGTTTCGGCTTTGAACTGAAGGATCTGGGCGATATTGTATCCGGATGCGGATTTAAGGTGTTTACCGGCGCTCTGGAAAGCGGCGGTATCGTAAATGCCGTCAATATCAGCGGCGGCGCGGAAAAATTCAGCCGTAAGGACATCGACAAGCTTCAGGAAACCGTCAAGTCTTACGGAGCTAAGGGTCTGGCATGGATGAAGGTCACGGAAGAGGGCGTCACCTCTCCTATCGCCAAGTTCTTCGACGAAGAGCACACAGCAGCCATTCTCGAAAGAATGGAAGCTTCCGCGGGAGATCTGATTCTCTTCGCGGCGGATAAGAAAAAAGTCGTTTACGACTCTCTGGGATTCCTGAGAAGAGATATTGCAGGAAAACTGGGGCTTTTAGACGATTCTGTATATAATTTCCTCTGGGTTACGGACTTCCCTCTTTTCGAATATAATGAAGAGGATCAGAGATATTATGCGATGCACCATCCGTTTACTCAGCCTGCGGAAGAGGATATCGACCGTCTGGAATCCGATCCGGGCAGCGTCAAAGCCAAGGCTTACGACATCGTCCTCAACGGCGTGGAGCTGGGCGGCGGCAGTATCCGTATTCACGACAGAGAGCTTCAGAAGAGGATGTTTGCTGCCCTGGGACTCTCCGAGGAGGAAGCGGAGAGAAAATTCGGCTTCATGATGGAAGCCTTCAAGTACGGCGCGCCTCCTCACGGCGGGCTGGCTTACGGCCTGGACCGTCTGGTGATGTTGATGCTGGGCGAATCGAGCATCCGTGAGGTTATCGCTTTTCCGAAGAATCAGAACGCTCAGTGCCTGATGTCGGGCGCTCCGGGGGATATTTCCGCAGAACAGCTGCGGGAATTATCGATACAGGTGACGGCGCAGCAGGATTCTCAGGAATCGTAGAAGTGCAGAGGGCGGCATTATGAAAATCGGAATACTTGGGGGGAGTTTCAACCCCATCCATCACGGTCATCTGATTCTGGCGGAGAACGTCAGACAGGAGGCGGGGCTGGATAAGGTGCTCATCATGCCGGCTCATGCGTCTCCTTTTAAGCTCAACCGAAAGATCGCTCCCGGAGAGGACCGGTTCCGCATGGTACAGCTTGCGGTAGAAGACAACGAACACCTCGAAGCTTCCGATTTCGAATCGGCCAGCGACCGGATTTCTTATACTGCGGATACCATGAGAATGCTGGAGGAAATTTACCCGGAGGATCAGCTCTTTTTCATTACCGGGGCGGATTCCATTCTGGAGATCGAACGCTGGAAGGACTGCGAAGAGCTTCTTCGCCGCTATCCGTTTCTCGTGGGAGGACGCCCGGGCTACCGGGACGCTGAACTGGCGGAGTTCGCCGAGTATCTCTGCAGAGAGTATCAGGCGGACGTCCGGATCATCGATATCCCGAAAGCGGATATTTCCTCTACCGAGATCCGGAGGAGGAGCCGAGCGAATCAGAGTATCAAATATCTGACACCGGATAAGGTAGCGGATTATATAAAAGAGAAAAATTTGTATTAAGGGGCCCGGATTCAAATCGGGAAATGAACGGGATTAGGTATGCGAAAAGACGCGTACAGAGACGGAGTGTTTTATGGACAAAGAATTCAGAAAAAAGCTGGACGATTACATCAGAGTACGGCTGACAGAAAAGAGATACCGTCATACCGAAGGCGTCATCTACACAGCGGTGAGGCTGGCAGAACGTTACGGCGCGGATCCGGAAAAAGCGGAAATCGCGGCG
>CAJLHL010000042.1 GCA_905206455.1 uncultured Eubacteriales bacterium
GTCGATTCCCTTTTCTTTTCCAAGGGCCAGGCATTTCAGCATCCACGCCATGTTCTTTCCAAGATTATACATCGTCATCAGCCCCTCTCTGTCCTCGGCGACCTGCTCCGGCTGCGCTCCGTAGACATGATTCCAGTAAGTCGAAGAAACCACTGGCATGGAACAGATTGTAAAGTATTTATTGATGACATCAAATGAGGCTGTCGTGCCCGCTCGCCTTGCCGAGAGAACAGCCGCCGCCGGCTTGTATTGAAAAGCTGTTCCGCCGGAATAAAAGGCTCTGTCCATAAAAGTCATCAGTCTGCCGCTCGGGTGAGCGAAATAGACCGGAGAACCGAAGACAAAACCGTCGGCTTTTTCTGCCTTCTCTACAAACTCATTCACAATATCGTGGTATACGCAGCGGCCCGTCTCCTTGCATCTGCGACAGGCAATGCAATCCGGCAGCGCAGCATTTCCGATGAAAAATCGTTCTGTTTCGATCCCTTCTTCCTGTAAGGAGCGTTCGACTTCCTGCAAAGCTGCACCTGTACATCCATTGTTCCGCGAGCTTCCGTTGATAAGCAATACCTTCATTCGAGAGATCCTCCTTCCACTCTTGTTATGTTCTGTTTTTCATGCTATAATCCGATTGTTTCAACCGCTTGCTGCAACCGATTATAATTTGCGGTAGTAACTATCGGTCAATAGGCTTCTTAAAAAAATTTCAATTTATTTGTGAACGCAATAGGAGGCGATTATAATGTATACGATGATGCAGGTCTGCCGGGAAGTGGATATGACTTATCAGACTTTAAAATATTACTGCAATGAGGGACTCATTCCCAACGTAAAACGCGATGGAAACAACCGCCGGATTTTTGATGAGAAAGATGTGAAATGGATCAAGGACTTGACTTGTCTGAAAAAATGCGGTTTGAGTATTCAGGAAATGAAAGAGTATTTGGAATTGTGTTTACAGGGAGAGTCCACTATTCTTCGGCGGAAACAAATGCTAACTGAGAAGCGGAAAGCGCTGAAATCCTCCATTCAGGAGTTGGAAGACAGCGTTGCGTATATCGACTGGAAACAAAATTTCTACGATGAAGTGCTTTCGGGAGCGCGGCCTTATGTCAGTAATTTAATCCGGGCAGCAGAATAAAGAAAATTCAATCGTGACAAAAAGAAATACCAGCCGAATCACGACTGGTATTTTTTGCTTATGCAGATATCAAATATTCGATCTATTCAACGAGCATTTATAGACAGTAAATTGATCGCCGGGCGAAAGGCGCGAAACTCACGGCTGGTACAGCATCCGATTGTCCGGCCTTGCCGCGGCGCCATTTCCGGGCCGCACGGGAAGTCACGCGGTATGCTTTCCCCCTAAAATACAAAAACAGCTTTCCGAAAAAGAAAACTGTTTTTGTATCAAAGTTTATCCTTTGTCATCATGGTGCGGTCGATGGGACTTGAACCCATACGTCTGCTGACACACGCCCCTCAAACGTGCCTGTCTGCCTATTCCAGCACGACCGCAAACAACAATAGCTATTGTAGATGATTATGAAAAATCTGTCAATACTTTTTCCAAAACTTTGGTGAAAGATCCGTTTCATATTTCTGGATATCACCGGCTTTTCTATGGATACGGTCTTGACATGAAACTTTTCCCGCCCTATTATTTTCACAGATCCATCGAAGATACAGAAAGACAGATTTTCAACCATATCTATTGAGAAAGGAACAGATCCATGACATCTCCACAACACGCTCCGTCCATTTCTTTCCCTCTGAGACTTGCGATTTATATCGCCGGCGGAATCATTCTCGCTCTCGGTATTACACTGAATACAAAAACCTGTCTGGGCGTCTCGCCCATCGTTTCGGTGCCTTACTGCATCAGCGTTCTCGCCCAATTTCCTCTGGGAATTCTGACGTTTCTATTTTACGGCTTCTGCATTTTGCTTCAGTTTCTTCTGCTGAGAAGAGAATTTGAACCGATCCGCCTCTGCCAGATCTTCATGAGCTTTGTCACGAGTCTGTTTATCCAGGTTTTCGATACGATACTGCCTGTGCCGGAACCGCTGCCTTTCCGCCTGCTGCTGCTAACCGCCGCGATTCTTCTGACCGGTATCGGTGCGGCGATGACAGTAGCTATGCAGATCTGTCCTAATCCGGCGGACGGGCTGGCGGAAGTCATCGGCAGGAAGTGCGGAAAAACGTTCGGATTCGGAAAAAATCTCTTCGATCTCATCAGTCTCGCGATCTCCGCCGCCATCGGACTCATATTTCGCCGGCAGCTCATCGGAATCGGCGTCGGAACGATTCTTGCTATGATCTTCACCGGAAGAGTCGTGGCTCTGACGCAGAAACCGCTGAATCGGCTGAACGAACCGGCTGAATACCGTAAAAAATGCTGACCTCTTTTCTCCGGACAAAAAGGAGATCTTTCAGCTGCCGCAGCGTTACAGGTTTCGCGTTCCCTTCGCTGCGGTCTGAGCTCAACAGCCTGTCAGCAGCTTCGTCAAATCCCCGACGGAAACATCCATCCTCACTGACACCTCTTCCAAAGTCATTCCAGAATGAAGAAAACGTTCGACGACTGTCTTCATCTCTTCTCCGACTTCGATCATATGTCCGTCCAGATCGTAAAATCGGACAACCCGCTGACCCCAGCTGTGCTCGACAATCCCGCCCAGCTGTTCAATCTCGGGATATTGTGCCAGCTTATCCAGAAACCCGTCAAAATCCTGTTCTTCAAAACAGATCTCCGCATTATTTGTTTTTTTCAGAATCTGTTCTTTCGGCAGACCGACGAGCCAGTGAAAATTCTGCTGCAGAGCCAAACCGCAGGTGAAAGAAATATTGATACCGTAATCCTGGTACAACTCCAGTCCAAACAAATCCTCATAAAATTTTCTCGCGGCATCGATATCCGCAACCGATAAAACAACACACGTATATCTCATTCTTCAAATCCTCTTCTGCTTTTTTATCCTCGTTTTCTTCACTCTGATCCATCCCGCTTTCTGATGAACCCATTTCTGAACTCATTATACTACAGCCCGCTGTTTTTGTATCCAAACAATCATCTTCCGGAAGATCCGCCCCCTGCTGAAATGCAGACCGGCATTTTCCTTCGCCGGAAACACGAGCGGCCGGAATTCTCCGAAAAATAAATCATCCGGACCCATCTCCCATAGGAAATGAGTCCGGATGATATCGGTTTGGTGCGGTCGATGGGACTTGAACCCATACGTCTGCTGACACACGCCCCTCAAACGTGCCTGTCTGCCTATTCCAGCACGACCGCAGATATTCTATTTCGCGCCTCGTTCGCAGTAACAATAGATATATTACACGAATCTCATACTTTTGTCAATGTTTGAAAGTAATTTTTTTCATTTCCTTGTACAGTACCGCAATACACAGATGAGACCGGCGGAATGACTCGAAATAAAAAAACTCCTTCCGAGCCGCAATTTTATGACGCAAAAGGAATCTGTCTGGAAAGAACAGACAGCCGATGCCGTACGCCTCCAGGCCGTCTCCTCACACATTCGAAGAGATATTTTCAATTGTCAATCTTCCACGTCTACTCTTTCGATTTTAAAAATCACCGGTCTGGTACCGTCATTGCAGCAGGCGATCATAACCTTATCGTCGTTTGTCCAGCCGTGCATAATCGCACCGCCCTGGAGCGCGGCGTAGATATATCTGCTGATACAATCCCATGCTTCAGAGCAGAACGGCACGCCTGCCTCTCCGCAGTGCATGGTTCCCGGAGACAGCAATACTCCCTCATCCGGCGTGCCGCTCCTGATCAGCGTACCCGCACCCATGTGCCAATAATCATCCCGTTCATCATTACGGCAGAACAGAAACTCATCCCCCACGTTATAACACGGACATTTCCCGCTGTCCGGCACGGCGCAATACTGCGCCTGCAATTCCGGGTACAGTTTCTTATCTATAACGGTCACTTTCACTCTGTATTCCATCGCAGTACCTCCCCTTTCGGTTTATATATATTTTCTAAATATCTGCTTATCCTTTAATTACGCCATCTGTTTCCCCGCCAGACTAACTGTTTCACCGATTCCTGTCCTCAAAGGAAACGCCCTTTTGCGTTCTCTGCGTCTGAGAACTCAAAAAAAGAGGATGCTTTTCCCCGGTTGCCGCTTCTGCACGACATGCCGCGGTTTCAAAAAGCATCCTCGTATTCGAACCGTCGCAGCGCCCGGGCAACCTGCGGATCTTCAGACTTTCTGACGCTGTCCCTCTGCAGAATTGACTGATTTCGAAATCTTTTACAGGCGGAAACCACCGCCGAATCCATTTCCATCAAATCCGTCGAAATCTCCCGTCCCCGGGAATCCGTCGCCGCCGGTGAGGGGATAGATCTTTTCTTCCGGCACGCCTTCCGGTCTCATCTTATTATAATATTCGTTAAAAGCGCGCTCCGCATCATACTCGTTTTTGGCGGTATATAACACGGCGATGTGCTCCGGGTCGTCGTCATAGATAAACGTGATCTCATTGCAGAGACCGTAATCCCAGACGAGAGTACCCGGTTCTCCTTCATAAACAGCGTCTCTTTCCACGACGATCATGCCGATATTCGGCGCGTTATCCATCAGCTTCTTATAGACGATAGAACGGTCGCCGCCTCTCTTTTCGATAACCATCTCCATAGCGAGACGATACGCTTCGTCAAATTCTCTCTCTAATTCTTCCTTCTTTTTGTCGTCCACTTTTTGTGTCCTCCGCTTCTGTCTGCGTGCATTCTTACATGCCGATATGACCGAACAGCATCCGCTCTCTTTCCCTGGCGTCGAACAAAATCGGCTTGCCTGTGTACTTCTGATCCAGAGCCATCTGGAGATTGCAGGTCTTCACGCCGGCCTCCATAAAATCCAGTTCGGAGATAGGAACTTTCTTGCCGTCGATCATCTTGTAGAGCTTGTCTTCTCCCCGCATGCCCACATTCTTGATGACCACACAGGCGAAAGAGAGCTCCAGCACGAGGACATCGGCGACGTCGAAATATCTGGTGTCCGGCATGCAGAAATGATACTCATCAAAAGAACCGATCTGTACCGGTTTTCCGTGGATCATCACCGGATTTTCTTCATTTATCCTATTGTTGTCTTCCATCTTTCATTACCTCCTGCTTCTGAAAAAATGATAACATATTCTTCGGTCTCTGACAAACGCCGCGCGAAGCAGGCGTTTGTCCTACTCGCTCTGCGCCGTCCCGCCGTCGTCCTCTGCGGCTTTTTCCTCTTCCGGCTGCAGGAACCTGACACTCCAGTCCTGACAGGACGCATAATAGTCATTGAACTGTGATACGATCAGCCCTTCAAAATCGGCGGATGTCACAGCCGCGTATGTCTTGTAGCAAAGACACAGATACGGCACTTCATCCGCGATGATCTTCTTGGCGTCGGTCAGATCCTGTTTCATCTGCTCTGCGCTGACGCCGGAAAACATATGGTCGAGCAGACTGTCCAGCGTTGTGTTCGCATAACCCGCCGGATTTCCGTATCCGCTGTGGTAAAACTGCCGCAGATCAAAACGCTCATCGACTTTCCAGCCCGCGATAAACAGATCGTAAGAGCCGGAAGACGCCGCGCTGATCAGAGATTCCGACGCCACTTCGGTAATCGAAACCCGGATACCGATTTCTCCCAGCTGGCGCGCGATCATCTGAGCCGCCATTCTGCGGGATTCGTTCTCGGAACTGGTCACCAGTTTCATTTCCAGTTCGCCGCCTTCGCTGTCTTCCATTACGCCGTCCTCATCGGAATCGCTGTACCCGGCTTCCTTCAGCAATTCCAGGGCGGTTTCCCGGTCAGAGGTGAAGTCATTGGTCGTCTCGATTCCCAGATACCCCGGAAAATACAGATCGTCGCTCTTGATACCGCTGCTGTAATAACATGAGGAAATGATCTCATCTCTGTCCACCGTCATGGCGACAGCCTGACGCACATACTTGCTGGCGCAGGCGCCGCTCTCCCGGATATGAAATCCCAGCGTCTCAAATTCATTGCTGGTAAACGGCGTGACTTTAAGCCGTTTATTGCCCGCTATATTTTCGCGGTTGAACTGGTCCATCACCATGATACTCAATTCTCCCGCGGAAACGAGTCCCGGATAGAGATCCGCCGCCGGCATCACTTTCAGCGTGATCGTATTGGAAGGCTTCACTTCAAAAGTGTGTTCATTGGCGCTGAGTCTGATTTCCTGTCCCGACGCGGAATCGATCTTATAAGCTCCTGACCCGATCAGAGGCTCGTCCTCGACGCTGAGAAATTCTCTGACGCCGGAGTATTGTGAAGAACTGAAGATAGGAAAGTCAAAATCAGCGATGGATGTATCGGAACTGTCTCTGAGGTTCACGGTGAACTCATAATCGCTGTGAACGGAAACACCGGAGATGTTGGATACCTTGGAAGCATACGCGGAAGTTTCTCCCGCACTCTTCAGGACATCCACCGAAAAATCCACATCATCCGCCGTCAGTTCCGAACCGTCGCTGAAGCGAACGCCTTTTTTCAGGCGGAATTCCAGATCTCCGGAATCGTTATATGTCCAGGATTCCGCCAGTTCTGCCGTCGGTTCCATGGTATCTCCCAGACCGATCAGGGAATTGTACACCAGCTTGGTCATCTGATAGATGTCCTCATCCGAAGACGTGGCCGGGTTTAAATTCCGGATTTTCATCACGGGAATGCTGATCTCATGTGAAGTCACATACGTGCCCTCCTGCCCTTCGCTGTCTGTAAATAAACCGCTTTGCTGACATGCAGTCAAAGCGGCCGTTAGCACCAGTGCAATGATTATGTATGCTGTTTTTGCCTTTTTCGTCATGATAAAACATACCTCTGTTATCCTACGGAAGTCTGCGGTCGAGGGCTTCGATCTGTGCGTCTACGTTGCGGAACAGTTCTTCTTTCGTACCGCTGTTGTCGATGACATAATCCGCTCTTTCCAGTTTATACTGCCTCGAAGTCTGAGAATTCATACGCTTGATAATGTCGTCTCTGCAGATGCAGTCGCGCTTCAGAATGCGCTGTATTCGGGTCTCATCATCCACATCCACCACCCACGCCTCATTTGCCGGCTCGATGTTGTACGGTACCTCAAACAGGAGAGGATGATCGTAAAAGATGACTTTTTTCTGCAGATAATCCTTTGGATTTGTCTGCCGCGTCACGTCCCGGCCCGCCTCCCGAAACGCGTCCGTGCGGGCTGTGATCAGGACATCTACGTATTTCTGTATGATACTGTCCATCTTTTTCTTTTCTTTCGGATCGGAAAACACGACTTTTCCCACATACTTGCGGTTCATCGTACCGTCCGGCAGCAGCGACTCGGGACCGAACGCCTCTACGATTTCCGCCAGCGCCGGTTCTCCCGGCTTTTGAAGTTCTCTCGTCGTCAGGTCGAAATCGATAATTTCGAAGCCTTTTTTTCTGAGATAATTTGAAACAGTCGTCTTGCCGGAGCCGCTTCCTCCGGTCAGTCCAATTATATACATAATATGTCGATTCCTTATTTTCGTTGACGTGCTGAAGCTGTTTATCTATATTATTTATACCTTTAAAACAGATAAATAGCAATTACAAATTCACAAAAACACGTTTAAATCAGTGCAAAGTTCAGGAAATCCGCCTGCGGCTTCCCCACCCGCTCCGTCCGTCTTTACAGCTGACCCGGCGGTGTGCGAAAACCGGCACAGACGTCGCTCTTTCCGGTCTCCGCCTCTATTTTATACTGTACCAATCGTTTCCCGTATTGACTTCTGCGATCAGAGGTACGCTGAGTTTGGCGGCGCCGCACATGGATTCTGTGAGAATCCGTCCCGCAGCCTCCGCTTTCTCCGTCGGCGCGTCGATAATCAGTTCATCGTGTACCTGAAGAACGACGGAAGCTTCCGGGATCTCCGTCCGCAGCCTGCGGTAAGTCTCGATCATAGCGAGCTTCATGATATCCGCCGCTGTACCCTGTACCGGCGTATTCATAGCCAAACGTTCTCCCAGCTGACGCGTCATATAATTCGACGCGTGGATTTCGCCGATTTTCCTCCTGCGGCCGTGCATGGTGGTGACGTATCCCTTTTCTCTGCATTCGGCCACCATACGGTCCATGTATTCCTTCACCCGGGGATGTTTGCGGAAATAGTCGTCGATATACTGCTGCGCCTCGTTTCTCGAAATTTTCAGATCCGAGGAAAGACCGAAAGCGCTGATCCCGTAAATCACGCCGAAGTTTACCGCTTTTGCTCTGCTGCGCTGCAGCGGCGTCACATCTCCAGCGGGAATGTCGAAGACTCTGGCCGCCGTACTGCGGTGAATGTCAAGATTTTTTTCAAAAGCTTCGATGAGCGCCGGATCCTGAGAAAGATGAGCCATGATCCTCAGTTCGATCTGGGAATAGTCCGCCCCTACCAGAATTCTGCCCTCGCCGGAAGCGGTGAACACCTTTCTCAGAAGCCTTCCGAGCTCCTGGCGCACCGGGATATTCTGAAGATTCGGTTCCGTGCAGCTGAGACGTCCCGTAGTGGTCACCGTCTGCTGAAAGTGGGCGTGAATCCGGCTGTCGCTGTCGATCAGCGGCAGCATACCCTCTACATAAGTTCCGTTGAGTTTTGTCAGCATGCGGAATTCCAGCACCTGAGCGGCGATCTCATAATCCCGCGCAAGATGCTCCAGAACTTCAGCATTGGTGGAGTAGCCTGACTTCGTCTTTTTCCCCGGAGGAAGCTTTAATTTATCGAAAAGAATACTTCCCAGCTGTTTCGGGGAATTGATGTTGAATTCCTCTCCCGCGCTTTCATAGACAGCCGAGGTGATCTTATCGATCTGCTCTTTCAGACTGACTCCGATCTCTTCCAGTTCTTCGCCGTCCGCACGGATACCCGTCTTTTCCATACTGGCCAGCACTTCGATCAACGGCAGTTCGATCTCCTGATATACCGGAGAAAGCTCCTCCGCCTGCATACGCTGCGCCTGCACCAGAGCCAGCCGCGACGACAGCGCGAGAATTTTACGGCCGAGATTTGCCTGTTTCTGATCGGTTTCCCCGAACATATCGATGACAGAAGCCTCTTCGAGAATCTCTCTGTCGGTGGGAAATTCTTCGTGAAAGTATTCCAGTGAGAGCTGAGACAATTCATAGGAACGCTTCTGCGGGTCGAGAACATATTCCGCCACCGCCGTGTCAAACCCGGTATGAAAGACTCTCTCTCTGTGTGCCGCTGCGGAAAGCCCGGCGATACCGCTGCAGAAAAGAGCGTAATAATCCGGTTTCAGATCGTGTCCGCAGATTTTCCCTTCATAAGAGGCCATCCATTCCGTCACATCGGCAGCAGCTTCTTCCGTCCATGGAATGTAATACACCGTATCGGAAGAAGCGATGCAGACAGAAGAAATCTCAGGAAGGGTGACGTGCGCATTGTCGTGAAAAATCTTCAGCCAGAGGGATTCCGTCCGTGACAGGTCGTCTTTCATCTCTCCGCGCTTCTCCCTGGTATCGGCTCTGACGATATCCGCAGAAGGAGATACGGCGTATAAAAAAGCGAACTGCTCCGCTGCCGGGGTTCCCTCCAAAGCCCCGGAAAAACCGGCGGACAGTTTTGGCGAACCCGGTTCTGCGAAAACACCTTCCTCCTCCGAAGAATTTTCTGTCCTTATGGAAGCGCCGCCGGAAGACTTCGCCATCTTCCGGAGGAAAGAATTGAATTCCAGCCGTTTGTACAGCTCGATGAGGCGCTGACTGTCCGGTTCCTCGTATCTGAGCTCCTCGAAATCGATATTCAGAGGCACATTGGTATTGATCGTGGCAAGACGCTTGCTCATCACCGCCATCTGTGCATTTTCCTCGATTTTTTCTTTCAGCTTACTCTTTTTCATAGAACCTACGGAAGCGATGATATTTTCCACGGAGCCGTATTCCAGCAGCAATTTCGTGGCCGTCTTCTCTCCGACGCCGGGGATGCCCGGAATATTGTCGGAAGCGTCTCCCATCAGGCCCTTGAGATCGATAAATTGCTGCGGAGTCAGACCGTATCTGTCGATCATGGCCTGACGGTCATATACTTCGAATTCCGTGATCCCGCGCTTCGTAAAGATGATCTTCGTCACGTCGGTGGCCAGCTGCAGAGCGTCCCGGTCTCCTGTGATAATCAGCGGAAAAAGTCCCTCTCGCTCCGCCGTTACCGCTACAGTCCCGATAATATCATCCGCCTCAAATCCATCGATTTCGATCCTGTCGATTTTCATCGCCGACAGGATCTCCTTCAGCACAGGAAACTGCATCGCCAGTTCCGGCGGCATTTTTTTCCGGCCGGCTTTATACTCTTTATACTCTAAATGCCGGAAAGTGGGCGCTTTCCGGTCGAAAGCCACGGAGATATACTCCGGTTCATAATCGGTCAGTATTTTATTCAGCATGTTGAGAAATCCGAAAATTCCCTGGGTATACATGCCGTCTCCCGTAATCATCGGCCGCTGGATGGCATAATACGCCCGATTCATGAGACTGTTGCCGTCTATGATGACAAGTGCTTTTTCCATAGGATCTCCTTTTATTTCTGTTCTGTTTCTTCCGCCGGACGAACCTCTCCCGTCACCGGATCCATAATCAGAGAGAAAACTCTCAGCTCCCTCGGCATCAGCGGATGATTCCGTATGATCCGGGCCGTCTCCAGTACGGCTTCGTTTACATCTCCAAATCCCCGGAGCCATTCTTCGATTCCGCCGGTAGCGCCGTCGCTTCTGGCGATATCCACATCGGTGATGCCGCGCTGGTGCATATGTCCGATCAGCGCTTCACAGTCCACATTCTGCATGCCGCAGTCATCGTGACCGATGACCCAGACTTCTTCCACGCCCAGTTCGTACACCGCGATCACCAGACTGTGCATCACACTGCCGTAAGGGTGGGAAATAATGCCTCCCGCATTTTTAATCAGCTTTACGTCTCCGTTTCTGATGCCCAGCGCCGCGGGAAGCAATTCTGTGAGCCGGGTGTCCATACAGGTTAATATGGCCGTCTTCTTTGCAGGATATTTGTCCGCCTGATATTTTTCGTATTCTTTTTTGTCGACAAATTCTCGGTTGAATTTCATCATATCTTCTAAATGCATCTCTCTTCCCGTCCTTTCTCCGCTTTTTTACCGCTCTGCGCCCGTTATACTCATTTCTTCCATCGATATCTTTCGAAAAAGTCTCGTTTTCCTTCTCTGCGTTCTGAAAAATCCGTATTTTCTTTCACTCCGGCCGTCCTCTTTATTCCTCTGTATTTTCCAGTTCAAAATTCCGGTAAAAACAGGTGAAATTTCCGGTATGACACGCCGCTCCGATCTGCTGCGCCACCACCAGAATCGTATCGCAGTCGCAGTCGTAGCTGACTCTTTTTACCATCTGAAAATGTCCGGAGGTCTCTCCTTTGTTCCACATCGCCTGACGGCTTCTGCTGTAAAACCAGGTCGTTCCGGAAGTCAACGTGCGCTTCAGCGCCTCTTCATTCATGTACGCCAGCATGAGAACCTCTTTTGTCTCCGCATCCTGAACGACAGCGGGTACCAACCCCCGGCTGTCGTAACGGATCTGGCTCAGAATTTCTTCATTCATTTTATCCTCCGTCCGGCTTTTCCGGCTCCTTTTTTCTTTGACCGCGCGTTTTTCACCCGGCGATCGAAAAATCTTTTGCAACAGAAACAGACGGACGGTTCGATGCCGTCCGCCGATTGTCCCTGATTCAGTTTATCACAGAACAGCGCTCATGAGAATTTTAAATCCTCATGTTTACGCCGTTTTCTTTCAGATATTTTTTCAGTTCCCGGATGTCGATTTCCCCGAAGTGGAATACACTGGCGGCCAGCCCCGCGTCAGCCTTTCCCTCCCGGAATACTTCGAGAAAATGTTCTTTCGTGCCGGCCCCTCCGGAAGCGATAACCGGCAGAGTGACAGATTCGGAAATCACCCGGTTCAGTTCCAGATCAAATCCCGTCTTTACTCCGTCGGCGTCGATAGAATTGAGAACCAGCTCGCCGGCTCCCGCCTTTTCTCCGCGGACAGCCCACTCCACTGCGTCGATGCCGGTAGGAGTTCTTCCGCCGTTGACATAGACCTCCCAGGAATCCCCGCTGCGCTTTGCATCAATGGATAAGACGACGCACTGGCTGCCGAATTTCAGCGCCGCTTCCGTGATCAGCTGCGGATTTTTCACCGCCGCCGAATTGACAGAAACCTTGTCCGCACCGGCTCTCAGCACTTTATTGAAATCGTCGATGGTACGGATCCCGCCTCCCACCGTAAAAGGAATATATACATTGTAAGCTGTCTTTTCCACCACATCCAGAAAAATCTCCCGTTCTTCATTGGAAGCGGTGATATCGTAAAATACCAGCTCGTCGGCGCCGATATCGCTGTAATGCTTCGCCAGTTCCACCGGATCATCTACGTCCTGCAGACCCTGAAATTTTACACCTTTCACCACACGGCCGTGATCCACATCGAGACACGGCACGATTCTCTTAGTCAGCAATCTCTTCACCTTCTTTCAGGAAATTCGTCAGCAGACGCATCCCCGTCTCAGAACTCTTTTCCGGATGAAACTGCATTCCGATGACACTGCCCTTTCTCACTACGCCGGGAACTTTTACATTATAGTCGGCATAGTACACTACGTCGCTCCAGTCTTCGGGAACCGCATAGTAAGAATGGACGAAATAAGCATAGTCGTCAGAACCGATCCCTGCTCCGATGGAATCCTCTCTGTTTTTTATCAGCAGATTCCAGCCCATATGAGGGATCTTACTTCTCTCATCCCAATCCTCGTCGTTCTCTTTTCCGAAACGGACCACCCGGCCTTTGATCAGGCCGAGACCTTCCCACTCTCCATCTTCAAAACTCCTGTCGAAAAGCATCTGCATTCCCAGACAGATACCCAGCAGCCGTCTGCCTTCCGCTACGGCCTTTAAAAGATACCGGTCCAGACCCGTCTTTCTCAGATTCTCCGCAACCTTACCGAAAGAACCTACCCCCGGAAGGATCAGAGAAGAACACTGATCCAGCACCGCCGGATCGGCGGTGAGAACAGCTTCACCGCCCAGTTTTTCCACGACTTTCATGACGCTCTTCACATTGCCTGCGTCGTAATCGATTACTCCTACCATTTTTTGTATTTCCTTTTCTTTTCTCATGTCCCGCGCCTGTTCCGTCCCTGCGGAATCTCCTTCCGCCTCAGAAAAGCCGCCCTTCGGCCATATCTCTTTCCCTATGGTTCAGATCTTCTGATTTCCGTTCTGCATTTGAACCGTTTACCGCTCACGGAATTTTACAAAAAAACGCCTTTCCTGCGCCTTACCGCTTTTTCTGCCGGACCGGCAGACGTCTCCGCCTTCCGGATTCCGGTATGACATACCGCGGTTTGCGCACAGCCCTCTCTCCGCTTTTTACAGTTCTCCGAAACGGATTTTAATGGCGTTTCCGTGAGCAGTCAGTCCCTCTTTATCGGAAATCCGTACGATTTCATCTTTGACGCCTTTCAGATCTTCATAAGAATAGCGGATGATGCTGGTTCTCGTCAGAAAATCATAGACGCCGAGAGGAGAAGCGAATTTCGCCGCTCCGCTGGTAGGCAGCGTATGGTTAGGTCCCGCCACATAATCGCCCAGCGGTTCCGGCGCGTATTTTCCGAGGAATACCGCACCGGCGCTCTTCACCTGGTCCAGATAGGATTCCGGTTCTTCCACCATCAGTTCCAGATGCTCCGGCGCGATGTCGTTTGCGATGATCATAGCGCTGTCGATATCTTCCGTGATAAAAATCGCCGCATTATTGGCGATGGCTTCTGACGCGATTTCTACGCGGTCCAGTGCGGCTAACTGTCTTTTCAGCTCTTTCGCTGTCTTCTCCGCGATCTCCTTCGAATCGGTGATCAGTATGGAAGAAGCCATTTTGTCGTGTTCCGCCTGAGAGAGCATATCCGCCGCGATAAACGCCGGATCTCCGGAAGCGTCGGCCACGATACAGATTTCGCTGGGGCCGGCGATCATATCGATGTCCACCGTGCCGTAGACATACTTTTTTGCTCTGGCTACGAAAGCGCTGCCCGGGCCGGTAATCTTATTGACCGGACGGATGCTCTCCGTGCCGTAGGCCAGCGCCGCGATCCCCTGAGCGCCTCCCGTCTTGTAGATTTCGTCAGCGCCGGTGATCTTCGCCGCGGCGAGAATATATTTGCTGATCTTGCCGTCTTTTCCCGCGGGAGAGCACATGACGATCCGCGGACATCCTGCGATTTTCGCCGGAATGACGTTCATCAGCACAGACGAAGGATAGGCCGCCGTACCGCCGGGCACATAGACGCCCACGTTTTGAATCGGCACGATCAGCTGACCCAGCATGATATTATCACCCTTCGTATAACTCCAGGTCTTCTGAAGCTGTTTTTCGTGGAAAGAACGGATATTTTCCGCCGCTAACTCCAGTGCCGCGGTGACCTCCGGTTCCACGCTGCGGTAAGCCTCCTCCAGCTCTTCCTCCGTGACTCTCAGAGGACCGGTTTCCGTCTTTCCCGGACCGCCGAACTTTTCGCTGTAATAATAGAGCGCGTCGTCCCCCTCCGCCCGGACTCTGGCGATCACCTCTTTTACCGTAGCGTCCACCGCGTCGAAATCGTCGTCCGTTCGGTTGCTGAGAATGCGGGCCGCTTTTAATTCTTCACCTTTTTTTACGATTAATGTCTTCATGATTCTTTCCTTTTTCTATTGTTCCAGCGCCCGGACAATCTCCGCTACGCTGTCCTGTTTCGTCTTCAGACTGGCTCTGTTTACGATAAACCGGGCGCTGATGTCCGCGATTTTTTCTATGACCTCAAGACCGTTTTCTCTCAGAGTATTACCCGTTTCCACGATATCCACGATGACGTCGGAAAGACCCACGATAGGAGCCAGTTCCACAGAACCGTTGATCTTCGTCACCTCGATGGAACGGCCGAATTTCGCAAAGTAATTTTTCGCCACATTCGGATATTTCGAAGCCACCCGCAGTTTTTTCTTCGGATCGTAACGGAAACCCTTCAGCCCGGCTACGGCGAAAATACATTTTCCGTAGCCCAGATCCATCATCTCAAATACATCCGAGCCGCTCTCCAGCAGCGTATCCTTGCCGATGACGCCCACGTCGCAGGCTCCTTTTTCCACGTAAATGCCCACGTCTACCGCCTTGACGAAAATAATGCGGAATCTGCCAGTTTCATCGTCGAAGATCAGCTTCCGACTTTCTTTGGAATAATCAGGAAAATGGATTCCCGCCTCTTCGAACTTCTGGAATGTGATATCCGCCAGACGACCCTTGCCCAGTGCGATGGTGAGAACATCACTGCCCCGTTCGCTTTCCATCGTCGCCTGCGCTTCCATCAGAGTATTGACATTGAGGCCGAAGCCCACCGCAGGAATATCTCTGCCGAACTTTTTCATCAGTTTGTCATAACGGCCGCCGCTTCCCACGATGACGCCGGTCTTTTTCAGATAGACTTGAAAGATCATACCGGAATAATATTCCAGCGTGTTGATCAGCCCCATATCGATGGAGACACAGTCTTTCTCACCGATCCGTCCGTAGATCTCCCGGACATTTGCCACGGCGGCTCTCATCGTATCGTTGAGCGTCAGCCGTTCCGCTTTTGCAAGGGTTTCCTCCGGCGCCCCGAAGAGCAGAGGCAGCGACAGCAGAGCTTCTCTGATATCCTGCGGAATCTGATGCTCTTTTGCAAAGAGGTGGAGTCCCGGGATATTCTTGCTTTCGACCAGCTTTCTCACTTCAGACTGCACATCCCTCGAATCGAATCCCGGGCAGACGGACAACGCTTCGAGCAGACCGTTAAAATAACCCGCATCGCCGATCTCCGTCTTCATATCGTCGCCCGCGGTCTTTTTCAGAGCGGAAATGGCTGTCTCGATCACGCCGGCGTCGGCATCCGCACAGTCCGAACCGAAAAACTCGATGCCCGCCTGAGTGAATTCTCTCTTTTCGCCCTTTCGGAAATCCGCCGTACGAAACACATTTGTCACATACATCAGCTTCATCTGCGCATCGCTGTCTTTATAATGGGTCGCCGCCATTCTGGCGATCGGAATTGTAGCGTCAGGACGAAGGACCATCAGCTGACCGTTTTTATCCACAAGTTTATACATATCCTCCGTGCCGGCAAAGATGGAATCGTCGGCAAAGAGGTCATAATACTCGAAAGTCGGCGTCATGATCTGACGGTAACCGTTCTCCCGAAAGACGGAAAGCAGCGACTCCTCCACCGCTTTCATCTTTTCGAATTCATCGTAATTAAGATCGGAAACACCTTCCGGTATAAAATGATTCATCATATTTTCGTTCTCCTGTCTTCTCAAGACGCGCTGTTTCGCCTGTTTTTCTCCGTCTCTCGCCATCCGGAGGGATCTCCTCCTGCATCGGGGGGGCAGGACAGCGGCGCTGCGGTTTTTTAGCGACAGCACGATAACACTTTTGTCTCTTTACTTTATCACGCTATCACTTTATCGCTTTATCATAGTAAATATTATAACATCAGAAAGGACGATGTCAACAGATTTGCGTATGCAATATCCCGTTTCCTGTGCTATACTCGACACATGGAGGTACAGACAACATGTTTTACGATTATCATACGCATTCTTTTTTCTCCGACGACTCCGAAACACCTCTGACTCTGATGCTGGACGCCGGCGTAAAAAACGGCCTGATCCAGATGGCGGTGACCGATCATTTCGATCCCGGCTATCCCGATCCGGACTATCCTTTTGAACTGAATTTCCCGCTTTATCACGAAGAACTCGAAAAAAAGCAGGAACAGTACCGGAATCGGCTAAAAGTCGTCAAAGGCATCGAAATCGGTATTCAGCACGATCAGCTCGACCGCTGCCGCGAAGCAGCGCGGGCATATGATTATGATTATATCATAGGTTCCTTTCACTGTGCATGTGCGGAACCCCTTTACAACGGTAATTTTTTCGACGGAAAATCTCCCCGCAGAGTCTACGAAGATTACTATACTTATGTCTACAATAATCTGAAAAAATACGACGACTTCTGCAATCTGGGCCATCTGAACATCATCGACCGCTACGCGCCTGAAATCGCTCCTTTTGACACGTACAGCGATATCATTGAGGCCATTTTAAAGCATCTGATCGAAACGGGACACGGTATCGAACTGAACACCTCTTCTTTCCGATATGACATGAAAGAAACCTGTCCTTCCGAAGCGATCCTGCGGCTCTATCGAACGCTCGGCGGAGAAATTATCACTACCGGTTCGGATGCGCACTGTCCGGAACATGTAGCATATCACTTCAAGTATGCCTACGCCTATCTGAAATCGCTGGGATTCGACTACATCACTTCTTTCTCTCAGCGAAAACCGTCTTTTCACCGGATCGACGAATAATCCAGAAACAGTTCTTCCGGACGGAAATAAAATCATCCGACGGAATCCGCACTGTCCCAGCGGCTGACGGAGCGACAAAAACATACAAAAACGGCGGATCTCCGCCGTTTTTTATTTTTCTTAAATAACATCAAACGCCCCGTATTGTGATAAAATCCACAATATACAAAATAAGGAAATTCTTCCTTATTTTTGGTTTTTTTCCATAAATATCTTTCACCTGATTCTTTCTTGTAATATAATGTTTTTGTTGTAGCCGGCAGCTTACTCGCTAAATCCTGATGGATAACTACTCTTTTTATCTGCTGCCGGCTGCAGCGAACAAAAAACAAACCGGCCGGGCTGCGTATTCGACA